>NZ_QKTF01000030.1:0-5530 GCF_003234745.1 Curtobacterium sp. MCLR17_039
AGTGCGTCTGGTCCTTGAGAACTCAACAGCGTGCACATTGTCAATGCCAATTTATTGATTGACCTCGTGCCTGGTCGGCTTGCTGACTGGGTCATGAAGCAATTCCTTTTGGATTGAAGATTGTCAGTAGACAGTCAACAGTCAGAATCAACTCGGTCTGATGCCTTCGGGTGTTGGGTCTGTATTTTTTTACGGAGAGTTTGATCCTGGCTCAGGACGAACGCTGGCGGCGTGCTTAACACATGCAAGTCGAACGATGATGCCCAGCTTGCTGGGTGGATTAGTGGCGAACGGGTGAGTAACACGTGAGTAACCTGCCCCTGACTCTGGGATAAGCGTTGGAAACGACGTCTAATACTGGATATGATCACTGGCCGCATGGTCTGGTGGTGGAAAGATTTTTTGGTTGGGGATGGACTCGCGGCCTATCAGCTTGTTGGTGAGGTAATGGCTCACCAAGGCGACGACGGGTAGCCGGCCTGAGAGGGTGACCGGCCACACTGGGACTGAGACACGGCCCAGACTCCTACGGGAGGCAGCAGTGGGGAATATTGCACAATGGGCGAAAGCCTGATGCAGCAACGCCGCGTGAGGGATGACGGCCTTCGGGTTGTAAACCTCTTTTAGTAGGGAAGAAGCGAAAGTGACGGTACCTGCAGAAAAAGCACCGGCTAACTACGTGCCAGCAGCCGCGGTAATACGTAGGGTGCAAGCGTTGTCCGGAATTATTGGGCGTAAAGAGCTCGTAGGCGGTTTGTCGCGTCTGCTGTGAAATCCCGAGGCTCAACCTCGGGCTTGCAGTGGGTACGGGCAGACTAGAGTGCGGTAGGGGAGATTGGAATTCCTGGTGTAGCGGTGGAATGCGCAGATATCAGGAGGAACACCGATGGCGAAGGCAGATCTCTGGGCCGTAACTGACGCTGAGGAGCGAAAGCATGGGGAGCGAACAGGATTAGATACCCTGGTAGTCCATGCCGTAAACGTTGGGCGCTAGATGTAGGGACCTTTCCACGGTTTCTGTGTCGTAGCTAACGCATTAAGCGCCCCGCCTGGGGAGTACGGCCGCAAGGCTAAAACTCAAAGGAATTGACGGGGGCCCGCACAAGCGGCGGAGCATGCGGATTAATTCGATGCAACGCGAAGAACCTTACCAAGGCTTGACATACACCGGAAACGGCCAGAGATGGTCGCCCCCTTGTGGTCGGTGTACAGGTGGTGCATGGTTGTCGTCAGCTCGTGTCGTGAGATGTTGGGTTAAGTCCCGCAACGAGCGCAACCCTCGTTCTATGTTGCCAGCGGGTTATGCCGGGGACTCATAGGAGACTGCCGGGGTCAACTCGGAGGAAGGTGGGGATGACGTCAAATCATCATGCCCCTTATGTCTTGGGCTTCACGCATGCTACAATGGCCGGTACAAAGGGCTGCGATACCGTAAGGTGGAGCGAATCCCAAAAAGCCGGTCTCAGTTCGGATTGAGGTCTGCAACTCGACCTCATGAAGTCGGAGTCGCTAGTAATCGCAGATCAGCAACGCTGCGGTGAATACGTTCCCGGGCCTTGTACACACCGCCCGTCAAGTCATGAAAGTCGGTAACACCCGAAGCCGGTGGCCTAACCCTTGTGGAAGGAGCCGTCGAAGGTGGGATCGGTGATTAGGACTAAGTCGTAACAAGGTAGCCGTACCGGAAGGTGCGGCTGGATCACCTCCTTTCTAAGGAGCAACTGGCACCGCTTGCGGTGTCCAGGCGCCTGATTCGGACCGAACGTGTCCGACGGGTAGCTCATGGGTGGAACATTGACAGTGCAGTTGGGAGTGATGCTTCCGACCTCAGTACGCTCTGCTTGCAGGGTTGGGACGGGTCGGGTGTGGAGCGACTGGCTGGTGCACGTTGTTGGGTCCTGAGGGACCAGGCTTCCTGTCGTCACGTGAGTGGTGGTGGGGGTTGGGCCTACGGGTCCTTCGTCGGGCCAGGGTGAACCTACCGTTGTGGTGGGGGAGTGCTGGTGCCGATCGTATGTTGAGAACTACACAGTGGACGCGAGCATCTTTGATTCGCGTCATCCATGATCAGCCCTCGGGTTGTTGATTGGTGACGTTGGATCGCAATTTTAATCTTTGTGGTCAAGTTTCTAAGAGCAAACGGTGGATGCCTTGGCATCTGGAGCCGATGAAGGACGTAGAAATCTGCGATAAGCCTCGGGGAGCTGATAATCGAGCCTCGATCCGAGGATTTCCGAATGGGGAAACCCCGCCAGGCGTTTTGCGACCTGGTGACTCCCGCCTGAATATATAGGGCGGGTAGAGGGAACGTGGGGAAGTGAAACATCTCAGTACCCACAGGAAGAGAAAACAACATGTGATTCCGTGAGTAGTGGCGAGCGAAAGCGGATGAGGCTAAACCGATCATGTGTGATAGCCGGCGGGCGTTGCATGGTCGGGGTTGTGGGACACGTCACTCAGTTCTGCCGGACTGGGACGGTTACAGCGCATCATAGTCGAACCGGTTTGAAAGCCGGGCCGTAGTGGGTGCCAGCCCCGTAGACGAAATGGTGTTATGGCCGGATGTGTATCCCAAGTAGCACGGGGCCCGAGAAATCCCGTGTGAATCTGTCAGGACCACCTGATAAGCCTAAATACTCCCAGATGACCGATAGCGGACAAGTACCGTGAGGGAAAGGTGAAAAGTACCCCGGGAGGGGAGTGAAATAGTACCTGAAACCGTTTGCTTACAAACCGTCGGAGCCTCCTTAGTAGGGGTGACGGCGTGCCTTTTGAAGAATGAGCCTGCGAGTTAGTGATATGTGGCGAGGTTAACCCGTGAGGGGCAGCCGTAGCGAAAGCGAGTCTGAATAGGGCGTTTGAGTCGCATGTTCTAGACCCGAAGCGAAGTGATCTATCCATGGCCAGGTTGAAGCGACGGTAAGACGTCGTGGAGGACCGAACCCACTTCAGTTGAAAATGGAGGGGATGAGCTGTGGATAGGGGTGAAAGGCCAATCAAACTTCGTGATAGCTGGTTCTCTCCGAAATGCATTTAGGTGCAGCGTTGCGTGTTTCTCGCCGGAGGTAGAGCTACTGGATGGCCGATGGGCCTCAACAGGTTACTGACGTCAGCCAAACTCCGAATGCCGGTGAGTGAGAGCGCAGCAGTGAGACGGTGGGGGATAAGCTTCATCGTCGAGAGGGAAACAACCCAGACTACCAACTAAGGTCCCTAAGCGTGTGCTAAGTGGGAAAGGATGTGGAGTTGCACAGACAACCAGGAGGTTGGCTTAGAAGCAGCCACCCTTGAAAGAGTGCGTAATAGCTCACTGGTCAAGTGATTCCGCGCCGACAATGTAACGGGGCTCAAGCACACCACCGAAGTTGTAGATTTCGCACTATAGACAAGCCTTCGTGGTTCAGTCGTGCGGAGTGGTAGGAGAGCGTCGTGTGGCGAGTGAAGCGGCGGAGTGATCCAGCCGTGGACGCTACACGAGTGAGAATGCAGGCATGAGTAGCGAAAGACGGGTGAGAAACCCGTCCTCCGAAAGACCAAGGGTTCCAGGGCCAGGTTAATCCGCCCTGGGTAAGTCGGGACCTAAGGCGAGGCCGACAGGCGTAGTCGATGGACAACGGGTTGATATTCCCGTACCGGCGAACAACCGCCCAAGCTAATCCAGTGGTGCTAAGAGTCCTAACCCGGTACAACCGGATCCCTTCGGGGTGATGGTGGCCGGTCTAACGCTCGACCCCATGCTGGTGCGGTTAGCGTATGAACAGGTGTGACGCAGGAAGGTAGCTGAGCCAGGCGATGGTATCCGTAAGGTGAACCTGGTGTAAGGATGTAGGGCTGACGATAGGCAAATCCGTCGTCTGTGTGCCTGAGATCCGACGCGTACCCGTAAGGGGAAATCAGTGATCCTATGCTGCCGAGAAAAGCATCGACGCGAGGTTGCAGCCGCCCGTACCCGAAACCGACTCAGGTGGTCAGGTAGAGAATACCAAGGAGATCGAGAGAATCGTGGTTAAGGAACTCGGCAAAATGCCCCCGTAACTTCGGGAGAAGGGGGGCCGGACACGTGACCGGATTTACTCCGTGAGCGTTGAAGGCCGCAGAGACCAGTGGGAAGCGACTGTTTACTAAAAACACAGGTCCGTGCGAAGTCGCAAGACGATGTATACGGACTGACGCCTGCCCGGTGCTGGAAGGTTAAGAGGAAGGGTTAGCCTTTGGGCGAAGCTCTGAATTTAAGCCCCAGTAAACGGCGGTGGTAACTATAACCATCCTAAGGTAGCGAAATTCCTTGTCGGGTAAGTTCCGACCTGCACGAATGGCGTAACGACTTCCCAGCTGTCTCAACCGCGAACTCGGCGAAATTGCACTACGAGTAAAGATGCTCGTTACGCGCAGCAGGACGGAAAGACCCCGTGACCTTTACTACAGTTTGGTATTGGTGTTCGGAGTGGCTTGTGTAGGATAGGTGGGAGACTGTGAAGCGGGCACGCTAGTGTTCGTGGAGTCATTGTTGAAATACCACTCTGGTCACTTTGGATGTCTAACGTAGGACCCTGATCGGGTTCATGGACAGTGCCTGATGGGTAGTTTAACTGGGGCGGTTGCCTCCCAAAGAGTAACGGAGGCGCCCAAAGGTTCCCTCAACCTGGTTGGCAATCAGGTGGCGAGTGTAAGTGCACAAGGGAGCTTGACTGTGAGACTGACAGGTCGAGCAGGGACGAAAGTCGGGACTAGTGATCCGGCAGTGGCTTGTGGAAGCGCTGTCGCTCAACGGATAAAAGGTACCTCGGGGATAACAGGCTGATCTTGCCCAAGAGTCCATATCGACGGCATGGTTTGGCACCTCGATGTCGGCTCGTCGCATCCTGGGGCTGGAGTAGGTCCCAAGGGTTGGGCTGTTCGCCCATTAAAGCGGTACGCGAGCTGGGTTTAGAACGTCGTGAGACAGTTCGGTCCCTATCCGCTGCGCGCGTTGGAAATTTGAGAAGATCTATCCCTAGTACGAGAGGACCGGGATGGACGAACCTCTGGTGTGTCAGTTGTTCTGCCAAGGGCACCGCTGATTAGCTACGTTCGGACCGGATAACCGCTGAAAGCATCTAAGCGGGAAGCCGTCTTCGAGATGAGATTTCCATGCACCTTGAGTGTGAGAGGCTCCCAGCAGACTACTGGGTTGATAGGCCGGATGTGGAAGCGGGGACTAACGACCCGTGGAGCTGACCGGTACTAATAAGCCGAAGACTTGATAACACACTGATTTCCGTGCACTTGTTGCACGGGCTCGCGTCCACTTTGTGGTTCCCGACAGACGATCGGGAATCGAAACTGAATACACCGCTCTGTCTTCTTCACGGAAGATGGTAGCTGGGACAGCTTTGAGACCAAATGCATGATCTGGTCGAGAGTGTTCCGGTGGTCATAGCGAGAGGGAAACGCCCGGTCACATTCCGAACCCGGAAGCTAAGCCTCTCAGCGCCGATGGTACTGCAAGGGGGACCTTGTGGGAGAGTAGGACGCCGCCGGACTTAACGTA
>NZ_QKTF01000031.1:0-1780 GCF_003234745.1 Curtobacterium sp. MCLR17_039
CGGATGCGGTAGATCGCGACGATCTCGTTGCCGGCGAATCCGATCACCCCGGCCGCGACGAGCAGCCATGGGTTCTCGACTGGGCGTGGGTGGATGAACCGGTCGATGGCCTGCCAGCCTGCGACGACGGCGGAGAGCGCGACGACGAACACGATGAACATGCCCGCCAGGTCTTCCGCCCGCCCGTACCCGTAGGTGTAGCGCTTGTTGGCGACGCGGCGCCCGAGGACGAACGCGATCCACAGCGGCACCGCGGTCAGCGCGTCCGCGAAGTTATGGATCGTGTCGGCCAGCAACGCGATCGATCCCGTGAACGCGACGATCACGGCCTGCAGCACTGTGGTGCCGAGCAGGATGAACAGACTGATCTTCAGCGCGCGGACACCAGCGGTACTGGCCTCCATCGCGTCATCGATCGAGTCCGCAGCGTCGTGTGTGTGCGGCACGAACAGGTCGTAGAGGAACCCCTTCACGCCACCATGCGGATGACTATGGCTGTGCTCGTGCTCGTGCTCGTGCTCGTGCTCGTGCTCGTGCTCGTGGCTATGGTGCTGATGGGTGTGGTTGCTCACGCGCTTGCCGCCTCAACACGGTGGTGCGGGGCCGCACCGATCGCGTGCTCGGCTTGCTTCACGGCGTCGATGACGAGCTCCGACGCGTGCTCATCGGTCAGCCGGTAGAACACCGTCGTGCCCTCACGACGGGTCGACACCATGCGCGCCAAGCGGAGCTTCGCCAGGTGCTGCGACACCCCGGCCGGGCTCTTGTCCACGACGTCCGCGAGGTGGTTCACGGACATCTCCTCCGCGCTGCGAAGCGCGAGGATGATCTTCACCCGCGTCGCGTCCGCGAGCATCGCGAACACCTCGACCGCCAGCTCGACGTACTCCGACTCCGGGCTAAGCCCGCAGGGCTGCTTATCTACGTGCACACGAAGATAGTAAGCGAAGGAGCGGGCTGCGCACCACCGGATGCGCTGGAAAGCCGACGAGCGTCGTGCTCGTCGGGCTCACAGTCCGAGGCCTGTGCAGGCTCCGGAACGGGCAACGCCCGCGTCCCCAGTGCGGGGACGCGGCCATTACCGGCTGATGCGTCGATCAGGCGCGTCGGGTGGCACCGGCTCGAGGCAGCACGATGCCAAGGACGATCATCGCGACGGCGAGGATCAGGTGCAGCCAGTTGTCGGCGCTGTTGAGGGGGACGAAGTTCGCGCCGCCCATCATGCCGGCGGTGAAGAGGCCGTAGATGAACAGGACGGCGTAGACGATGCCGCCGACCAGGAGGTACAGCCGAGCTGCGACGGCGGTGCGGGCGGCGATGAGGCCGACGATGCCGAAGAGCAGGTGCACGATGTTGTGCAGGACGGACACCTGGAACAGGCCGAGGAGCATCGCCATCGAGCCGTGGCCGGCGACGGACATCGTGCCCATGTCCATCGTGAGTCCGGGGATGAAGCCGGCGATGCCGACGATGAGGAACACGACTCCGAAGACGAGGGCGCCCTTCTGCGTCAGGGTGCGGCCGTACCCGATGTGGGCAGTTGCTGCGGTGCTGGTCATGATGGGGTCTCCTCCGACGGGGTGCCGTGATGGCGTGTGCTTCTCAGGTAGTTCGGAGTGAACGTGCATCTGGTTTGCGGCGCGATCCGAAGCCTCTGCAGAAGGGGCCTGGTCAGTGGTGACCGTGGACGACGGCGTGGCCGAGACCGCGGCTGATCATCCACCGGTTCACCGGGGTGGTCACGATGAACGCGATCACCAGGGAGAACGCGAGGGAGCCC
>NZ_QKTF01000032.1:0-1490 GCF_003234745.1 Curtobacterium sp. MCLR17_039
TACTTCGAGGCCCGCGCGAAGGACCGCTCCGGCGCCGCCCTGCAGGCGCTCCTCGCCTTGGGTGCACCGACTGCGCGGGTGCTCCGAGACGGTGTCGAGACCGAGGTGCCGACCGCAGCACTGCAGGTCGGGGACCGGTTCGTGGTCCGTCCCGGTGAACGCATCGCCACCGACGGGACCATCACCGATGGCACGAGCGCGATCGACACCAGCGTGATGACCGGGGAAGCGGTCCCCGTCGAGGTTGGCCCAAGCGACGCTGTCACCGGTGCGACCGTGAACGTCGGCGGCCGACTCATCGTCGAAGCCACCCGCGTCGGCCAGGACACGGAGCTTGCCCGCATCGGCCGGCTCGTCGTGTCCGCGCAGACCGGCAAGGCCGAGGTGCAGCGCCTCGCCGACCGGGTCTCCGCCGTGTTCGTCCCGATCGTCATGGGCCTGGCGGTGCTGACCCTCATCGGATGGCTGCTGCTCACCGGCGACGTGCAAGCCGCGTTCACCGCCGCCGTCGCGACCCTGGTGATCGCCTGCCCCTGCGCCCTGGGGCTGGCAACTCCCACCGCGCTGCTCGTCGGCACCGGACGTGGCTCCCAGCTCGGGATCCTCATCCGCGGACCCCAGGTCCTCGAGGCCACCCGCCGGATCGACACCGTCGTGCTCGACAAGACCGGCACCGTCACCACCGGCAAGATGAGCGTCCACCAGGTCACCGCCGTCGGAGGGGAAACCGACACCCGAGTGCTCGCCCTCGCCGCCGCCGCGGAAGCAGGATCCGAACACCCGATCGCCCGCGCCATCACCGCAGCCGGCACCGACCACCCCACCGCGGAATCGTTCCAGTCCACCGCCGGGCTCGGCGTCCAAGCCGTCGTCGACGGCACCCTCGTGCTCGTCGGCCGCCCCGCGTGGTTGACCGACCAGTGGGCCATCACCATCCCCGAAGCGGTCACGGACGCGGTCCGGACCGCGGAACAGGGCGGCGCGACCGCGGTCGTTGTCGCATGGGACGGCGCAGCCCGCGGCGTCATCAGCGTCGCGGATACCATCGCGCCGACCAGCCCGGACGCGATCCGTCGCCTGCACGACATGGGGCTGCGCACGATCATGCTCACCGGCGACGCTGAAGACGTCGCCCGGACGGTCGCCGCCGAGGTCGGCATCGACGACGTCGAAGCCGAGGTGCGCCCCGAAGACAAGTACCGGACCGTCATCCGGCTGCAGCAGCAGGGCCGGTCCGTGGCGATGATCGGCGACGGCGTCAACGACGCCGCCGCTCTCGCCGCCGCGGATCTCGGGATCGCGATGGGTAGCGGCACCGACGCGGCCATGGAAGCCGCCGACATCACCCTCATCCGAGCGGACCTGAGCGCCGCCGCGGACGCGATCGCGCTCGCCCGCCGCACCCTCGGCACGATCAAGGTGAACCTGTTCTGGGCCTTCGCCTACAACGTCGCCGCGATCCCGCTCGCGATGGCCGGCCTGCTGAACCC
>NZ_QKTF01000033.1:0-1052 GCF_003234745.1 Curtobacterium sp. MCLR17_039
GAGAAGCGCGGCACCTGGGCGTACTTCTCCCTCGTTCCCGGCGCGCTCGACACCCTCGCCAGCCTCATCACCACGCCAGCCCGATAGTCACGATTTCCACGGGCCCCGAAATACTTCGGTTGGTCCAAGCGGCGCGACTGTGAGCAGCTTTGCTCGATGTCGCCCTTTTCGCCGCGCTTCGTGTCGATGGTGTGAGCACTCGCCGGGGATGCTGGTTGGCAACCGAGCACCCACGAAGGCCACCCTGACGTGAGGGTGGCCTTCTGCTGGTCTGGACGGTTAGAGGCTGGCGAGGAGCGCGGCGCAGGCTTCTTCGCAGCGGCGGCATGCGTCGGCGCAGATCTTGCAGTGCTCGTGCATGTCGGCGTGCTGTGCGCATTCGTCCCCGCACGCCTTGCAGGCGGCCAGGCACGCCTCGAGGATCGTGCGGGTGAGGTTGGCGTCGTAGCCGGTGTGGCGGGAGAGGACGTTGCCGGTTGTTGCGCAGATGTCGGCGCAGTCGAGGTTGGTGCGGATGCACTTGGTGAGCTCGGCGACCATGTCTTCGGCGAGGCACGCGTCGGCGCACGCGGTACAGGTTTGCGCGCATTCGAAACACGCGTCGACGCAGGCGGCGAGGGCTGCCTGGTCGATGCTGCCGAGGTCCTTCGGGTAGGTGCGGAGCATGTCGGTGGTGGTGCTCATGGGTCATCCTTTCCGTCGGTACTGCTGTTTCGCCGGCGTCGGTTGACGTCGAACGTGTGGGGGCCATGGTGGCCGGTTCGGGCTTAGCTGACTCCTCGTGTGGCGAGGAAGGCCATCGGGTCGGTGGCGACGCCGTTGTTGCGGATCTCGAAGTGCAGGTGGCATCCGGTGGAGACGCCGGCGTTGCCGACGCCGGCGATGTTGGTGCCGGCGGCGACGGTTTGCCCCGTGCGGACGTAGATGCCGGTGGCGTAGACGTGGGCGTAGGCGCTGGTGATGCCGCCGCCGTGGTCGATGATGATGATGTTGCCGTAGCCGCCGTAGGGTCCGGCGTAGGTGACGGTGCCGGCGGCGGTGGCGTAGAGCGG
>NZ_QKTF01000034.1:0-715 GCF_003234745.1 Curtobacterium sp. MCLR17_039
CGCGATCGCGCTCGCCCGCCGCACCCTCGGCACGATCAAGGTGAACCTGTTCTGGGCCTTCGCCTACAACGTCGCCGCGATCCCGCTCGCGATGGCCGGCCTGCTGAACCCTATGATCGCCGGCGCCGCGATGGCCCTGTCCTCGGTCTTCGTCGTCAGCAACAGCCTCCGCCTCCGCACCTTCCACGCCCGATAGGAGCGACATGGACACCCATGAACACCACAGCGTGACCGACCACGACAACCACCAGAACCATGGCGGCGGTCACGCAACGACGACGACGACGTGGACGATGGCCGCGCAAGCGACCCTGCACTGCCTCACCGGCTGCGCGATCGGTGAAGTCCTTGGCATGGTCATCGGCACCGCGACCGGCCTGCACAACACGGGCACGATCATCCTGTCGATCGTGCTGGCGTTCATCTTCGGCTACGCGCTCACCATGCGCGGCGTCGTCCGGTCCGGGCTGAGCTTCTCCGCCGCGTTCAAGGTCGCCCTTGCCGCAGACACGGTGTCGATCGCTGTGATGGAGATCATCGACAACACCGTCATCGTCGCCGTTCCCGGCGCCATGGACGCGCAGCTGAACGACTGGCTGTTCTGGGGCTCCCTCGCGTTCTCCCTGGTGATCGCGTTCATCGTGACCACCCCGGTGAACCGGTGGATGATCAGCCGCGGTCTCGGCCACGCCGTCGTCCACGGTCACCACTGACC
>NZ_QKTF01000035.1:0-613 GCF_003234745.1 Curtobacterium sp. MCLR17_039
GGCCATCGACCGGTTCATCCACCCACGCCCAGTCGAGAACCCATGGCTGCTCGTCGCGGCCGGGGTGATCGGATTCGCCGGCAACGAGATCGTCGCGATCTACCGCATCCGCGTCGGGCAGAAGATCGGCTCCGCCGCGCTGGTCGCCGACGGTGTCCACGCCCGTCTCGACGGCTTCACCTCGCTTTCCGTCGTCCTCGGCGCTATCGGTGTCCTTCTCGGCTTCCCGCTGGCGGATCCCATCATCGGCCTGCTCATCGCGATCTCGATCCTGATGCTGCTTTGGGGCACAGTGAAGTCCATCGGCGCTCGACTCATGGACGCCATCGACCCGGACCTCTACTCCCGAGCCGAGCACGCACTCGAGCACGCCGACGGAGTGCAGGCGGTGCGAGACCTCCGACTCCGCTGGATCGGACACCGCCTGACCGGCTCCGCGACCATCGAGGTCGACACCACCGACCTCAACGCGGCGTCGCACGTCGCGGGGCACGCGTCCGAGCACCTGCACGAAGCGATCGGGAACGTCGACGCGTTCACGATCACTCCGACGAGCCATCACCACTGAGCATCACGAAAGGAAGCAGCATGTCCGTCGTCAAGATCAACGCGA
>NZ_QKTF01000036.1:0-605 GCF_003234745.1 Curtobacterium sp. MCLR17_039
ACGTACGCCTCGCCGAGCTGCCCTCGGGCGTAGGAGATCGCACCGGCCCCGAGCAGCCCCTCGAAGGCCGCCGGCGCGATCTCCTACGCCCGAGGGCAGCTCGGCGAGGCGTACGTCCTCGGCGGCGCCGGCCCGACCACCTGGGACTGCTCCGGCCTCGTGATGATGGCCTACAGCTCGCAGGGCATCGCGACCGGTGGACACAACGTCGTCTGGCAGTACAACTACTTCAAGTCGATCGGTCGCCTCGTCCCGCTGTCCCAGCGCCAGCCCGGCGACATCCTGTTCTACTCGTCGAACGGCACCGCCTCGGGGGCGTACCACGACTCGATCGTGACGAGCTACGGCACCATGGTCGAGGCCGCGCGCCCCGGCGTCGGCGTCGTCGAGCGCGCCATCTGGCTGCCGAACCAGCTCATGCCCTACGTCGCCCGCCCGAGCGGTTCCCTGTAGCCCGCTCCCGGTCTGCCCGTTCTTTCCCAGAGCGGCTGCAGTACCGAGCGAGATCGGGCGTACCTGCACGGATCAACGCACCCGGTACGCCCGTTTCCACCAGGCGCGCCCCCGCACGCCCCGTCCCGCGCCGCCCTGTCTCTTATACACAT
>NZ_QKTF01000037.1:0-573 GCF_003234745.1 Curtobacterium sp. MCLR17_039
GATGTGGACGGTGGTGCCGGTGAGGATGGCGTTGTCGCCCTCGAGCTGGAGGGGCTTGAGGGAGCCGCCGTGCAGCTCGAACAGGAACGCGTTGGCCGCGGCGACCTTGCCGTTGACGAGGACGTCGCCGTAGAGCTTGGACGAGCCCGGGTTCACGACGAAGTTCTCCAGCGTGACGGTGGTGTCGCCGGCCTTCAGGGTCAGACCCGAGTCGTCGTGGTTCAGCAGGCCCTGCACGTACGGGCGGTAGTTGCCATCCGGGGACCAGTAGGTGACCGACCCGGCGGTGATCGGGAACGACACCGACCCGTCAGCGAGGGTCGCATCGCCGGAGACGCCGGGGGTGAGCTTCAGGGCGGTGAGGGCGTCGGTGAAGCCGGAGTCGAGCTTCACGGCGGTGGAGCCACCGAGGACCTCGGGGACCGAGGCGACGGGTGCGGGGATCTTCGACGACGACGAGGACACCGTGTGCACGTTCGGGGTCGCGGCCTGGGCGGAGGAGATCCCGAACGCGGCACCGCCGAGGACGAGGGCGCCGGTCGTGGCGAGGGTGATGGAGGTCTTGAGGCTCTT
>NZ_QKTF01000004.1:0-372816 GCF_003234745.1 Curtobacterium sp. MCLR17_039
ACATCAGTGAGGACGCCGCCGGCCTGCTGAACAAGACCTTCGGCACCGACGCCGTCAAGCGCGGCCTGCTCGTCGGCACCGCCACCATCACCGCCCAGATCAAGTAACACCCCGCACCACCCCAGTCGGCCCGGACCACGCAGCAGCGCGGTCCGGGCCGACTTGCGTTGCGCGCCGAGCGTCGGGCGTCTCGGCGCACGACGTGCCGGCAGCCGCCGCCGTCGTCACGGGCTGGGCGACACCTCACGCGCTCGGGTTCGCGAGAACTGTCGCTCAGCGCGAAATCTCGCCCCCGGCACCGCACCGCTCAGCGCCGCCGCCACCACCGCCGCGGCTTCGCCTCGAGCCGCGCCTGCTCCGCTGCCCGCGCGGCCGAAGCCATGCGCACCTCGCGGCGTTCCCGCCAGGCGAGCACCTCGGCCTCGACGTCCCGCATCGGCGTCACCACCGGCGGCCCGCCGAGCAGCTGCCGCCGGGCCTCCTTCACCCGCGCGTTGAAGTCCACGAGGACGTCGCGCACGTCGGTCTCGAGCGACAGGGCATCGAGGGCGTCGTCGAGTTCGGCGTCCTCGGTCCGCAGCGCCAGGGCCGGCGGTGCGATGCCCCGGATGTCCTCACGCTCGATCTTCGACTTGATCCACCAGTCCGGGTCGTGCTGCCCGTCGAGGCCCGGCAGCGGCTTGCCGTGGTACGGGTTGCCCTCGAAGACCCCGCGCCGCTCGGCCTCCGCGATCTGGGCCCGGGCGTGCGCGGCGACGTCGGCGGCCTTGAGCAGTCGACGTTCCTCGCGTTCCGAGCGCACCTCGTCGGGGTCGAGCGACCCCCGCTCGATCTCCTGGTCGACGAGCTGCTGGTAGCGGTAGCGGGCGGCCCTGCGGAGCCGGTCCATCCGTGCATCGACGTCGTTCATCGTCAGGCCATGATGCCCCGCGCCCCCGAGGGGCCGTCCAGCCCGGTCAGGACTTCTCTGAGACTTCTTCGATGGTCAGCGCAGCCTGGATGAGCGCCAGGTGCGACAGCCCCTGCGGGATGTTGCCCATGAAGTCCCCGTCCACGGCGCTGAGCATCTCGCTGAACAGTCCGACGTCGTTCGCCTGCGCGACCATGTCGTCCATCAGCTGCTTCGCGTCGTCGATGCGTCCGACGCACGCGAGCGCGGCGGCGAGCCAGAACGAGCACGCCACGAAGGGGGACTCCTCGTCCTGGATGCCGGAGTACCGGTACACGAGCGGCCCGTGCTGCAGCTGCTCCTCGATGGCGCGGATCGTGGACTCCATGCGCGGTCCACGGTCGAACGCCGACATCGCGTGCAGCAGGATCGAGCAGTCGAGCGCGTCGGTGCCCGGGTACATGACGTAGTGGCCGAGCTCCTCGTTCCACCCGTTCTCGGCGACCCAGTCCTCGATGAGCTCGCGGTTCTCGATCCACTTCTCGCGCGGGCCGTCGATCATCCCCGCGTCGTGCAGCTCGACCGCCGCGTCGAGCGCCTGCCAGCAGCCGATCTTGCTCGTCGTGTAGTGCTGCGCCTCCTGCAGCTCCCACATGCCCGAGTCCGGCTCCACCCAGCGGTGGCACGCGTCGTCGGCCAGGTCCTGCAGCACCGAGGCCGTCTTGCGGTCGAGCACGTTGCCGGCTCGGACGTACTGGCGCATGATCTCGAACACGTCGCCCCAGACCCCGAGCTGCAGCTGGTCACCGGCGCGGTTGCCGATCGTGACCGGTCCGATGCCGTTCCAGCCCGGGACGTCGCGCTCCTCGACGGTGTCGCTCTTCGACCCGTCGAGTCCGTAGAAGATCGGCATCGTCTCGTCGTGCTCGGCGATCGTGCGCATCACCCACGACACGGCGGCGTGCGTCTCCTCGCGCAGGCCGAAGCGGGTGAGCGCGTGCACCGTGTACGCCAGGTCGCGCACCCAGGCGAACCGGTAGTCCCAGTTCTTGCCGCCGGTGCGGTCCTCGGGCAGGCTCGTCGTCGGGGCCGCAGCGATGGCGCCGGTGGGGGCGAAGATCAGGAGCTTCAGGGCGAGGGCGCTGCGCTGGACGGCGTCCGACCAGGGGCCGTCGTAGCTGAACTCCTTCGACCAGGTCGACCAGTTCTCGATCGTGCGGTCGACCCCCTCGAGCGTGCGCTCCGGCTCGGGCAGGAAGATCGGCTCGTCGTACGTGCCGACGATGGTCAGGATCGACTTCGAGCCCTCGGTCGTCGTGAACCGCCCCGAGAACCGGGGACCGTCGTCGTGCACCGGTTCGAAGCCCTGCTCGACGATCGCGATGGTCACGCCGTCGACGCCGATCACCGTGCCGTTCGCGGTGTCGAGTCGGCGCGGTTCCGCGGTGTTCAGGATCGTGCCGGGCACGACCGCCCACTCCATCTCGACCGAACCGTCGACCCCCTGCACACAGCGGCCGATCTCGGCCCAGGGCAGCCGTCCGGCCACTCCGGTGACCATGGCGTCGGTCACGGTGGCGGTGCCGGACGGGGTCGTCCAGGTCGTCACGAGCACGTTCGTCCCCGGCAGGTAGGCGCGGGACACCTGCGCCTGGTCGTCCACCGGCCGCAGGGCGACGTGTCCGCCGTGCTCGGCGTCGACGATGCTCGCGAACACGGGCGGTGAGTCCATCGACGGGATCGGCAGCCAGTCGATCCGGCCGTCGAGCGCGATGAGGGCGACCGTCCGCCCGTCGCCGATCGCACCGTACGAACGGAGCGGGACGTACCCGTTCGTCCGTTCCTCGTTCTCGGTCGCGTCGGGGGTGTCTCGCGTGCGCTCGGTCATGCGTCCAGCCTGCCCCGGCCCCGGCGGCGACCATCAGGCGGACGTACCCCTCGTGGAGAACGCACGCCGGGCCTCCAGCCTGTGGAGAACCGCCGGAGCACCGCCGGAGCACCGCCGGCGAACCGCCGGAGCACCCCGGAGCACAGCCGACACGCCCACGTGACTTGCGCATCCCGGGCGTGTCGCACTAGCGTCGTGCTCCTGCCGATCGGCAGACCGCCCGCCCCGGGCACACCGGAAGGACCGCGCATGCGCGCCGTGCAGCACAACGAGGAACGCGTCGAGTTCCAGCTCGCCGCGGCCGCCGTGCTGCCCGAGCAGCAGTGGTCCCTCCGCTATCCCGCGTAGGCACGCGACGTCCCACGACGCCTCGTGCCCACCCGGCCCGGGGCGTTCGTCAGCACCGCCTCCTCCCGTCCGCCACGTCCGGTGACGACCAGGAGGCCCGGCGTACGACCGTCTCGGACCGTCACCTCGACCGTCACGAAAGCGAGACGACTCCATGAAGAAGATCAACGACCGATTGCTCAGCTGGGCCTCGATGCTCGAGGACAACACCGAGCAGCAGGCCCGCACGACCGCGCGCATGCCGTTCGTGTTCCCGCACCTGGCCCTCATGCCCGACGCACACCTCGGCCTCGGGGCCACCGTCGGGTCCGTCATCCCGACCCTCGGTGCGATCATGCCGGCGGCCGTCGGCGTGGACATCGGCTGCGGCATGATCGCGGTCCGCACGCAGTTCACCGCCACCGACCTGCCCGCCGACCTGCAGGGGCTGCGCGAGCAGATCGAGCGTGCGATCCCGCTGTCGGCCGGTGCGTCGAACCGGAAGATCGTGGCGACCGCCGCACCCCGGATCGCCGAGCTCGAGACGATGGCCGAGACCGCCGGGTTCGACCCCGACGGCGTGCACGGCGGGTGGCGGAACCAGCTCGGCACCCTCGGGTCCGGCAACCACTTCATCGAGGTCTCCCTCGACGAGCAGGACCGGGTCTGGCTCTTCCTGCACTCCGGGTCGCGAGGCGTCGGCAACAAGATCGCGCAGCGGCACATCAAGGTCGCCAAGAAGGCGATGGAGCGGTGGTGGATCCAGCTGGCGGACCCCGACCTGGCGTACCTGGTCGAGGGCACGCCGGAGTTCGACCGGTACATCGCCGAGCTCCGGTGGGCCCAGCACTTCGCGCTGCTCAACCGCGAGGAGATGATGGACCGCGTCGTCCGGCAGCTGTCCGAGGCCGTCGGCACGCCCGTCGACGAGCGCGAGCGGATCAACTGCCACCACAACTTCACGCAGCGTGAGACGCACTGGGGCAAGTCCGTGTGGGTGTCGCGCAAGGGTGCGATCCAGGCGAAGGCCGGTCAGCCCGGCCTGATCCCCGGGTCGATGGGCACCGCGTCGTACGTGGTCGAGGGACTCGGCAACAAGCCCTCGCTCGAGTCCTCGCCGCACGGCGCCGGCCGGCTGTTCTCGCGGAGCGCTGCCCGGCGGACCTTCACCCACGAGCAGCTGCGCGAGGCGATGGCCGGCATCGAGTACCGCGACACCGACGCGTTCCTCGACGAGATCCCGGCGGCGTACAAGCCGATCGACCAGGTCATGGCGGACGCCGAGGACCTCGTGTCGATCCGGCACACCCTGCGGCAGGTCGTCAACGTGAAGGGCGACTGAGACGCGCCCACCGACGGACGGGAGGCCCGTGGCGGCACCGCCACGGGCCTCCCGTCCGCCACGTGGCGGACCGCACGGCCCGGCGCGCCCCGGACAGGACGGCACGCGTCGGGCACGCTGGGGCGTGATGAGCGACACGGCGGAGCACGCAGCGAAGGAAACCGGACGACAGGTCCGGCGAGCAGCCGACAGCCGCTGGTTCGAGGTCACGGCACGCGCCGGGTTCGTCGGCAGCGGCATCGTCCACCTGCTGATCGGGTACCTGGCGATCCTGCTCGGGATCGGCAACGCGTCCTCCGGCGGCGAGACGGACCAGTCCGGTGCGCTGCAGCAGATCGCCGCGGTCCCCGGCGGGGTGTTCCTGCTCTGGCTGATCGCCGTCGGCACCGCCGCACTCACCGTGCGCCTGATCGTCGAGGCGATCGTCGGCGGCCGTTCCGACACCACCCGGGGGTGGCTCGCCCGGCTGAAGGACGTCGCGAAGGCCGTGGTCTACGGCGTGATCGCGTACTCGGCGGCCTCGTACGCGCTCGGTGCCGGGTCGAGCTCGAGCAGCTCGTCGCAGAGCGCCGCGGCGAAGACCCTGGCGACGCCCGGAGGGGTGTTCGTGCTGCTTCTCGCCGGGGGGATCGCGGTCGCGGTCGGCATCGGCCTCGTGGTGATCGGCTGCCGCCGGTCGTTCCGCAAGCAGATCTCGCGACCGTCGGGTCAGCTCGACCGTGTGGTCACCGTGCTCGGCGTCGTCGGGTACGTCGGCAAGGGGATCGCCGTGGTCATCGTGGGCGTGCTCATCGCCGTCGCGGGGCTGCAGAGCGACCCCGACCAGGCCACCGGCCTCGACGCCGCGTTCGACGCCGTGCGGAGCATGCCCGGTGGGGTGTTCGTCCTCGTCGCGATCGGCATCGGGTTCCTGGCCTTCGGCGTCTACAGCTTCTTCCGCGCGCGGTTCGCCCGCCTCTGACCCGCGGGTGTCCGGACGACCGGACCGGCGCGGACCTTCGCGCTGCGCGACACCTCACGGGCCGAAGCGGGCGTGAGGTGTCGCTGAGCCCGTGAACTCGCAGCCGCAGCCGCAACCGCAGCAGCCGCGCCGCCTGAGCGAGCACGGACCGCCCCCGCGGTAGACGGGGTCGATGAGCACCAACGTCACGACCGGCCCCGCGACCGTCTTCGCCGACGCCCGAGCGGTCCTCGCCGAGAGCATCGTCTGGGACCCGTCCGCACAGCTGCTCCGGTGGGCCGACATCACCCTCGGCACCCTCAACACCGCCGAGGCCGACGGCACGGTGCGGTCGAGCGTGCCGCTGCCGCCCCCGCTGGCGAGCTTCCAGCCCCGGGCCTCCGGCGGGTTCGTCGCGGCCCTCGGGGACACCGTCGTGGTGACGGACGAGCAGGGTGCCGTGGAGCGCGAGATCGCCCGCGTCACCCACAGCACCTCGGGCAACCGGTTCAACGAGGGCAAGTGCGACCCGTTCGGCCGGTTCCTGGTCAGCAGCATGAACGTGACGACCGGCGAACCCGATGCGGCGCTCTACTCGATCGAGGCCGACGGCACGACCCGGGTGCTCCGCGGCGGCTTCGGCGTGACGAACGGCATGGAGTGGTCGGAGGACGGCAGCACGATGTACGTCACCGACACCAGTGCCTCGACGGTCTTCCGCGGGTCGTACGGCCCGGACGGCGAGCTCGGCGAACTCGAGCCGTTCATCGTCGGTCAGGCGCACGACGGCCTGGTCCGCGACGACGAGGGCTGCTTCTGGAGTGCGATCTACGGCGGATCCCGCGTCGAGCGCTACGGGCCCGACGGCTCGCACCTGGAGACGGTGGAGCTCCCCGTCGCCAACCCGACGTCGGTGGCGTTCGGCGGTCCGGACATGTCGACGCTCTTCGTCGGGACGGCCCGCGAGAACCTCACCGAGCAGGACCTGGAGCAGGCGCCGCGGTCCGGTGCGGTCTTCGCGGTGCCGACGACGGTGCACGGGTTCCCCGCGAACACCTTCAGCGGCTGAGCACGTCGTCGCCGCCCGCGCGGACGGCGGCCGGGTATCCTGGGCGACCGCCCGACCGGAGGAGACCCACGTGGACGACGAACGCCAGGCACCCCGGCCGGACCCGGCCGGCGAGCTCGCCCAGGCCGAGGACGCCGACGTCACGGTGCAGGTGGACCGGGTCGCGGTCGACGGCACCTACGTCCGGGTGAGCTCGATCGGTGAGCCCGGCGAGCGGGCCTTCGTGCTGGTCGCGGGCCTGGGCATCGCGTCGACCTACTACGAGCGGCTCGCCCCCCACCTCAACGAGAACGGTCCGGTGCACGCGCTCGACCTGCCGGGGTTCGCCGGCGTCCCGCGGTTCCGCGGGAAGGTCTCGATCGAGCGCTACGCCGACGCGGTCGAGCGGGTCATCGACGACCTCGGGCTCGAGGACCCGGTCCTGGTCGGGCACTCGATGGGCACGCAGGTCGTCACCGAGGTCGCCGCCCGCCGTCCGGGGATCTCCGACCTCGTGCTCATCAGCCCGGTGGTCGACTCGTCGGCGCGCACGGTGCGGCAGTCGGCGTTCCGGTTCCTCCGGTCGACGCTGCACGAGCCCGCCGCGGTCCGCTGGCACGGCATCACGGCGTACGCGCTGTGCGGGTGGCACTGGTTCCGGAAGGTCCTGCCACGGATGATCGCGTTCCCGATCGAGGAGCGCGCCGCCCACGTGCAGGCCCGCACCCTGATCGTCCGCGGTGAGCACGACGCGATGGTGCCGCGGGACTGGGTCCGCCGGCTGGCGCGGGTGTTCCCGTACGCGGTCCTCCGCGAGGTCGTCGACGGCGCACACTCGGTCATGCACGCACAGGCCGACGCGGTCGCGCGGCTCGCGGTGGCGCACGTCGACCACCGGATCCCCGACCGGGGAGTGTCGTCGCTGCAGCGGGTGCGCGACCACTCGACGTCGTCGGACCTGGCGCGGCTCAGCCCGGGGGACGCCTGGTTGCTGGTCAAGTCGCGCTTCATCGAGCTGTTCGGGATGGCCCGGAACGACGACGAGACACTCGAGGCGGCCAAGTCCGCGCACGCCGTCGCGATGGCCGACGGCGACGACCTGCCGGTCGACCCGGCGGACCGCCGGGCGGTCGTCGACGAAGTCGCGCCGGAGTCGAAGTAGCCAGCACCATCGAACCAGCCAGCACCGTCGAAGCAGCGGGCGTCGGGATCTGCGGGCGACCGCCTGGAGGCCCGGCGCCGGTCCGACGGACCGGCACCGGGCCTCCAGGGCGTCGCGACCACCGCGACGGGCGAGCGGTCAGGGCGTGATGCGGCCCGGCAGCATGTCGGGCGTCAGTGCGTTCGCCTCGGCGAGGACCTTGCGGGCCTCGTCGGTCTTGTCCCACACGTTCCAGAGCAGCACGCCCCGGACTGTGTCGTCGTCGTCCAGGTAGTAGACGACGCCGGTCACGGTGGGGTCCTGCCAGTCCTCGACCGTGCGGAGCTTCGAACTGACCTGCCCCACCGCCTCGTACCCCATGTCGAAGACGTCGGAGTAGAACATCGGCGTGTGGTCGTAGGTCTCGTCGGCGTCGGCCAGGTTGCGGCCGGCCTGCCGACCCTGCTGCTGGGCGTTGTCGACGTGCTCCACCCGGCGCGTGCCGAGGATCCGGTCCGGGTACTCGGCGACGTCACCGGCGGCGAACACGGAGTCGTCGTCGGTGAGCAGTGTCGAGGTCACCACGATGCCGTCGCGGACGGTGAGTCCGGCGTCGGCGGCGAGCTGCGTTGCGGGCTCGATGCCGAGTCCGGCGACGACCGCGTCGGCCTCGACCACGGAGCCGTCGTCGAGCGTCAGCCGCACGCCGTCCGCCGTCTCGGTGCCTTCGGACACCCGGCGGCCGGTGCGGAGCTCCACACCGTGGTCGACGAAGCGCTGCTGGAACGCCCGTGCCAGGTCCTCGGGGAACATGCGTCCGCCGACGACCTCGTCCGGGTCGACCAGTGTGACGCGCGCACCGTTCTGCACGATGCCCGCCGTGATCTCCTGGCCGATGTACCCGCCGCCGACGACGGCGACGTGTGCTCCGGCGTCCGCGAGTTCGCGCAGCCGGCGGTAGTCCGACGCGCTGCGGTAGTCGAGCACGCGTGCCGACGGGGACAGCCCCGGCAACCCGCGCGGCTTCCCTCCGGTCGCGAGCAGGAGCCGCTCGTAGCCGTGGGTCGCGCCGTCGGCCGTCGTGACGGTCTTCGCGGCACGGTCGATCGCGGTCACCGCGGTGCCCAGGACGAACTGCGCCCCGGTCTCCTCGGTGTGCAGGTCGACCTTGTCGTCCCAGCTGAAGTCCGGGTCGGTCCAGAGCTTCTTCGACAGCGCGGGCCGTGCGTAGGGCCGGTCGACGTCCTCGCTGAGGATCCCGATCGACCCGTCGGTGTCGAGTTCGCGGATGCCGCGGGCAGCGGCGTCGGCGACCATCCCGCCGCCGACGATGAGGTAGCGGAAGTCGGTCATGACGCCTCCTGGCGGTGCTGTGGCGCCACGATCAGATCGTGGCGACCGAGCCGGAGTCGACCCGGTAGTTGGCGCCGTTCACGAAGCTGGCCAGCTCGGAGCACAGGAAGGCCACGACGTTCGCGACCTCTTCCGGCTCGCCGCGGCGCTTGAGCTCCATGTACGGCCGCTCTTCTTCGAGGAAGCTGCCGATGGCCTCGTCGAACGAGGTCCCGCGCTGCTTGGCCCGCTTGTCCATCATCGCGTCGGTCATCGGCGTGTGGATGAACGCGGGGGAGACCGTGTTCACCAGCAGGCCCTCGGAGGCGTAGGAGCGCGACAGGCCCTTCGCGAACGAAAGCACCCCGGCCTTGGCGGCGCAGTAGGGCAGCTCGTCGTCGTACGGCTGCGAGGCGTCCTCGGACACCAGGTAGACGATGCGTCCCCAGCCGCCCTGGCGCAGGTCACCGATGAACTCGCGGGTGATCCGCACCGGCCCCATCAGGTCGATGTCGATCGTCTCCGCCCATCCGGCCTCGTCGATCTCGTGGAACATGCCCTGGGCGCCGGTGACACCCGAGGACTGCACCAGGATGTCGATCTCGCCGACGGCCTCGCGCACCTTGTCGTGCAGGGCGGCGAGGCTCTCGGCGCTCCGGACGTCGGCGGCGAAGGCGTGGAGCTTGCCGAGCGGTGCCTCGAGCTGGTCCGCACTGGTGTCCAGACGGCTCTGGTCGATGTCGGTGACGACCACGGTCGCACCCTCTGCCAGGAGGATGCGCGCCGTGTTCCAGCCGATGCCGGAGTCGCCGCCGAAGACGAGTGCGGTCTTGCCCTGGATACCGAGGTCCACCCGGGCCCCTACGCGTGCGCCGACGCGTCGGCGGCCCCTACGCGTGCGCCGACGCGTCGGCGACGGCGGGCGTGGTGGCGGAGGCCAGCGGGGTGCTGGGCGCGCGGTTCTCGGCGGAGACCATCCACGCGAGCTGCTCGAGGCGCTCGATGAAGCCGTGGAGCAGGTCCGCGGTCGTCGGGTCTTCCTCGTCGACCTCGTCGTGGACGTCGCGCATGGTGCCGGTCGCCTGGTACAGCCGGAGCGTGACCTGGTCGATGGCGTCGTGCGTGGTGATCTCGCCCGAGGGGAACGCGTCGAGGTGGCTGCCCGCGGAGACGGTCGCCGATCGGCCGTCCGGCACGAGGTACAGCGCGCGCATGCGCTCGGCGGTGTCGTCGGCGAACTCACGAGCCGCGTCGACGATCTCGTCGAGCTGCAGGTGGAGGTCGCGGAAGTTGGTGCCGAGGATGTTCCAGTGGGCCTGCTTGCCCTGCAGGTGCAGGTCGATGAGGTCCACGAGGACCGCCTGGAGGTTCTTGGCCATCTTGTCCGAAGCGTGCATGGTTGTGGCTCCTTTCGCGTCGGTGTGACCGTTCCGGTCTACGCGGTGCCGCAGTGCACGCTCTCAGTGCGCTCGGAGGCAGCGTCCCCCGGGGGCGTCCGGCGCGGTGCCGCTCAGTGCGACGGCGCGGGGTCCACCTGGTCGACGGCTTCGCGCATCTGCTCCAGGAAGCCGGCGACGATCCGCGCCTCGGACGCGGGGAGTCCCTCGGCGATCGACATCATCCGGCGGTGCATCACGCCGAGCGTGGCGCGGACCTCGTCGTCGGTCTCGGTCGTCGGCGTGATGACGAGCGCCCGTCGGTCGGTGGGGTGCGGGTCGCGGCGGACGTGGTTCGACTTGACCAGGCGGTCGATGAGGATCGTCGTCGAGGCCGACGAGATCTTGAGGTACGCGGCGAGGTCCTTCGGGCTCACGGCGGTGCCGGAGCGCTGCGCCTGCAGCAGGAAGCGCACGGCGAGCAGGTCGGTCTCGCCCATGCCCATCGAGTCGCGGGTCCGGCGGCGCATGGCCGTCTCGGCGGATCGGTACCGGCGCAGGGCGTTGAGCACCGCGACCCCGCGTTGGGTCGCGTCGTCGTCCGGGAACCAGTACCCGGACGCCTCGGTGATCTCCTGCGTCGACATGGCGTTCAGGGTAACCCGTCTCGTATCTCGGTCGTCGAGCGGACTCCCGGGTTCCGCCACGACCGTTGCGTCCGCACCGTCCGATGCGTTCGCAACGACCGTTGCGTCCGCACCGGACGGACAGGAGGCCCGTGGCGGGGTCGCCACGGGCCTCCTGTCTGATGGTTCGTCGCGTTACGCGGCTGCCTGCTCGTCCGTGCCGGCTGCGGCCTCGGCGAGCGCGGTGAGCGCGCCCTGCACGAGCGTCGTGACCTCGGCGTCCTCACGCGGGTGGGTCTCCGCGAAGCGGACGACCGACTGCGGGATGGCGACCTTGACGTCCTCCAGGACCTTCGCGCCGGCGATGCCGGCGGCCTTGCGGGCGTCGTCGTGCGCCCAGACGCCGCCGTACTGGCCGAACGCCGAGCCGATCACGGCGAGGGGCTTGCCGGACAGCGGCGAGGCGCCGAACGGACGCGAACCCCAGTCGAGCGCGTTCTTCAGGACGGCGGGGATGGTGCCGTTGTACTCGGGGGTGATCAGCAGGACGGCGTCCGCGGTGGCGACGGCGTCGCGGAAGGCGACGGCAGCGGCGGGCGGGGTGTCGCCGTCGATGTCCTCGTTGTAGAACGGCAGGTCGACGATGCCGTCGAAGGTGTGCAGCTCGATGCCCTCCGGCGCGTGGTGCGCGGCGGCCTCGGCGAGCTTGCGGTTGATGGAGTCGGCGCGCAGGCTGCCGACGAGGACGAGGACGTTCGTCATGGAGCTCCTTCTGTTGCGGGATGCTGTTGCTGGACGGAAAGGTGTCAGCGACAACCAATGCGATCGTACGGGGCGCTATTCCCAGCCCCCTGGGTACGGTGGCGACGTGACCACGCTTCGGACCCCGGCCAGCACGCCACGAACCACCGACCCGACCTGGTGGCGCGATGCCGTCGTCTACCAGGTCTACCCACGCAGCTTCGCCGACACCGACGGCGACGGGCTCGGTGACGTCGCGGGCATCACCAGCCGGGTGCCGTACCTGGCGTCGCTCGGTGTCGACGCGCTGTGGCTCTCACCGTTCTTCCCGTCGCCGCTCGCCGACGGGGGCTACGACGTCGCTGATTACCGTGCCGTCGACCCGAAGCTCGGGTCCCTCGACGACCTCGACGCCCTGGTCCGGGCCGCCCACGAGCACGACCTGAAGGTCATCGTCGACATCGTGCCGAACCACACCTCGGACCAGCACGAGTGGTTCCGGGCCGCACTGGCGTCCTCGCCGGGGTCGGCCGAGCGTGCGCGGTACGTGTTCCGCGAGGGGTCCGGCGACTCCGGGGAACTGCCGCCGAGCGACTGGGTGTCGAACTTCGGCGGCAGCGCGTGGACCCGGGTACCGGACGGGCAGTGGTACCTGCACCTGTTCGCCCCCGAGCAGCCGGACCTGGACTGGTCGAACCCCGAGGTCCGCGCCGACTTCGAGGACACGCTGCGCTTCTGGTCCGACCGCGGTGTCGACGGGTTCCGCGTGGACGTCGCGCACGGTCTGGCGAAGGACCTGTCGACCCCGTACCGGCCCTCGAACGAGCAGGACCTGCCGCTCGACGGCTCCGATCCGCTGTACGACCGCGACGAGGTGCACGAGATCTTCGCCACCTGGCGTCGGGTGCTCGACGAGTACGAGCCGCCCCGTGCCGCGGTCGCCGAGGCCTGGGCCCCTGCACCCCGCCGCGTCCTGTACGCGCGGCCGACGGAGCTCGGGCAGGCCTTCAACTTCGACCTGCTCGAGGCCCCGTTCGAGCCCGAGGCGTTCCGTCAGATCATCGAGCGGAACCTGGCCGCCTCGGAGCACTCGGGTGCCTCGAGCACCTGGGTGCTGTCGAACCACGACGTCGTACGGCACCCCACCCGGTACGGCCTGCCGGACGGCACCGACACCGACGCCTGGCTCATGACGGACGGCACGACGCCGGAGCTCGACCGTGCACGGGGGCTCCGCCGGGCACGCGCGGCGACGCTGCTGATGCTGGCGCTGCCGGGGTCGTCGTACGTCTACCAGGGCGAGGAGCTCGGGCTGCACGAGGCCGCCGCGATCCCGCGCGACCTGCTGCAGGACCCGAAGTGGCTCCGCACCGGGCACACCGTGAAGGGCCGGGACGGCTGCCGCGTGCCGATCCCGTGGACGCGCTCCGGGCCGTCGTTCGGCTTCGGGGACGTCGCACCCCACCTGCCGCAGCCGCAGGACTTCGGGGAGTCCTCGGTCGAGGCCGAGGACGGCGATCCCGGGTCGACCCTGTCGCTGTACCGCCGGGCGCTGGCCGCACGACGTCGGCTGCAGCAGGGGGAGGCGCTGACGTGGCTGGAGTCCGGCTCCGAGGTCGTGGCGTTCGCCCGGCACGACGGCTGGCGGTCGTTCACGAACTTCGGCACGGAGCCGGTGCCGTTGCCCGCCGGCACCGTGGTCGTCGCGTCGGGACCGCTCGACGAGGTCTCGCCCGGTGTGCTGCCCGGCGAGACGACGGTGTGGTTGGCCTGAGCGGACAGGTTCTTCCTCCACAGCCCGGAGGCCCGTGGTGGCGTTCCACAGATCGTCTCGCCGCCGCCCGGGGGTGACCTCCCGATCGCGAGCATCGGGGCATGACAGATCCCACTGCTCCAGCATCCGGTCCACGACCACTCCGGCCGCGCGTCGTCCGCCGCCTCGCTGCGGTCGGCGCCGCGCTGACCGCGCTCGGCGTGCTCGCGGCGCCCGCCGTGCTCCCGTCCGGGTCGAGCGCCGCTGCGCTCGACTTCCCCTACGTCAACGAGTTCTCCAGTGCGTCCGGCGGCACCCTGCAGGGTGACGCCGCGGTGTCCGACGGTCGCCTGCGACTCACCGACGACGTCCGGAACCAGGCCGGGGCCTGGTCGACGAACGACACGTTCCCCTCCGACACCGGGCTCGAGATCGAGTTCACCTACGCCATGTACACCGCGAAGGACGACCCCGGGGCCGACGGCCTGCTGCTGTACCTGGCCGACGGGGCCGCACCACAGGGTGTCGGCTCGTACGGCGCCGGTCTCGGGTACGCCTGCCGCAGCACCGTGACCGAGGGCGGTGGACGCCCGTGCGACCTGCCGGGGGTCCCCGGTGGCTTCGCCGCCGTCGCGATCGACCACTACGGCAACTTCTCGTCGCGCATCAACGACTCCGGTCCCGGTGCCCAGGCCGACCACGTCGTCGTCCGCGGCTCGGGCGACGGGACCGAGGGCTACCGGTACGTCGCCGGCGTCGCGGCCCCCGGCGGCACGGTGACCGACGGAGCCACACCGCGGAAGGTCCGCGTCACCCTGCTGCCCGAGGCCGACGGCGGCCTCGCCGTGACGGTCCGGATCCAGGCCGGCGAGGCCCTGCGGACGGTACTGGACTCGGTGCCGCTGCACGGCGACGGACAGGCCCCGCTGCCGAGCACGCTCCGCCTCGGGTTCGCCGCGGCCACCGGCAGCCATGTCGACAAGCACGAGGTCGACGCGCTGCAGGTGTGGAAGCCGGCGGACCTGTCGGTCGAGCACGACCTGCCCGCGACCGTCACGGCCGGCGACCCCGTCCGCTACGACGTCACGGCTCGGAACCCCGGTCCGAACGCCGCCGATCCGAGCCCGTTGCACGTCGACGTGCCGGACGGCATCGAGGACGTCACCTGGACGTGCACCGCGGCGGCGGGCTCCGCCTGCGCGACCGCGACGGGGAGCGGTGACGTGGCGACCGACCTGTCCCTGCCCCGCGACGGTTCGGCCGTGGTGACGATCGACGGGCGGGTCGCCACGGGCACCGAGGGGAGCCTGGAGAGCGTCGCGACGATCGCCACGCCTGCGTCGTTGTCCGACACGAACGAGACGGACAACGTCTCGCGGGCGAGCACGACCGCGACGGCACCGGCGGCCGTCGCGCACGTGGAGACGGACAAGTCGGTGTCACCGTCGACCGTCGCACCCGGAGACGAGGTCGAGTACCTCGTGACCGCACGGAACCGGGGTCCGGCGGTCGCGGAGCACGTCGGGGCCGTCGACGAGCTGCCCGAGGCCATGCGCTTCGCCGGTTCGGACGACGGGTGCACCGCCGAGGGGCAGCGCGTGACGTGCCGATCCGACGCCTCGCTCGACGTGGGGGAGACCCGGGCCTTCCGGATCCGCGCCGTGCTCGATCCGGGCTACCGGGGGGACGGATCCGACGTGGTGAACGTGGCGACCGCGACCTCGCCGACCGACCCGGACGGGGGCGACCCCTCCACCGGCGTGGCGATCGTCGTCGACCCGGACGACGACGGACCGGCGCCGAGCCCTGCGCCGACGACCGGTCCGGCACCGGACGACGGGGACGGATCCGGTGGCGGCGGCCCCGGCGACGGCGACGGCCCCGGGGCGGGTGCTGACGACGGGCGTGCGGGTGCTCCGGCAGCTGACCACGGCGCCGCCGCGCCCGTGGGAGCTCTCGCCTACACCGGTGCCGAAGGGGTCGGCCTCGCCGCCGCGCTCGCCGCCCTGGCCGCCGCCGTCGGGTCCGTGTGCTGGTGGCTCGCCCGACGTCGTGCCCGCCGGAACGCGCCGACCGACGACCCGCAGCAGCCCTGAACGCCGCCGGGACGGCACCGGACGCGGTGCCGTCCCGGCGCGCGGGTGTGCACGTCCACAGGGGGGTGGAGACGCCCCCGGTCGGGCGTTCACCCCACCGGCGGTAGGATCGGATCCACGATCCGCATGCCCGAAAGAGGTCTCGTGTCCGACACCGTGGACGACGCCACCACCGTGGAAGACGCGACCCAGCGCGCGCGGTACTGGCCGATCCCGATCCTCCGGGCGGTCCCCGCAGCGGTCGTCGCGATGGTCATCACCTTCTCGACCAACCACGCCGCGGGCTACGGTCTCGTGCTGTTCGGCGGCTTCGCCCTGGTCGAGGGCCTCGTGCTCCTGTTCGCCGGGATCTCCCGACTGCCCCTCGACGGCCGTTCGCGTCGCACGACCCTGCTGCAGGCCGTCATCACCCTGCTCGCCGCGGTCGCCGCGTTCGCGTGCAACGGGTTCGGGCTGCCGGCCTTCATCACGGTCATCGTCGCGTTCGCGGTGCTGACCGGGGCCCTCGAGCTGTCGCAGGGGCTCCGTGCCCGGCGTCGCTCACCCTTCGCTCGCGACTGGACCACGATCGGCGGCCTCACGCTGCTGCTCGCGGTCGCCTTCCTCGTCACGCCCCCCGACTACTCCCAGCAGCTCGGTGGCGTGGAACAGGTCACCGGCACCCTCGACGCCTCGATCGTGCTCGTCGGCCTGCTCGGCGCGTACCTCGCCATCACGGCCGTCTTCCACGTGATCGCCGGCCTCTCGCACAAGTGGGGCACGGCCACGCCGGCCGTCGCCCCGGACGGAGCACCACACGCATGACCACCCCCAGCCGTCGTGACCGTCTGCGCCCGGTCGAGCTCCTCGGGATCTCCGCGATCGTCGCGGTGTTCACCGGGCTCGTCGTGCTGTTCTCGACGCGGGAACTGCAGCTGGCCGTGATCTTCCTCGGCGTCGCGTTCATCGTGGTCGTCGTCGTGCTCGCGATGCTGCAGCTCGCCTCGTCGAGCGAGCAGGACGACAACGACATGCTCGGCGGGCACAAGACGCCGGGCGAGGGCGACGGCGACGACTTCCACTGACGGCTGACCCAGCGGCGACCGCGTCCTGACGCCGGACACGCCCGAGGTCACGAATCAGGAACGGTCCTGTCAGGATCGCGGGTCCTGCCGACACCTCTGGGTGAAGGAGGTGGGATGTGGACGTGACGACCGGCACCGACACGGACGAAGGACTCGTCCGTGCGATGGCACAGGGGGACACCGGAGCGCTCGCACGAGCGTTCGACCGGTACGCCGCCACCCTCACCCGCTACGCCTGGGCACTCGTGGACAACCGCTCCGACGTCGAGGAGATCGTGCAGGACGCGTTCCTCACGCTCTGGCAGCGGGCGGCGACCCTCGAGCTGCCGGCGGACACCGTGCTGCCGTGGCTGCTCGTCGTCTGCCGCAACCACGCCTTCAACACCGGCCGCAAGCAGGCCCGTCGTCGCGCGGACGAACTCCCCGAGCACCTCGCCTCGCCCGCCGACCAGGACGAGGCACGCGAGACCCTGCGCTGGGTCCGTGCCGAGATCGCCGCGCTCCCCGACCTCGACCGCCGCATCTGCGAGCTCTGCCTCCTCGAGGGGTACTCCTACGCCGAAGCCGCGGAGCTCCTCGGGCTCACGGTCGGCGCGGTCACCCAGCGGGTCTCCCGCAACCGACGTCGACTCAAGAAGGCGGTGATGCACGATGAACACTGAACCTCCCCAGGGAGACGAGCTGCAGCGCATGCTCGTCTCGATGAAGCAGAACGTCCTCGAACGCGCCACGCCCCGCCCGAAGCGACGTCGTGGTCGCTCGGGCGTCGTGGTCGGCGTCGTCGCCCTGCTGGCACTCGGCACCGCGACCGGTGCCGTCGCGCTGACCCTGTCGCAGCAGAACGCCGACCCGGTCGCCGCTCCCACCCAGACCCAGCAGCCCGAGCCGTCGCCGTCCGCGACGACGCCGAGCTCCGCCCCGATCACGGGCGCCCCGACCCCGAAGCCCACCCCGACCCCGCGCAACACCGTCGCCACGATCCCCACGAGCTGCCGCTCGATCGTGCCCGCGTCGGAGTACTCGCGGTTGTTCGGAGATGCGTCGGTGACCGAGAAGGACACCCAAGACCCCGACACCGTGGACGTCGTCTCGGCGTCGATCAGCTGCGGGTGGCAGAAGCCGGATGCGGACAGCTCGTTCCTGTCCGTCTCGATCCACACCGCGAGCGCCGAGCACGTCCAGTACCAGATCGACTCGTTCGGCGACGAGGCTGGCGGCACCTGCACGGAGCGACCGGACGGCACGCTGTGCCAGCTCCGAGCGACCCTCGACGACGGCGCCGCCAAGGCGTACACCCTGTACGTCCGCGGCGACAGCTACGTCGTCGTCGACCAAATCGGCTTCCCGACGAACGGTCTGCTGAACGCCGTCATCGGGGAGATCTGGGGGGACTGACGGCCCGGAGGCACGGGGCGGACCCGACCCGTGCCTCCAGTCCGTCGGTGGTCAGATCGTGAGCAGGAACGGTCGCCTCGCGCACCGTGACGCGACCGTTCCTGCTCACGGAGCACACCGACCACGCCCCGCGTCACCCCACCCGCGCCGCCACGATGTCGCGCGCCAGCGTCCGGACCGCTCGACTCGGCTCCGGGGACGTCCGGACCGCCAGACCGATGCGGAGCGGCTCGACCTCGTCCTCCAGGTCGAGCACCGCACCGTCGTACCGCACCCCCGAGTCCGGCACGACCCCGACGCCGAGCCCGGCCGAGGCGAACCGGATCACGGCGGGCATGTCGTTCATCTCCGCGACGATGCGCCGCCGGATGCCGAGCCGCTCGAGTGCCCCGTCGAGGATGATCCGGTTGCCGAACCCGTGCGCCGTGTCGACGAAGGGTTCATCGGCGAGTTCGGCGAGCGACACCGACGACCGGCCGGCGAGCGGGTGGTCCGACGCGGTGAACACCCGGAACGGCATCTCCCGCAACGGCTCCACGACGACGCCGGCGGGCACGGTGGGCAGGCCCGTGTAGGCGATGTCGAGCCGCCCGGCGACCAGGTCCTGCACGAGCCCGGTCGTCCCCGACGGCGAGGTCATCAGCTCCACCGCGACGAGCGGGTGCTGCCGTCGGAACCGCTGCAGCACGCCCGTCAGGTCGACGATGTCCATGCTCGTGAAGATGCCGAGCCGCACCCGCCCCCGCAGGTCGGCGTCGTCGGCGGTGGCCAGGTCGCGCATCCGGTCGAGGGACTCGAGCACCGCGCGGGCGTGGGGGAGCAGGTCCAAGCCGGCCGGGGTCAGGACGAGCCGTCGGCCGGTGCGGTCGAAGAGCCGCACCCCGAAGCTGCGCTCGAGCGAGGCGATGCCCGCGGACACCGTGGACTGCGCGGCCCAGAGTCGTTCGGCCGCCCGGGTGACGCTGCCCTCGGCGGCGACGGTGACGAACTGTTCGAGCAGTCGGGTCTCCATCGTCCGAGTATCGAACAGATCGATCGTGCACATCAAGCGCATCCGTTGGACTCGATGCACCCCGAGCGCGATCATCGGAGCATGTCAACCGTCACCGACACCCCGACGGGCACCGTCCCCGCCACCACCGCCGCTCCCGCATCCGCGAGCGACCGTGTCGTCGCCCCGCGCGGACGCCGTGTCCACACCCGTCGGCGCCACGGTTTCGGCTTCTGGGTCGTCGCCTTCGCGTTCCTCGCGGTGATGGCCTTCGCGACCGTCCCCGCGCCCCTCTACGTCATCTACCAGGCCCGTGACGGGTTCCCGACCTTCACCACGACCGTGATCTTCGCGGCGTACGGGGTCGGGGTCGTCGGGTCGCTGTACCTGGCGGGACACCTGAGCGACGTGCACGGGCGGCGCCCGCTCATCCTGGTGTCCATCGCCCTCGAGCTGGTCGCTGCCGTGCTGTTCCTGCTCTGGAACGACGTCACCGGCCTCATCGTCGCCCGGCTCGTGACCGGCCTCGGTGTCGGGACGCTGACGGCGACCGCGACGGCGCACCTCGGTGAGCTCCGGGTCCGTGCGACCGGGTCGAGCGACTCCGCGAAGGGGGCGAGCGTCGCCGCCGGGGCGGTGAACCTCGGCGGGCTGTCGCTCGGCGCCCTGGTCGGTGGAGCGCTCGCCGAGTTCGTCGGGCAGCCGCTCATGGTCCCGTACGTGGTGTTCGTGATCGCGCTGGCCATCGCGTTCGTGCTGGTGCTGGCCGCACCGGAGACGGTCGGCCGCCCCGAGCAGCCCGTGGCCTACCGCCCGCAGCGCATGCAGGCTCCCGAGGGCCAGGGAGCTGCGTTCTGGGCAGCCGGTGCAGCAGCGTTCGCGGCACTCGCCGTGCAGGGCCTCTTCACGTCTGTCGCGCCGAGCTTCCTCGGCACCACCTTCCACGTCACCGACCGCCTGGCCGCCGGGGCCACGACCTTCGGGGTCTTCGCCGCGAGCGCGCTCTCGCAGATCGTCTTCGCCCGGCTGTCGCAGCGTGCGCAGATCCGGCTCGGCATGGTGCTGCTGGTCGTCGGGCTGGTCGTCCTCGCCGTCGCCGCGGTCCTGCTGCAGGTCGCCGGGTTCATCGGCGGCGGGGTCGTCGCGGGCGCCGGGGTCGGCCTGCTGTTCCGCGCCGCGATCGGCAGCGCCGCAGCACTGGTCGGGCCGGAGCGTCGGGGCGGCGTGCTCGCCGCCACGTTCCTCATCGCCTACGCCGGACTCACCGTGCCGGTCGTGGCCGTCGGGGCGGCGCTGCTGGTGATCCCGACGCTCCCCGTCCTGATCGGGTACGTCGTGCTCGTCGCCGTCCTGGCCGTCGTCGCCGGCACCCGGCTGGCCGCGCGCGCCTGACGCGCCACGGGCCTGGCGTCCGCCCGTCGCCTCCCGGAACCGGGTTCCGGACACCGGACCACGCGATGGCGCGGTGCCGTGTCCGGAACCCGGTTCCGTCGTGCGGACGCACTCCCGGCATACTGGGTGCGTGCCCCGGAACCGCAACCGTCCCGTGATCACGGGGATCGCGGCCGTGGTCGCCGCCGGTCTCCTCGCCGGCGGGCTGTTCCTGACGGCACGGCAGGGTGCGGACGACCCGACCATCGGCGCCGGCTCGGCCTCACAGACCCCGGTCGATGCGCCGACCGCCGCCGGTGACGGCACCGTCACGATCACCCGCACCGGGCCGGACATGCCCGGCAGCACGGCGCTCGGCCGGTGCGACACGACGACCCAGGCGGCCGTCGCGCAGTACGAGACCGAGGCCCTGGGCCGCGTCACCCTGCAGTGCGGCACCGCTGCCCAGGGCTACGAGCACATCCGGGTGCGGCACACCGCCGACTGGCAGGACGTCGTCTCCGGGCACGGCTCGCGCGACTGGGACGACGCCATGCTCACCGCGGTGCAGACGGCCCTCGAGGACCCACGCCCCGGGTTCCCGCTCGACGCCGGCGACGGCAAGGTCTGCTACGCCGCACCCGTCCGGTTCGACGACGGGTCACGCCCCGACGACGAGCCCTTCGTCAAGGTGATCGTCTCGGCCACCACCGACCGGGTGATCACGGCGTACCCCACGCGCACCGACGACTGCTGACGCCGGCGCTGTCCGCCCGTTCTGCGACAGACCACGCTGCCCACTGACGTCGAACGACACCGCCGTCGTCGTACGACATCGACGCTGTCGCAACCACCGCCACGCAACAGTCCGCGTCTGCACGAAGCGACCCTGTCGTCGTCGTACGACGTCGACCTCGTCGTTCCGCGTCGTCCCCCACCGCCGCAGCGTCCAGACACCCACACGCCCACACGCCCAAACGTCGAGACGCCCAAACGCCGAGACGCACACACGCCGAGCGCGCGACCCTACGCGTGCACCTCGTACTCGTGCCGCCGGTGCGACGCCGGCTCCAACTGGAACGTCGAGTGCTCCACCGGCACGTCGAAGTGCTCCGCCACGCACCGCTGCAGCTCGTCGAGGATCGCCGGGGCGTGCGCCGTCGAGAAGCAGTGGTCGTCGACGACCACGTGCGCGGTCAGGTTCGGCACCCCGGTCGCCACGAGCGTCGCGTGCAGGTCGTGCACGGCGATGACGTGGTCGAGCTCGAGGATGTGGCCCCGCACGTCGTCGAGGTCGAGCCCCGGCGGCGTCGACTCGAGCAGCACGTTCGCGGTCTCGCGCAGCAGCCGGATCGCCCGCGGCAGGATGAGCAGGCCGATCAGGATCGCGGCGACGGAGTCCGCCCGCTCCCACCCGGTCAGCATGAGCACGACCGCGGCGATGATGACGGCCACCGACCCGAGGGTGTCGTTGAGGACCTCGAGCCGGGCGGCACGCGACGTGAAGCCCTCGCCCGAGGCCCGGAGCAGCACCGCGTAGGCCACCAGGTTGCCGACGAGTCCGACGATGCCGAAGACGAGCAGCGGCCCGGAGTGGATCTCCTCCGGCACGACGAGCCGCTGGACCGCCGAGATGATCACGTAGACGCCGACGGCGAGCAGGATCGCGGCCTGCGCGGTGGCCCCGAGGACCTCGGCCCGCTGGAAGCCCCAGGTGCGCTGTGCGGTCGGCGACCGGCGGGCGAGCCGCGTCGCGACGAGTCCGATGCCGAGTCCGCCGGTGTCGACGACCATGTGCCCGGCGTCGACGAGCAGTGCGAGCGAACCCGTGACCACGGCGCCCACGACCTCGGCGAGCAGGATGCCCGCCGAGATGCAGAACGCGATGAGCAGGGCGCGCTCCGAGGCGTGCCCGACGCCGTGCCCGTGGTCGTGTCCCATGTGCGACATCGTAGGGATCCGCACTGACGACATGCCAGGATCGTCAGCGTGAGCCGGTCGCCCTACGAGCTGTCCACCCCACCCGAGGTGCTGGCCCGGCTGCACCCCCGGCTCCGGACCTACTTCGCTGCCGTCCCGCCCGGACACGTCGGTCGCGGCGAGGGCGTGTTCACCGTGGTCGGCACCCCGCGCCGGTGGGTCTGGCCGGTCCTCGCGTGGTTCGCGCGCGACGCCGTCATGTTCCCGGTGTGGGAACGGGACGTGCCCTTCACCGTCGAGAACCGCCCGGCTCGCGTCCGTCGTGGACCCGGCACCGGCCTGGAGGCCCGCCCCGCCGTCCGCGCGCACCGCACCTTCCGGTTCCGCTCGGGAGCCCGCACGATGGTGGACGCCATCACCGCCGAACCCGACGGCCTGGTCGACCACCTCGGTCGCCGCGGGCGCGTCAGCGCGCGTCTGCGGGCGCAGGTCGACGACACCGGTCCGGACGCGGGCGCCCTGCGCCTGGTCTCCACGCGCGTGACGTTCCGTGCGCTGGGACGCGATCTGCGCCTCCCGGCCGCCCTGAGCCCGTGTGTGACGCTCACGGAACGATTCGATGACGAAGCCGACCTGCAGCGCGTGTCCCTGGTGCTCACCGCGCCGGTGGTCGGCACGCTGTACCGGTACGAGGGGGCGTTCCGGTACGAGATCGCGCCGGACACAGAACGGGGATGAGATGAGCGACGAGAAGGGCCGCGTCGTGATCGCGGGAGCGAGCGGCTTCGTGGGGCGGTACCTTCGGGACGCCTTCGCGGCAGAGGGCTACCGGGTCGTCACCATCGGCCGGACCGGCGACGCGGTGTGGGGCAACACCCTGCGCATCCGGGAACTCGTCGACGGTGCCGCCATGGTCGTGAACATGGCGGGCAAGAGCGTCAACTGCCGCTACGGCCGACGCAACCGTGCGGAGATCATGCGCTCACGGGTGGACACCACGCTCGAGCTCGCCGAGGCCATCCGGACGTCGGAGCACCCGACGCCGCTGTGGATGAACGCCTCGACCGCGACGATCTACCGGCACGCCGACGACCGCCCGCAGGACGAGACCACCGGCGAGATCGGCGAGGGGTTCTCGGTCTCCGTGGCCCGCGCGTGGGAGGACGCCTTCTTCGGCGCCGACCTGCCCGGCACCCGTCGTGTGGCGCTCCGGATGGCGATCGTGTTCGGCGACGGCAGCGCCCTGCTGCCGCTCCTCCGGCTCGCGCAGGCCGGCCTCGGCGGGCCGCAGTACGACGGGCCGTGGGTGCCGACGCGCTCCCGGCTCCGCGCCGGCACGTACCACCACCACCGGCCCACGCACGGTCGGCAGCGCTTCAGCTGGGTGCACATCGCCGATGTCCTCGGGTCGATCCGGTTCCTCCGCGACCACCCGGAGATCGAGGGGCCGGTGAACCTCTCGAGCCCGAACCCGTCCGACAACCGCACCGTGATGGCGACCATCCGCGACGCCGTCGGACGCCGGTTCGGGGTACCGACCTGGCGGTGGATGCTCGAACTCGGGTCGTTCGCGATCCGCACCGAGACCGAACTCGTGCTGAAGAGCCGGTGGGTGGTGCCGACCCGGTTGACCGAGGCGGGCTACGAGTTCCGGTACCCGCACCTGCGTGGGGCGCTCGCCGGGATCATCGCGGAGCGCCGCCAGCACCGGGGCTGAGCACCGGCACCGGGACCCCGTCGACCGGAGCTGGTGTCGGTGCCCGATCCGGCGCCGGGTTCCGGCCCGGTCGCGGCCCGCGGTCCCGCGCCGGACGCGACGACCACAGCACGGCGGCCACGACGACCGCGCCGGCGAGCACCTCGACCAGGTCGGGCACCTCGCCGAAGGCCGCCCACGACGCGAGCACCCCGACCACCGGCACGAGCATCGAGAACGGCGCGACCGTGCTCGAGGGGTAGGTCGCCAGCAGCCGCGACCAGATGCCGTAGCCCACCAGGGTCGCGACGACCACGATGTAGAGCAGGCCGAGGTCGGCCGGCAGCGCCGCCGGCGTGAACGCCGTGCCGAGTGCGGCCCCGATGCGGTCCGGTCCCTCGACCACGAGCGACAGCACGGCCATCGGCACGGGTGGCACGACCGACCACCACAGGGTCAGGTGCAGCGGGTTCGCGGCGCCCGCCCGCCGGGTCGCGACGTTGCCGATCGCCCACCCGAGGGCACCGCACAGCGCGAGCACGACGGGCAGCAGCGCGGCGGTCTGGGAACGGTGCAGGGCGATCGCGGCGAGGGCGGCCACGGCGACGGTGACCCCGACGACCTGCCGGCCGGTCAGCCGCTCGCGCAGGAACACCCCGGCCAGCACCACCGTGAAGGGCGCGGAGGCCTGCAGGACGAGCGAGGCCAGCCCCGACGGCATGCCGGACGCCATGCTCAGGTACAGGAACGAGAACTGCAGCACGCCGAGCCCGAGGCCGACGAGCAGCAGTCGCCCGAACGGGATCCGCGGCCGCGGCACGAACAGCAGCGTCGGGACCGCCAGGATCGTGAACCGCAGCGCTGCGAGCAGGAACGGCGGGAAGTGCTCGAGCGCGAGTGCCGTCGCGGGGAAGTTCAGTCCCCAGACCACGGCCACCACGACGGCGAAGAGACGGTCACGAGCGGTCATGCTCCTCATCGTCCCGGCCAGTACGTTGTAGGTCCATCGAAACCTTCGCGAAGCACGATGTAGGGTCCCTGCATGGTCGACTTCGACGTGCAGCTGCTGGCGGTCCTCCGCGAGCTCGCCGAGCGTGGCAGCGTCACGGCCGTCGCCGAGGCCACCCACCGCACACCCAGCGCAGTCTCCCAGCAGCTGCAGACGCTGCAGCGGCAGGTCGGGGTCCCGCTGGTCGAACGCGTCGGGCGCGGCGTCCGCCTGACCCCGCACGGCCAGGTCCTGGCCGGCCTGGCACCCGGGGTCGCGACCGCCATCGCCCGGGTGGACGCCGCCTGGCAGGAACACCTCGGCGGCACGACCGGACCGGTGTCCCTGGCGATCTTCCCGTCCGCCGCCGAACTGCTCTTGCCCGGCGTGCTCACCCGGATGCAGGCGCACCCCGGCATCGCGCTGACCCTGGTCGACGTCGACGTCAGCGAGGGGGAGTTCGCACCGCTCGCCGCCGACCACGACGTGGTCGTCGGGCACCGGTCGGACGGTGTCCGACCGGCGGACCAGGGATCGGTCGACACCGTGCCGCTCCTGCGCGAACCGCTCGACGTCGCCCTGCCGCCCGGGCACGCCCTGGTCGGCCGCGCACGCGTGGGCATCGACGAGGTCGTCGGGGAACGCTGGATCGGCGTGCCGGAGGGCTACCCGATCGACCGTGTGCTGCACGCGATGGCCGCGGCGACGGACACCCCGCCGAGCGTCGCGTTCCGCACGATCCACCTGCCGGTCATCGAGAACCTGGTGGCGGCAGGGCACGGCATCGCACTCGTCCCGCGGTACACGTCGGGCACGCGGGCCGCCGGGCGCTTCCACCTGGCGGAACTCGCCGACGTCCGTGCCGGACGCCGCATCGAGGCACTGGTCCGCCCCGACCGTGCCGTCCGGCCCGTGGTGCGCACCGTCCTGGAGGCGCTGGTCGCCGAGGCTCTGCACGTCACCACCTGAGACGGTGGCGCCCACCGCCGGGCGCACGCCGTGCCTCCAGGCCGCGTCAGCGCACCTGGAACGTCAGCGCACCTGGAACGTCAGTGCCCCGGGAACGTCAGTGCCCCCGGAACGTCAGCGCACCTGGAACGGCGTGCCGAGCGGCAGGAGCTCCGCCAGGGCCGTGATGTCGGCGTTGTGCATGCGGATGCAGCCGTGCGAGGCGGCGGTGCCGATGCTCGACGTGTCCTCCGTGCCGTGCAGCCCGATCTGGCCCGGGCCACCGCCGAAGGAGTTGAGCACGTCCGAGAACGCGGTCGTGCCGTACGCGTACGGGCCGTAGCCCTCGTTCGTCGGCGCGAGCAGCTCGGTCAGCGCGAACCGGCCGGTCGGCGACGGGGTGCCGCCGGTGCCGGTGGCGACGGGGTAGCTCTCGACGACCTTGCCGGCCTTGTAGAGGTCGAGGGTGTTCGTCGAGCGGGTGACGACGATCGCGTACGGGTCCTCGGACAGGGTGACGGCGCTGGCCGGTACCCAGCCCGTGCTGCCGTTCGGGCGCTGTGCGAGCTGCACCTCCACCCAGCCGTCCTGCTGGTCGACGACCCGGAAGACGAGCGGGGCGCCGGAGGCCTGCGGGTTCTCGAGGGTCTGCGTCGCCGTGCCGCCCGCGCTCGCGCTGACCGGGACGGACGCGCCGCTGACGGCGGCGACGGTGGTGCTGGCCGGGGCGTCGAGCGCGTCGACGGGTGCTGCCGACGGGGTCGGCTCCGGTGCCGTCGTCGGAGTCGGCGTCGGCGCCGCAACGGACCTGCTCGGGGTCGGGGCGGGCGCGGCCGACAGGGGGCCGAACGCGACGAACGCGACGGCCCCCGCACAGACGACGGCCACGGCGGCGGCGATCACAGTCGCACGCCGCCGTGGCTCGGTCGGGAGGATCGGCAAGATCAGCCCGTGAAGTTCGCCGTTCCGGGCACCGGTACGGCGACCGGTGCCGTGCCCGCGTCACCGGCAGCGGCCGGGTCGGCGGTGACGGTGAGCGCGGCCTGAGCGGCCTGTGCGGACGAGGCACCGACGAGACCGACGCTGTAGGCGCCGGCGGTGTTCACGAAGTCGGCGGGCAGGACGATCGTGCCGGAGACGTTGCCCTCGGCGTCGGCGCGGAACGCGACCCCCGGGATCTCGGTGCCCTGGGCATCGGTGCCGACGCCGGCGCCGACGGTCTCGCCCGGAGCGAAGCCCGAGCCCTGGATGCGGACACCGGTGGTGGTGGCCGCGGTCAGGGTCGCGGTCGGGGTGAGGAGCTCGGCGGCCGCGGTGGGCTGCGGCGTGAAGTAGGTCGTGGTGTCGTCGACGCGGAGCGCGGAGACCGAGCCGCTGGCGTCGGCGGCGAGGGCCTGGCCGGTGACCTCGAGCGGGGCGGCGAGGCTCTTCAGCTCGGTGCCGGGCAGACCGGTCGGTGCCGGAGCGCCGTCCACGGTCGGGGCCGGGGTGGGCTGGTCGGTCGGTGCGGGGGTCTCGGTCGGCCCGGTCGGCGGCGGGGTGATCCCGCCGGCGATGTCGATGCCGACGTAGACGACGTAGCCGACGACCTCGGCGTCAGCGTCGCGCAGGTCGGCTGCGAGCTCGGCCGTCGACTCGACGTCGCCGGTCGTGGGGTCGATCCAGTTGCTGGTACCGCTGACCGTGCCGCCGCCGTCGGTGACGGGCGCGTCCGTGGCGAAGACCACGGACTGTGCGGTGGAGTCGTCGCCCGCCTGGACCGCGAGGCCGAAGGTCGTCGCACCGGTCGTGGTCATGCTGATCCCGGCGGCGAGCGCGGGGACGGCATCCGGGGCCACCGGCGTGTTCAGCCCGCGGACCAGCGCGACGGCCTCGCCCTCGGAGACGGACAGGCCGTCCTCGTCGAGCGTGGCGTGGTCGGTGATCGAGCCGCCACCGCCCAGGTCGTTCACGGACGCCCAGTACCACTGGTCGGTCAGCGGGAAGGTGCCGGTCGGCGCGGCGGTGAAGTCGTCGGCCGAGTCGGTCCAGGTGACGATGGCCGAAGCGGTGGAGCTCGTCACGAGGGCGGTCGAGACCGTCGGGACGAGGGCGGCGGAGACGCCGAGCACGGTGGCGCCGACGGCGGCCGCGGTGATGCGAGAACGAAGCACGGTGTGGAGATCCATCCGATCAGTGGGCAGGGTGCATCCACTGCGACGCCCCCGTGCTGAGATCTATTCAGCACCATGAACCTATCGAACCGCTCAGGATTCCGCACCCCGGGAAGCGGATCCGACGACGAACCGGCGGCCGACCGGCCGCCGGTTCGTCGTGCTCAGACGTCGAGGTGGTCGACCAGCTCGTCCGCCAGGCCCGTGTAGGTCGCCGGCGTCAGGTTCGTCAGCCGGGCCTTCGCGCCGTCGGAGATGTCCAGACGGTTCACGAACACGATGAGGTCCTGCTGGCTCACCCGCTTGCCCCGCGTGAGCTCCTTGAGCATCGCGTAGGGGTCCTCGATGTTCGACTGCCCGGCGGTGACCTCGGCACGGATGACCGTCTGGATGGCCTCGGCGAGGACCTCCCAGTTGTGGTCGAGGTCGTCGGCGAGCTTGACCTCGTTCACGGCGATCTCGCCCAGACCGCGGCGCAGGTTGTCGAGCGCGAGCAGCGAGTGCCCGAACGCGACACCGATGTTCCGCTGCGTGGTGGAGTCGGTCAGGTCGCGCTGCAGTCGGCTCGTCACGAGGGTCTCGGACAGCGTCGAGAAGAGCGCCGACGAGATCTCGAGGTTCGCCTCGGCGTTCTCGAACTTGATCGGGTTGATCTTGTGCGGCATCGTCGACGACCCGGTCGCACCCGCGACGGGGATCTGCGTGAAGTACCCCATCGAGATGTAGGTCCACACGTCGGTCGCCAGGTTGTGCAGGATCCGGTTGGCGTGACGCACCCGGTCGTAGAGCTCGGCCTGCCAGTCGTGCGACTCGATCTGCGTGGTGAGCGGGTTCCACGTCAGGCCGAGGCCCTCGACGAACTCGCGGGACAGCGCGGGCCAGTCGGCCTCGGGGTCAGCGGCGAGGTGTGCCGAGAAGGTGCCGGTCGCGCCGGAGAACTTGCCGAGGTACTCGCCGCCCTCGATCTGGGCGAGCACGCGCTCGAGCCGGTAGACGACGACCGCGAGCTCCTTGCCGAGCGTCGTCGGGGTGGCCGGCTGACCGTGGGTGTGCGAGAGCATCGGCACGCTCTTCAGCTCGACGGCGAGCGTCCGGAGCTTCTCGAGCACGGCGCGGAAACCGGGCAGCCAGACCTGGTCGACGGTGTCCCGCACGGTGAGTGCGTAGGACAGGTTGTTGACGTCCTCGCTCGTGGCGGCGAAGTGGGTGAGCTCGGCGATCGCGTCGAGCCCGAGCTCGGACAGCCGGCGGCGCACGAAGTACTCGACGGCCTTGACGTCGTGCCGGGTCGTCGCCTCGATGTCGGCGAGCTCCGCGATCTGGTCCTGGCCGAAGGTCGAGACGATCCGGCGCAGTGCGGCCTTGTCGTCGACGCTGAGCGGTGAGGTGGTGAACATCGCGTGGTCGGTCAGGAAGATGAGCCACTCGACCTCGACCACGATGCGCGCGCGGTTGAGGCCGGCCTCGGAGAGGTGCTCGCCCACCGTGTGCACGATCGGGTAGTAGCGCCCGTCGAGCGGGCTGATCGGCTGCGGGGGAAGGGGGGTCATGGGGCTCCCTGACGGACTGCCGGCTCGAGCTGGTGGAAGAGCGCCCGGCAGGCCCGTTCGACGGTCGAGAGCACTCGGTCGAACTCGTGCCGGTCCGCGTAGTACGGGTCCGGCACGTCGGCCTGCTGGGGCCAGGCGGCGTCGTACCGCAACAGGAGCGTCACCTTGGCGGAGTCGTCCATGGTCGGGGCCCACGAACGCAGGATGCGCTCGTGGGAGCGGTCGAGTGCGACCACCAGGTCGAGGTCCGGGAACCGGTCCGGGTCGAACTGACGGGCGCGATGCCTGCTGCCATCGTATCCGCGCGCCGCCAGCGCTGCGATCGTGCGCTCGTCGGCGGGTTCCCCGACGTGCCAGTCACCGGTGCCGGCCGACTCCACCTGGAACCGGTCGGCGAGGCCGGCGTCCGCGGCGATCTGCGCGAAGACGACACCGGCCATGGGGGAGCGGCAGATGTTGCCGCTGCAGACGAACGAGACGCGGAACGGGGCGTCGACGTCCTGGGTCATGAGCACATCATGACGCAGGGCGGGGTCCTCCGCGAGGCCCGCCGGGGTCACGCCCGCTGGCGGTTGAGCACCGGGCGGACGAAGAGCCCGATCAGCCAGGCGAAGACCGCGAGCACGAAGGCACCGACGATGCCCCAGCCGAAGGAGTCGACCTCGAGGCCGAAGCCGAACGCGTCCGAGATGCCCGCGACGATGAGCAGCAGGATCGCGTTCACGACGAACGAGATGAGCCCGAGCGTGAGGATGTAGATCGGGAACGCCACGATCCGGATGACCGTGCCGATCACCGCGTTCACGAGACCGAACACGAACGCCACGAGCAGGAAGGTGAGGACGGTCGCGGTGGTCCCGCCGTCACCGAACGGCGTGACGGAGACGCCGCTGACGATCAGCGTGGTGAGCCAGAGCGCGAGGGCGTTGACGACGAGGCGGACGAGGAATCGCATGCGCCCATGATGCCCTCGCTTCCCCTCGTGGGTGCCGTGGGCCTGCCGGTAGCCTGAACCCGTGAGCGAGCAGCGTGTGCACATCCGGCCCGAGGTGGCCGTCCTCCCCGCGTACAAGCAGGGGCGACAGGCGTCCGACTCCGCCTTCAAGCTGTCGAGCAACGAGAACCCGTTCCCGCCGCTCCCCGGGGTCGTCGAGGCCGTGCAGGCCCAGACCTCGTACAACCGGTACCCCGACGCCACCGCCCTCGCCCTGCGCGCCGTGCTGGCCAACCGCTTCGGGCTGACCGCCGAGCAGGTGCACGTCGCGCCGGGCAGCGTCGCGATCCTGCACGAACTCGCCCGCGCGACCTCCGGCCCCGGTGACGAGATCGTCTACGCGTGGCGCTCGTTCGAGGCGTACCCGGGCGTCGTCACGGTCGCCGGCGCCACCAGCGTGCAGGTGCCGAACCGCGCCGACGGCGGGCACGACCTCGACGCGATGGCCGCGGCCGTCACCGAGCGCACCCGCATGGTGCTCGTCTGCTCGCCGAACAACCCGACGGGGCCGATCGTGACCGCCGCGGAGTTCGACGCGTTCATGGCCGCGGTGCCGCAGTCGGTGCTGGTCGTGCTCGACGAGGCATACGCCGAGTTCGTGACGGACGAGGCCGCCGTGCACGGCCACCCGCTGCTCGCCGCGCACACCAACCTCGTGGTCCTCCGCACCTTCTCGAAGGCGTACGGGCTCGCCGGGCTCCGGGTGGGCTACGCGCTCGGTCCGGACTACGTGCTCGACGCCGTCCGTGCCTGCGCGATCCCGCTGTCCGTGACCGCCCAGGGCCAGGCGGCGGCGCTCGCCAGCCTGGAACGCGAGGCCGAGCTGCTCGAGCGCGTGACCGAGATCGCGGCCCTGCGCGACCGGATCGTCGTCGAGCTCCGTGCCCAGGGCTGGGACGTCCCCGACGCCCAGGGCAACTTCCTCTGGCTGCCGACGGGTGAGCGGACCGTCGCCGCTGCGGCCGCGTTCGAGGACGCCGGCATCATCGTCCGGGCCTTCCCGCCGGAGGGCATCCGCATCTCGATCGGCGAGCACGAAGCTGTGGAAACGCTCCTTCAAACAGCCCGCTCACTTGTGGGGGACCTCCAGGTGGCCGACTAGTGCCTGGCGCTACGCTGGCCCGCATGTCATTCCGCGCCGCGGCTCCCGCGACGACCACCGTCCGGCTCCTCGACCCCGAGGGTCGGTTCGTGGAGACCGACGAGAACGCCGAGTTCGCCGCCGCCGCGCGGGCGATCCCCGACGAGACCCTGCTGGCGATGCACCGCCGCATGGTGCTGACCCGTCGGTTCGACCACGCCGGCCACAACCTCCAGCGCACCGGCCAGCTCGGCCTGTGGGTGCCCAGCCACGGACAAGAGGCCGCGCAGACCGGCTCGGCCTTCGCCCTGCGCGCCCAGGACCACGTGTTCCCGTCCTACCGCGAGCACGCCGTCACGATGCACCGCGGCGTCGAGCCGATGGAGATCATCGCGATGTACCGCGGGCAGACCCACGGCGGGTGGGACCCGGACCAGCGCGGCAACACGCACATCTCCACCCTGGTGATCGGCTCGCAGACCCTGCACGCCACCGGGTACGCGCTCGGCCAGAAGCTCGACGGCGACGTCGGCACGGGCGACCCGGACCGCGACGCCTGCTCGATCGTCTACTTCGGCGACGGCGCCACCAGCCAGGGCGACGTGAACGAGGCCTTCGTGTTCTCCGCGTCGACCAAGGCCCCGGTCGTCTTCTTCCTGCAGAACAACCACTGGGCCATCTCGGTGCCGGTGTCGGTGCAGTCCCCGACGCCGCTCGTCGACCGCCCGCGCGGCTTCGGGATCCCGAGTGTCCTGATCGACGGCAACGACATCCTCGCGTCCTACACGGCCTCGGTCGTCGCGACCGAGCACGCCCGCAGCGGCCAGGGCCCGGCCTTCATCGAGGCCGACACCTACCGCATCGGTGCGCACACCAGCTCCGACGACCCGAGCCGGTACCGCGCCGACGGCGAGCTCGAGGAATGGGTCCTCCGCGACCCGATCGTCCGGTCCGAGGCGTACCTGCGATCGAAGGGTGCGACGGACGAGCAGTTCGCCGCCTTCGACGAAGAGGGCGAGGACATCGCCGCCGACGTCCGACGCCGCACCGTCGCCCTGACCGCACCGTCCGTCGACGTCATGTTCGACAACGTGTACCGCGAGCCGCACCCGCGGATCGCCGAGCAGAAGGCCTGGCTCGCCCAGTACGAGGCCGGCTTCGAAGGGGGCGCCCACGCATGAGCACCACCGAGCAGCTCTTCGACTACACCCTGCGGTCCCACCCGGGCGCCGGCGAGGTCCCGAGTGACCCCACCCCGACCCTGCCGATGGCCAAGGCCCTGAACGCCGGGCTCGCCGCGGCCATGGAAGCGGACGACAAGGTCCTGCTGATGGGCGAGGACATCGGCCAGCTGGGCGGCGTCTTCCGCATCACCGAGGGCCTGCAGGACCGCTTCGGCGCCGAGCGCGTGCGGGACACCCCGCTCGCCGAGGCCGGCATCATCGGCACCGCGATCGGCCTCGCCCTGCGCGGCTACCGGCCGGTCGTCGAGATCCAGTTCGACGGCTTCGTGTGGCCCGGCTTCGACCAGATCACCTCGCAGCTCGCGAAGATGGCGAACCGCCTGCCGGCACACATGTCGCTGCCCGTCGTCATCCGCATCCCCTACGGCGGCCACATCGGTGCCGTGGAGCACCACCAGGAGTCCCCGGAGACGTACTTCGCGCACACCCCGGGCCTGCGGGTCGTCAGCCCGAGCACCCCGAACGACGCCTACTGGATGATCCAGGAAGCCATCGCGTCGAAGGACCCGGTGATCTTCCTCGAGCCGAAGTCCCGCTACTGGCCCAAGGGCCAGGTGGACCTGGTCGACGGCCACGTCCCGATGCACACGACCCGCGTCGCCCGCACCGGCACCGAGGTCACGCTCGTCGGGCATGGCGCGATGGTCGCCACCCTGATGCAGGCGGCGGACATCGCCGAGGCCGAGGGCACCAGCTGCGAGGTCATCGACCTCCGCTCGATCTCGCCGATCGACTGGGAGCCGCTGCTGGTCTCCGTCCGCAAGACCGGTCGCCTGGTCATCGCACAAGAGGCCTCCGGCTTCGTCAGCGTCGGCAGCGAGATCGCCGCGACCGTCGCCGAGCGGGCGTTCTACACGATGCAGGCACCGCCGCTCCGGGTCTCCGGCTTCGACGTGCCGTTCCCGGTGTCGAAGCTCGAGCACCTGCACCTGCCGGATGCCGACCGCATCCTCGAGGCCGTCGACCGCGCCCTCGCCTACTGACCCGTCCGACCGAGCTCGACCAGATCCGCGAAGGAGCCGTAGTGGCCGCCGCCGAATTCCCCCTGCCCGACGTGGGTGAAGGTCTCACCGAGGCCGAGATCGTGCAGTGGCGCGTCGCGATCGGGGACGAGATCGCCGTCGACCAGGTGCTCGTCGAGATCGAGACCGCGAAGTCGCTCGTCGAGCTGCCGTCGCCGTTCGCCGGCACCGTCACCGGCCTGCTCGTGTCCGAGGGCGACACGGTCGAGGTCGGCAAGCCGATCATCCGCGTCGATTCGGACGCGTCGGTCGCGTCCGGAGCGGCCCTCACGCCGCCTGCGGAACAGTCGGGAGGCGCGGCGCCCGTCGCCGAGTCCGCCCCGGTCTCGCCCGTGGTCGCGCCCACCCCGCAGGCCGCTGCCGCCCCGTCGGCTCCGGTCGCGCAGACCCCTCCCGCTCCCGCGGCGGTGCCGGCACGCGCCGCTGCCCCCGTACCGGCAGCGCCTGCCCCTGCCCCTGCCGCCGCGCCGGCGGCCCCGGTCCAGCCGGTCGCGGTCGACGCCTCCGTCCAGGGCACGGACGAGTCCTCCGGTGCCGTCCTCGTCGGCTACGGCTCGGCGACCTCGTCGCCCTCCCGTCGCAAGCCGGGCGCCCGCCGGGCCGCAGCGCTCGCGGCCGAGGCGAGCCGCGCCTCCAGTGTGGACACCGCCGCGGCGGCGGAAGCCTCCGTCGACCCGGGCGAGGAGAGCACCGCCGAGGCGATCAGCGCCCTCGGCACGGGCTCCGCGCACAAGCAGAGCACCGCGACCAACGTCCTGGCGAAGCCGCCGATCCGGAAGCTCGCGAAGGACCTCGGCGTCGAACTGACCGAGATCGTCGCGACCGGTCTTGCCGGCGAGGTCACCCGCGACGACGTCATCCGGCACGCGAAGCAGGCCAGCGTCTTCCGGAACATCGAGACGCCCGAGTGGGGCGAGGTCCGCAGCGAGACGATCCCGGTCAAGGGCGTCCGCAAGGCCATCGCCACCGCGATGACGACGTCCGCCTTCACGGCCCCCCACGTGTCGCTGTTCGTCGACGTCGACGCGACCCACACGATGGAGTTCGTCAAGCGGCTCAAGGCCTCGCCGACGTTCGCCGGCGTGAAGGTCTCGCCGCTGCTCATCGTCGCGAAGGCCGTCATCTGGGCCGTCCGCCGGAACCGTTCGGTGAACTCGACCTGGACCGACCGCGAGATCATCGTCCACCACTTCGTGAACCTCGGTATCGCCGCGGCGACCCCGCGTGGGCTCATCGTGCCGAACATCAAGGACGCGCAGGACATGTCGCTGCTCGAGCTGGCACAGGCGCTCGAGGAGCTCACCCTGACCGCCCGCGACGGCAAGACCACGCCGAAGCAGATGGCGAACGGCACGGTGTCGATCACGAACATCGGTGTGTTCGGCATGGACACCGGGACCCCGATCCTCAACCCGGGCGAGGTCGCGATCGTCGCCATGGGCACGATCAAGCCGAAGCCGTGGGTCGTCGACGGCGAGGTCCGCTCGCGCATGGTGACGACCATCGGTGCCTCGTTCGACCACCGGGTCGTCGACGGTGACGTGGCGTCCCGCTTCGTGCACGACGTCGCCTCGGTGCTCGAGGAGCCGGCACTCCTGCTCGACTAGCGCTTGTCGTTCCGCTTCGTGAGCAGAAATGGTCGGGTTGCTTCGAGCCACTCGACCTTTTCTGCTCACCATCTGCGGGCTTCCGCAAACGTCGCGTGGTGTTCACACGGATGTCGGGGGTCGGCGGCATGATCGGTGCATGGTCCACCAGCTCCTGACCCCCTCGCAGGAGATCCGAACGGATCGCCTCCTGCTCACGCCGCTGACCCCGGCCGACATCGACGACGTGCACGCGCTCTTCTCGGACGCCCGCACGTGGCAGCACCTGCCCACCGGCCGGCACGTGGCGCGGAGCTCGAGCGTGGACATGGTGCAGCGCAAGATCGGCGGTCGTGCACGCCACGGCCTCGGGTCCTGGGCGGTCCGCAGCGCCTCCGACCACGCCTTCGTCGGTGTGGGCGGAGTCGACATGACCGCCGGTGGGGTCTGGAACCTCGGCTACCGACTGGCACCCGCGGCGTGGGGGCAGGGCTTCGCGTCCGAGATCGCCCTCGCTGCCGTGCGTGCCGCCGCCGACACCGCTCCGGACGTCCCGGTGACCGGCCGCGTGCTCACGAACAACCCTGCTTCTGCAGCCGTGCTGCGTCGTGCCGGGCTGTCGCTGGTGTGGCAGGGGGCTCCCGCAGCGCAGAACCGTGCGGCCGCCGGGGTCGAGGGGCAGGTCTGGACCGATCGGCTGCTCTCCGACGAGCAGTTCGCCTGGCTCGTCGCCAACGCCTGAGCACCGACTCCGTCCCTTCGGCACCGCGCACGTTGGTCTTCCCGGCCTGACTCGCTACTGTGATGGGCACTGGTCATGTCCGCGCATGACCACCGCCCAGGACCAGCAACGGAGCACGAGGGACGCATGACGAGCCGCATCACCGAGGGTGCCGAACCGAAGCACCAGCAGCTGCGGCGCATCCTGCTCGACCTCGTCACGACCCGCCTGGCTCCCGGTGCCGCGATCCCGTCCGAACGCCAGCTCATCGCCGAGTACGGCGTCTCCCGGATCACCGTGCGCGAAGCCCTCGGACAGCTGGTGAACGAGGGGTACCTGGAGCGCGTCCGCGGCAAGGGCACCTTCGTCGCGCACCGGCCCGTGCAGTCGACGCTGCACCTCGCCTCGTTCACCGAGGAGATGCGGGCGATGGGGCACGAGCCGACCACCGTGGTGCTCGTGCGCGAGGAACGCGTGCCGCCGGCCGACACCGCCGCGGCCCTGCGGATCGATCAGGACGTGCCGGCCTTCCACGTGAAGCGCCTGCGGATGGCCGACGGCGCCCCGGTCTCGATCGACGACGCCTGGCTCGTGGCCGACGCCTTCCCGGGCCTGCTCGACCACGACCTGTCCGGGTCGGTGTACTCGATCATCGCCACGGAGTACGGCACCCCGATCGACCGCGCGCAGCAGACCGTCGCGGCGAACCCGGCGGCCGACGATGTCGCGACCCTGCTCGGCACGAAGACCGGAGCACCGGTGCTCGAGTTCGACCGGGTGTCGTACGCGGGGGAGCGACCCGTGGAGCACACCCGCAGCTGGTACCGATCGGACCGCTACCGCGTGCAGATGGAAGTCACCGCGACCCCCGCGGTCGCGTAGTCCGCCCAGCAACGCGAAAGCGACCGTCTGCCGCGGGTGGTCCGCAGCACACGGTCGCTCTCGACGAGGAAGAACCCCTAGACCTCGAAGAGGGTGTCGCCGTCGAGCACCGTGGTGCCGACCGTCCCCTGGTCGACGCTGTCCGCTGTCGAACCGAGCACCACGACCGGGCAGATCGGCGAGTACCCGGCTGCTGAGATCACCGAGGGGGTGAACCGGACGACGGGGTCACCGGCGGTGACGGTGTCGCCCTCGGTCGCGAGGAGCTCGAAGCCCTCGCCGGAGAGCTTCACGGTGTCGATGCCGACGTGCACCAGGACGTCGGTGCCAGCGGCGCCCTGCAGGGCGAACGCGTGCGGGTGCAGCTTCACGATGGTGCCGTCGACCGGGGCCACCGCGGTGACCGCGCCCTCGACGCCCGTGGGGTCGACCGCGACGCCGGCACCGACGAGCTGCCCGGCGAACACCGGGTCGGGCACGTCGGCGAGGGCGACGACCGGGCCGCCGAACGGGGTGCGGACGACGGTCACAGTTCGTCCTGGATGTCCTGGGCGAGGTTGTCGGCGATCGTGCCGACGATGACCTGCCAGCCGGTGCCGCCACCGATGACGGCCTGGGCCCCGGCTGCCTGCAGGGCGGCCTTGTCGACCAGGTCCCCGTCCTCGACCTCGACGCGGAGGCGCGTGATGCAGCCCTCGACCTCTTCGATGTTCTCGGCACCGCCGAGTGCGGCGATGATGTCGGCTGCCTTGATGTCGGCCATCGTTTCCTCCTCGTTAAGGGTTTGCGTCGCAGGTTGACACCGGTCCGCTCGCGGATCAGACTACGGAACTGGTCATGACCGGACAGGACCGGACCTGGCGACACCGCCGAGGTTACCTGCGCTGGCTGCACGACTCAACTCACCCCGACAGCTCCACCCAATGACGAGAGGACCTCCGATGAGCGCCACCACTGCCACGGATGTGCCGGAGAAGAAGAAGCCGAAGAAGCAGTCACGGCTGTTCGCACAGGCCCAGCGCCTCGGACGGAGTCTGCTCCTGCCGATCGCGGTCATGCCTGCAGCGGGCATCCTGCTCCGCCTGGGCCAGTCCGACATGCTCGGCGCGATCCCCGGCTTCGAGCAGGGCGCGACGATCATCGCGGCCGCGGGCAACGGTGTCTTCACCTGGCTCCCGCTGCTCTTCGCGGTCGGCATCGCGATCGGTTGGGCCAAGAAGTCGGACGGCACGACCGCGCTCGCGGCCGTCGTCGGGTACATGGTCATGTACCAGGTGTTCGCCGCGATGTCGCCGATCGTCCTCGCCGGTGTGAAGGACGCGAACGGCGGCCAGGCGACGATCAACTTCGGTGTCCTCGGCGGCATCGTGATGGGTCTCGTCTCCGCCGTGCTGTGGGAGAAGTTCCACCGCACGAAGATGCCCGACTTCCTCGGGTTCTTCTCCGGCCGCCGACTCGTGCCGATCCTGACCGCCGCTGCGGCGTTGATCATCGCCGTGCTCATGTCGTTCGTCTACCGCTACTTCGACATCGCGCTCACCGCGGCTGGCCAAGCCGTCGCGGACAACGCCGTGATCGGCGGCGGCATCTTCGGCTTCGTGAACCGCATGCTCATCCCGATCGGGCTGCACCAGCTGCTCAACTTCTTCCCGTGGTTCCAGCTGGGCAGCTTCTCGACCGGTGGTGTGACCTACCACGGCGACATCCAGCGCTTCCTGGCGGGCGACCCCACGGCCGGCATCTTCCAGACCGGCTTCTTCCCGATCATGATGTTCGCGCTGCCCGCCGGGGCCCTCGCGATCTGGCGCAACGCCAAGCCGCAGAACCGCAAGCTCGTCGGTGGCATCATGCTCTCCGCCGCACTGACCTCGTTCGTCACGGGCATCACCGAGCCGCTCGAGTACTCGTTCATGTTCGTGGCGTTCCCGCTCTACGTCATCCACGCGGTGCTCACGGGGTCCTCGCTCGCCCTGGTGAACGCCCTCGGCATCCGGGACGGGTTCTCGTTCTCGGCCGGCGCGATCGACTTCGTGCTGAACTTCGGCAAGGCGGACGGGGCGATCTGGCTCATCCCGATCGGCCTCGGCTACGCGGTCGTCTACTACTTCCTGTTCAGTTTCGTGATCAAGAAGTGGAACCTCCGCACCCCCGGGCGTGAAGAGGACACGATCGCCGAGAACACGATCGACGCGGCCACCAAGCCGTAGACGCGCGTTCCGACGGACGGGAGGCCCGGTGCCAGCTGGCACCGGGCCTCCCGTCCGTCTCCTGGCCGCGCTGAGATCCCTCATAGCGGTTTTGACAATCGTTATCAGTAGGCGTTAGCGTCGTGCCATGCACAACCGCCTCCTCGCCCTCCCGCTCGTCGCCGGCGCCGCCGCGCTCGCCCTGACCGGGTGCGCCACCTCATCCGCCTCGGGGGAGGCCAGCGGTGACGGCACGGTCAACGTCGTCGCCTCCACCAACGTCTACGGCTCGATCGTCAAGACCATCGGTGGCGACGCCGTCACCGTGACGAGCATCCTGAGCGACCCCTCGCAGGACCCGCACTCGTTCGAGTCGAGCGCCCGCACGCAGCTCTCCGTTTCCAAGGCCGACCTGCTCATCGAGAACGGTGGCGGGTACGACGACTTCATGACGACGCTCGCGAACGCCTCGGACACCAAGGCCGACACGATCAACGTCGTGAAGCTCTCCGGCCTCGACAAGGGCGGCAGTGCCGAGTTCAACGAGCACGTCTTCTACAGCTACCCGACGATGGTGAAGCTGGTCGAGGCGGTCACGAAGGACCTCAGTGCGCTCGACGAGAGCGGCAAGGACGCCTTCGAGAAGAACGCCGCCACGCTCACCACCAAGCTCGAGGACCTCGAGTCCCAGACCGACGCCGTCAAGAAGCAGGACTCCGGGGACAAGGTGGCGTACACCGAGCCGGTGCCCGGGTACCTGTTCGACGCGATGGGGCTCGAGAACGAGACCCCGCCAGACTTCTCCGAGGCCATCGAGGAAGGCGACGACGTCCCGCCGGCGGCCCTCCGCGACACCCTCGCGCTGTTCACCGGCAAGCGCGTGCAGCTGCTCGCCTACAACAACCAGGCGTCGAGCCCCGAGACCGAACAGGTCCAGAAGGCGGCCGAGCAGAACGACATCCCCGTCGTCGGTGTCACGGAGACGCTCCCCAAGGGGCAGGATTACGTCTCGTGGCAGCAGGCGAACATCGACGCGGTGAAGGCAGCGCTCCAGAAGTGACGACCTCGACCGCAGCAGCGGCGACCCACGGCCCGGCGACCACCACGGTGGACGACCGGGCTGCGGCTCGTCCGGTCCTCGCGCTCCGCGACGCCGGGTTGTCCTACGGCGCCCGGAAGCTCTGGGCAGGCCTCGACCTCGACCTCGCGCCGGGGGAGTTCGTCGCGGTCCTCGGCCCGAACGGCGCCGGCAAGACCTCACTGCTCCGTACCGTCCTCGGGCAGCAGCGGCTGACGAGCGGCACGATGTCGTTCCTCGGGCAGCCGGTGCACCGCGGCCACCGGAAGATCGGCTACATCCCGCAGCAGCGTCTGATGGAGGCGGGGACGCCCCTGCGCGCGCGGGACATGATCGCCCAGGGCGTGACCGGGCACCGGTGGGGCATCCGACGTGCGTCGAAGGCCGATCGGATGCGCATCGACCGGGTCCTCGACGAGGTCGGCGCCACCGCCTTCGCGGACGCCCCCGTCGCCGAGCTCTCCGGCGGCGAACAGCAGCGCACCCGCGTCGGGCAGGCCATCGCCGCCGACCCCGCCCTGCTGCTGTGCGACGAACCCCTGATCTCGCTCGACCTGCGGCACCAGCGCGGGATCACCGAGCTCATCGACCGCGAGCGCCGGCAGCGCGAGGCCGCCGTGCTCTTCGTGACGCACGACGTCAACCCGATCCTCGACGTCGTCGACCGGGTGCTGTACATCGCCGGGGGGCGATTCCGGATCGGTTCCCCGGACGAGGTCCTGCGCGCCGACGTCCTGAGCGACCTGTACGGCACGCCCGTCGACGTCGTCCGCACCATGGGACGCATCGTCATCGTCGGGGCGAACGAGGCCCACGAGCACCACCCGGGCGAGGTCGACCCGCACGCCGACCAGCCGGACGAAGGGCGGATCTGATGGACGTGCTGTCGACCGTCTTCTCGTTCCAGGACTACGGCCAGCTCCTCGTGCTGGTGCAGAACTCGATCTGGGCCGGCGCGGTGCTCGGCATCGTCGGCGGGCTCATCGGCCCGTTCGTCGTCGCCCGGAACATGCCCTTCGCCGTGCACGGCATCTCGGAGCTCTCGTTCGCCGGGGCCAGTGCCTCGCTGCTGCTCGGGGTGAACGTCGTCACCGGCTCACTCGTCGGGTCGGTCATCGCCGCCCTGCTCATCGGCGTCCTCGGGTCGCGTGCCCGGGAACGCAACTCGATCATCGCCGTCCTCATGCCGTTCGGGCTCGGGCTCGGCATCCTCTGCCTGGCGCTCTACAAGGGCCGGGCCGCCAACAAGTTCGGGTTGCTCACCGGGCAGATCGTCTCGGTCGACAACCCGCAGCTGGCGTTCCTGATCGTGGTCGCCGCGATCGTCGTGGCGACGCTGCTCGTCATCTGGCGCCCGCTGATGTTCGCCTCGGTCGACCCCGACGTGGCTGCGGCCGCGGGGATCCCGGTGCGGACCCTCGCGATCGTGTTCATGCTCGTGCTCGGACTGGCCACCGCCGTGTCGGTGCAGATCGTCGGTGCGTTGCTCGTGCTGTCCCTGCTCGTGACCCCGGCGGCCGCGGCCCTGCGCCTCAGCTCGCACCCGGTCGTCGTGCCGGTGCTGTCGACGGTGTTCGCGGTGACGTCGGTCGTCGGTGGCATCCTGCTCGCACTGGGTGGCGGCCTGCCCATCAGCCCGTACGTGACGACGATCTCGTTCGCGATCTGGGTGGTCTGCCGGATCATCGGATCGCGACGCGACAGGCGGGGACGCAACCGCGTCGCCGGCCGGAACCAGCGTGGCGGGGGCGAGCCGGGCCTCCAGGCAGGGACGACGTCGACAGCCGGTCGGAAGGAAGAGGTGTCAGCATGAACGCCGTGCAGAAGACCAAGCGGAACACGTGGCAGCGCGAAGCGGTGCGCGGTGCCCTCGACTCCACCGAGGGGTTCGTCAGCGCGCAGGCGCTGCACCAGCACCTGCGGGACGAGGGCTCGACCATCGGACTGGCCACGGTCTACCGGGCCCTCGCCGACCTGGCCACCGAGGGCGACGCCGACTCGCTGCAGCAGGACGGCGAATCGCTGTACCGCGCGTGCACGACGGACGCGCACCACCACCACCTGATCTGCCGGAACTGCGGCCGGACCGTCGAGATCGAAGCGGACCCGGTGGAGCAGTGGGCGCAGGACGTCGCCGCCGCCAACGGGTTCACCAACGCCAGCCACGTCGTCGACATCTTCGGCGAGTGCGCCGTCTGCACGGCAGCCCGAGCGACCGCCGCCACCGACGAGTAACCTGCCCCGCATGCACGTCATCCTGGTCCCCGGGTTCTGGCTCGACGCGAGCGCGTGGGACGACGTCGCCCCGGTGCTCCGCGAGGCCGGGCACTCGGTGCAGGCGATCACGCGCGACGGCGACACGCTCGACGAGCAGGTCGCCGCGTTGGTCGCGATCCTGGACGACATCGCGTCCGCCGACGAACCGGTCGTGCTGGCCGGACACTCGGGTGCCGGGCCGATCGCGTACATGGCCGCCGACCAGCGCCCGTCGCTCGTCGCGCACCTGCTCTACGTCGACACGTTCCCGGGGCCCGAGGGCGGGTGCGTCAACGACGAGCTGCCCGTGGTCGACGGGGTCGTACCGCTGCCGTCGTGGGACATCTGGGAACCCGCCACCGTCCGGGGCATGACGCCCGAGGTCCGGCAGGACGTCGAGCACCGGGCGATCCCCGAGCCGGCCTCGGTGCCGTCGGACCGGTTCCACTACGCCGACCCGACCCGGCACGCGATCCCCGCGACGATCATCACCTGCGAGATCCCCGCCGCCGAGCTGCTGGCGATGGTGGCGGACCACCAGGCCTGGGCGGCCGAGCTCGTCGCGACCGAGGAACTCTCCATCGTCGGGCTCGAGACCGGCCACTGGCCGATGTTCACGGCGCCGCAGCAGCTCGGCGAGCTGATGGTGCAGGCGCTCGCGCCCAAGCCGACGCAGGCGCCGTAGGCGGCGCATCCGACGAGACGCCGAGACGGACCGCAGCCCGCCCCGCGTAGCGTCCCGCCCGTGGACCTCGCAGCCTGGACGCAGTGGGCGGGCGCGTCCGACTACGACGTCGCCCGGTTCGTGGTGCAACGCGGCGTCGCGGCGATCGCCTGCCTCGCCTTCCTGTCCGCCCTCGCCCAGTTCCCGGTGCTCGTCGGGGAACGCGGCCTGCTCCCGGTGCCCCGGTTCATGGAGCGCCCGTACGCCCGCCGGCTGCCGGTGGTCTGGCGGTGGTGGCGCTACACCGACAACCGGTTGCGGCTGCTCGCCGGCGGGGGAGCGGTGGTGTCCTTCGCCCTGGTCGTCGGTGTCCCGCAACGGGCCCCGTGGTGGGTGCCGATGCTGTGCTTCCTGCTGCTCTGGCTGGCGTACCTGTCGATCTCCGACGTCGGGCAGACCTTCTGGGCCTTCGGGTGGGAGTCCCTGCTGGTCGAGGCGCTGTTCACCGTCGCGTTCCTCGGCTCCGACGACGTCGCGCCGCCGATCGTCGTGCTCGTCGCGCTGCGCTGGCTGGTGTTCCGGCTCGAGTTCGGCGCCGGCATGATCAAGATGCGCGGGGACCGCTCCTGGCGCGACCTGACGGCGCTGTACTACCACCACGAGACGCAGCCGATGCCGAACCCGGTGTCGCGGACGGCCCACCTGCTGCCCCGCCCCGTGCACCGGTTCGAGACGCTCGGCAGCCACTTCGTGCAGCTGGTCGTGCCGTTCTTCCTCTTCGCGCCGCAGCCCGTGGCGTCGATCGCCGCCGCCCTCGTCCTGCTCACCCAGCTCTGGTTGGTGGTCTCCGGCAACTTCGCCTGGCTGAACTGGATCACCCTCGTCCTGGCCTTCGCCGCGATCGACGACCGGTCGGTGGCTGCGGTGCTGCCCTGGTTGCACGACAGCGTCGAGGCCGGGCCGACCGCGACGCCGGTCTCCTTCGTCGCGGTGACGGTCGCCGTCGGGGTGCTGCTCGCCTGGCTGTCCTGGCCGGCCGCGAGGAACCTGGTGTCGCGGCGGCAGCTCATGAACGCCTCGTTCAACCGGTGGCACCTGGCGAACGCCTACGGTGCCTTCGGCAGCGTGACGCAGCAGCGCGACGAGGTCATCGTCGAGGGAACCCTGGCCGAGGACCCGTCCGACGAGGACTGGCAACCGTACGAGTTCCGCGGCAAGCCGGGCGATCCGAGGCGTCGGCCCGGGCAGTTCGCGCCGTACCACCTGCGGCTCGACTGGCTGATGTGGTTCCTGGCCCTCGGCGCCGACGACCGGTGGTTCCGGGTGTTCGTCGTGCGGCTGCTCGAGGCCGACAGGCCCACGCTGCGGCTGCTCGCCCACGACCCGTTCGACGGGGAGCCGCCGCGCTGGGTCCGCGCACGGATGTTCCACTACCGGTTCGCCACCCGGGCGGAGCGGCGGGAGACGGGCCTGTACTGGATCCGGCGGGAACGGTACCTGCTCATGGCACCGGTCGGGCTCCCGCGCGGTCGACCCGCGGGCGGTGGGGGCGACCACGCGGGTGCGTGAGCGGTCCGGTCCGACCGCCACGGGCCTCCAGGCCTGGAGGCGCGGCTTGCGACACGCCCGGTCCTCGCGTAACGTGGACCCCTGGTTCTCCGCGTGCGCGCGGCGGACCCGTTGTTCCAAGCCCTCCGACCGTCGCGAACGCCGCGGTCGCGCGGTGTCCGGCTCTCCTTCGACAGGGGATGCGGACCTGGGCGGTGCACACAACCCCCTCGCACGGTCACCCCGGTGGCAGTGCGCGTGTGCACCAGGCAAGTGAACTTGGGTGCGGCCGTCCGGTCGCACGGTACTCAGGAGGAAACCATGGCAGCAGTGTGCCAGGTGACCGGCGCCGTTCCCGGCTTCGGTCACAACATCTCGCACTCGCACCGCCGGACGAAGCGTCGCTTCGACCCGAACGTGCAGAAGAAGACGTACTACGTGCCCTCGCTTCGTCGTAACGTCACGCTCACGCTCAGCGCGAAGGGCATCAAGGTGATCGACGCACGTGGCATCGAGTCCGTCGTCAAGGATCTCCTCGCCCGTGGGGAGAAGATCTGATGGCGAAAAAGGGTCAGGACATCCGTCCGATCATCAAGCTCCGCTCGACGGCGGGCACCGGGTTCACCTACGTGACCAAGAAGAACCGTCGGAACAACCCCGACCGACTCGTGCTGAAGAAGTACGACCCGGTGATCCGCAAGCACGTCGACTTCCGTGAGGAGCGCTAAGCATGGCGAAGAAGAGCAAGATCGCGAAGAACAACCAGCGTGCCGTCATCATCGCGCGCTACGCCGAGCGTCGTCTCGAGCTGAAGAAGGCCCTCGTGGACCCGAACGGCACCGACGAGTCGCGTGAGGCCGCCCGCGTGGGCCTGCAGAAGCTGCCCCGCGACGCATCGCCCATCCGGTACCGCAACCGTGACGCCATCGACGGCCGCCCCCGTGGCCACCTCGGTGAGTTCGGCATCAGCCGTGTCCGCTTCCGTGACATGGCCCACCGCGGCGAGCTCCCCGGCATCACGAAGAGCTCCTGGTAAGCACTCGCAGTACACGACGCCCCGTCACCTCCTGGTGGCGGGGCGTTCGCTGTGTACGGGGTACACGCGAGCCGTCATTCGTCACATCTGCCCCTCCAGCACCCCCTCGGAGCCCCGACAACCCCGGAAATCCGGGCGAGTCGGCGGTTTTCACCCCCGGCGGCTGGTAGGTTCAACTCCGGTTCCGCCGGGCCCTCGGCCCACTGGCACCGTGGCACGGGGCAACCGCTCCGGGCGCCGGACGACACGTGCGTCCGACCGATACTGCAAGAAGTCCGAGGAGGACATCCATGGCTGACAAGTCACTGAACCGCACCGAGCTCGTCGCTGCCGTCGCCGCTGAGTCCGGCCAGAGCCAGGCCACCGTCAACGGCGTCGTCGACGCGCTCTTCAGCGTCGTCTCGTCGTCCGTCGCCGACGGCACGAAGGTCACGATCCCGGGTTGGATCGCCTTCGAGAAGACGCACCGCGCCGCCCGCACCGGCCGCAACCCGCAGACGGGTGACGCCATCGAGATCGCCGCGAGCGACTCGGTCAAGGTCAGCGCCGGCTCGAAGCTCAAGGCTGCGGTCAAGTAAGACTGTTCCGCGCATCGGGAGGGACGGCTTCGGCCGTCCCTTTCGTCGTTCCCGGGCGGGTGCGTGGACGGGTGCTCGGTCGGGCGCGCGTGCGTGCGCCCGGTGTGCATGGCCGGCCTGGAGGCCCGTGCCGGTTTGCACAGATCGGCCCGCCCCGTCCGTCGGCCGGGTGGGCACCGCCTAGGCTTGACGGGTGAATCGGATCGCGCGCATCGCCGGTCCCGCCGTGCTCCTGCTCGTCGGGTTCGTGGCGCTGCTCACGGCACTCGTCATCGGTGGGGGCGCGAACCCCGCACTCATCGCCGACCCGGGGCCCGTCGTCCGGTTCGGGCTGCCGATCGCCCGGCTCGTCGTCGACCTGTCCGCGGCCACCACGATCGGTGGGCTCGCACTGGCGACCATCGGCATCTCGCGCTCCGGCCCCGAGTGGAACCGCGCGATCGACGTCGCCGCCGGGGCCAGTGGCGTCTGGACGGTCGCATCGGCCGTCGCCACGTTCTGCACGTTCCTCAGCGTCGCCGGCTCGCGCATCAGCATCGACGAGCAGTTCGGGCAGTCGATGGGGGTCTTCCTCACCGGCACCGAGCTCGGGCTGGCCTGGCTCGTGACCGTCCTCGTCGCCGCGGCCGTCACGGTGCTCTGCTTCGCCGTCCGTTCGCAGGGCATGGTCGCCCTGACCGCCGGCGTCTCGATGATCGGCCTCATCCCGCTCGCGCAGCAGGGCCACGCCGCCGGCACCGCCAGCCACGACGCCGCTGTGACGGCACTGGGGCTGCACCTGGTCGGTGCGGCGCTGTGGGTCGGTGGGCTCGTCATGCTCGTGCTGCTGCGCGGGGTGCTGCCCGGCGACCGGCTGGCGGCGGTCGTGGCCCGGTACTCGAGCATCGCCCTCGGCTGCTTCGTGCTCGTCGCCGTCTCGGGCACCGCGTCGGCGCAGATCCGCGTCGGGGCGCTGTCGAACCTGTTCACCCCGTACGGCACGCTCGTCCTGGTGAAGATCGGTGCGATCGTCGCCATCGGGGTCCTCGGCGCGGTGCAGCGTCGTCGGGCCATCCGTGCGCTGACCACCTCGCCCGGTCGGCAGCGGCCCTTCTGGACCCTCATCGTCGTCGAGCTCGCGGTGATGGGTGTGGCGTCGGGGTTCGCCGCGGCACTCGGGCGGACCGCCACCCCGGTCGACCAGATCGCCCTGAGCAAGACCACCGACCCGAGTCCGGCGGAGCTCCTGACCGACGACCTGCTGCCGCACGCGCCCGGTGCGTGGGGCTGGCTGACCCAGTGGAACATCGACCTGTTCTGGCTGATGGCCGCCGTCCTGCTCGCTGCGACCTACGTGGCCGGCGTCGTGCGACTGCGGCGGGGCGGCGTGCGGTGGCCGGCGCGTCGCTCGATCGCCGCGGCCCTGGCGGTCGTGTCCCTGGTGGTCGCGACCTCGGGCTCGCTGCACCAGTACGACCGGTTCCTCGTCTCGGCGAACGTCGGTGCCCACGTGCTGCTCGGCCTGGTGGTCCCCGCCCTGGTGTGGGCGGCGGCACCCGTCGCCCTGATCCGCGCCGCCGTGCACCCCCGGAACGACGACAGCACGGGTGTGCGCGAGTGGACCGACGTCATCGTCGAGCACCCCTCCGTGCGGTACCTGGCGCAGCCGTTCCCCGCGTTCCTGCTCGCGGCGGGCCTGTGGTGGGCCTTCTTCGCCACCGACGCCGTCCGGTGGTCGGTGAGCGACCCCACCGGCCGCACCGTCAGCGACGCCGTGTTCCTGCTGGTCGGGCTGCTGGCCGTCCCGACGCTCTGCACACCGATCCCCGCCGGGCACCGTCGTCCGACCGCGGCTGCCGCGGCCGTCCGGATCGTCGGGGCCGTGGTGATCGCGGCGGGCACGGTCTCGCTCGGCATCGCGATGCGCGGACCGCTCGGGCTGCTGCAGGCGTCGTGGTTCGGCGCGATGGGCCGGACGTGGGGGCCGGACCCGCTCGTCGACCAGGCCAGGGCCGGCCTGGTGCTGATCGTCGCCGGCGTGCTGCTCCTGGTGACCGTGGTCGTGGTGGTGCTCGTGCGGCTGCGGCGTGACGGCGGAGACCCGGTCGACGTCGTTGACGCAGCTGCTGCCGGCGACGCAGCTGTGGCCGGTCCGACCGCCGCCGCCGAGCCCGCTGCCCGGGTCGACCAGGACGACCCGGACGACCTGGACTTCGACGACGGCAGTGACGACCTCGAACCCTCGCCCGGGGCGGACGCCCGATGAGCATCGAGCTGAGCGACGAACAGCGCGCCGTCTTCGAGTACATCGAGCACACCCGTGACCACGTGTTCATCACCGGCCGGGCCGGCACGGGCAAGTCCACGCTGCTCAACCACCTGTCGTGGAACACCGAGAAGCAGGTCGTCATCTGCGCGCCGACGGGGGTCGCCGCGCTCAACGTCGGCGGCCAGACGATCCACTCCCTGTTCCGGCTGCCGATCGGGCTCATCGCCGACGCCGAGCTGCGGCAGGGCCCGGACACCCGCAAGCTCCTCAACACGATCGACACCCTGGTCATCGACGAGGTGTCAATGGTCAACGCCGACCTGCTCGACGGCATGGACCGGTCGCTCCGCAAGGCCCGCGGTCGGCAGTTCGAGGCGTTCGGCGGCGTGCAGGTCGTGATGTTCGGCGACCCGTACCAGCTGCCCCCGGTGCCCGGCGACGCCGACGAGCGCGCCTACTTCACCGACCACTACCGGTCGATGTGGTTCTTCGACGCCAAGGTGTGGCTCGAGGCCGAGCTCAACATCATCGAGCTCGCCACGGTGCACCGGCAGCGCGACGACGCCTTCGCCGCGATGCTCACCGCCGTCCGGCACGGTCGGGTCACCGCGGACATCGCCGAGCAGCTCAACACCGCCGGGGCACGTCCGGCTCCGGACGACGCCATCACCCTGGCGACCCGCAACGACACGGTCGCCCGGATCAACAAGGCGGCGCTCGAGCGGCTGCCCGGCAAGGTGAAGACCGCCAAGGCCGACGTGAACGGCGACTTCGGCGGACGGAACTTCCCGGCCGACGAAGCCCTCGAGCTGAAGCCCGGCGCGCACGTGATGTTCCTGCGCAACGACGCCGACCAGCGCTGGGTGAACGGCACCCTGGGCATCGTGACGGCCATCAGAGACACCGTCTGGGTCGACGTCGACGGTGAGTCGTTCGAGGTTCAGCCGTCGGTGTGGGAGAAGTTCAAGTACTCCTACGACGCGGACAAGAAGGAACTCAAGAAGGACACCGTCGGGGAGTTCCAGCAGTTCCCGCTCCGACTGGCCTGGGCCGTGACCATCCACAAGTCGCAGGGCAGCACCTACGACCGGGCCGTGGTCGACCTCGGCAACCGGGTGTTCAGCGCGGGCCAGACGTACGTGGCGCTGTCGCGGCTGACCTCGCTCGAGGGGTTGTTCCTCACCCGCCCGCTCCGGCCGCAGGACATCATCGTGGACCTGGACGTCCGACGCTTCATGTCCGAGGCACCCCGCATCGTCGCCACCGAGCTCGAGGCCCCGAAGAAGCAGCCCGACGCCGAGCCCGACGCCGACTGACGCGTCCGACCTGCGGCTGTCCCCACACCGCCGTCCGAGCGGGTCCCGTCCGTTGCGCGCGGGGCGGTTGAGCGGTCACGACTCCCCGTCGGTGCCGCCTCGAGCGGTCACGACTTGTCGCTCCGACGCGCCCCAGCCGACGGTTCGTGACCGGTCGGCGGACCTGAGCGGGGAGTCGTGACCGGACGACACCCCGCCGCCCGACTCCGCACACGACGACGCCCGCCTGCCGGAGCGGCAGACGGGCGTCGGGGAGTGCGGTCGAGCGGGTGCGTCAGGCGCGCGCCGCTCGCAGCGCGCGGAGGTTCTCCTTGTCGGCGCCGAGCGCGGTGAGCAGCAGGAGCACACCGACGACGGCGTGGAACACGTTGTCCGTGGTGTTGAGGGCGAAGACGTTGGCCGAGGTGTCGACGAAGACGAAGCCGTACACCGCGAAGACGACGAGCAGGACCCCGACGAGCAGGTTGCCGTTGCGTGATCCGACGGTGTTGCCGAGGCCGGTGATGAGCAGCACCGCGGCGAGCAGCACCCACACCAGGCAGAGCGCCGGGTTCACGCCGAACGCGTTCCACAGCATGCCGCCCTGGCGGTTGAAGAAGCCCGGGTCGCCGTCGGCGGCGAAGAAGAAGCCCAGGACGCCCCAGAGTGCGAGGACGCCGCCGGCCGTGAGTGCGAGACCCCGGTTCGGCGAGGCGATGATGCCCGGTTCCTTGATGGCCACTTCGGTTTCCTCCTCGTACACTGCCGACGCGACGTGCGTCGGTCCCGCGTGGTGCGACGGCCCGGCGGGGATCACCGATCCCCTCGTGTCAGCGCGCAGTGCACGGCCGACGGGGGTGCGGTTCCCAGCCTCCGGCCGGTGCTCCAACGGTATCGTGTCGGACCCCGACCGACCCAATCGCAGCGCCGCCGCCAGTCGTGCGACGAGCCCGACGACGACCACCCCGAGGAGGACCAGCCCGGTGACCTTGACACCCGAGCTCAGTGCATCCGAGTCGCGCGGACCGTGGGTCTCGCGGCGGGGGCGGTGGGCTGCGCTGGCGGCTCTGGGGTTCGTGATCGTGCCTCTCGTCTACGGGGTCGCGGTGCTGACCCCGGTCGGTCAGAAAGCGGAGGACGCCGCGCTCGGCGGGGTCCGGGAGTCCGACCTGTTCAGTTCGGACACTGCGCTCAACGTCATCTCGGTGCCGGTGATCCTGTTGCTCGTCGTCGTGATCGTCGCCGTGGCGTTCGCCAGACGGCGGCTCTCGGTGGGACTCGGCGCGGGGGTCGTGGTGCTCGCGTCGGCGGCTACCTCGACGCTCGTCAAGCGTATCGCCGTGCGCCCTGAGATCGCTCAGTCGACGACGCCGAACTCGTTCCCGTCCGGGCACGCGACGATCGCGCTGGCGGCGCTGTTCGCCGTCCTGATGGTCACGCCTCGTCGGTTCCGCCCGCTGGTGACCATCGTCGGTGCCGGGTACGCGGTCTTCGTGGCGAACCAGACCGTGGTCTACGGCTGGCACCGGGTCAGCGACATCATCGGTGCCTGCGCGATCGCGATGTTCTGGCTCGGGATCGTCCGCGCGGTCGGGCCCCGGGTCGACCGCGGGCTCCGGGGTGACCGTGACGGTCGGCGGGGGCCGCGGCGGGTGGTGAGCGTCGTGCTCGTCGTCGCGACCGGGGTCACGCTGGCGATCGGTGTCGCGGCGCTCGTGGTCGGCCTGACCGGCGGCGGCGCGCACGACCACGCTGCGATCCTGGTTGCGGGACGGCTGGCGTCCAGTGCGAGCGTCCTGGCGGTCGTGACGATCGTGTGGTTCCTCGACGGGATGCACCACGCCGCGCGCACCGACCCGGCCGCGCTGCCGGCCGCCGGCTGACACGGCCACGCTGCCGGCCGCCCGCTGACCCAGCCACGCTGCAAGCCGTCGGCTGACCCGGGAGCCGACTCGGGCCTCCAGGCTGCTTGTCCGACGGGCGTGAGCCTGGCGGGAATGCCACGCCGTGCGCTACGTTGTACCGAGCAAGTCGATGCAAACGCATCGAAATCGCGAAAGGCGGCGCATCATGCAGTTCGGCATCTTCACGGTCAGTGACGTCACGACCGACCCCACGACCGGCACCACGCCGGACGACACCCAGCGCGTCCGCGACATCCTGACGATCGCCGAGCACGCCGACCAGGCCGGGCTCGACGTCTTCGCGACCGGGGAGCACCACAACCCGCCGTTCGTGGCCTCGTCGCCGACCACGCTGCTCGCCTACCTGGCGGCGAAGACGAAGGACATCACCCTGTCCACGTCGACGACCCTGATCACCACCAACGACCCGGTGCGCATCGCCGAGGAGTACGCGATGCTCCAGGTCGTCTCCGACGGCCGCATGGACCTGATGATGGGCCGCGGCAACACCGGCCCCGTCTACCCGTGGTTCGGGCAGGACATCCGCCAGGGCGTCAACCTGGCGATCGAGAACTACGCACTCGTCCGCCAGCTGTGGGAGAACGACGTCGTCAACTGGCAGGGCAAGTTCCGCACGCCGCTGCAGGGCTTCACCTCGACCCCGCGTCCGCTCGACGGTGTCCCGCCGTTCGTCTGGCACGGTTCGATCCGCACGCCGGAGATCGCCGAACAGGCCGCCTACTACGGTGACGGCTTCTTCCACAACAACATCTTCTGGCCGATCCAGCACACCGAGCAGATGGTCGGCCTGTACCGCCAGCGCTTCGAGCACTACGGGCACGGCCGCGCCGACCAGGCGATCGTCGGGCTCGGTGGGCAGTTCTTCGCGCGGAAGAACTCGCAGGACGCGATCAACGAGTTCCGGCCCTACTTCGACAACGCCCCGGTCTACGGTCACGGCCCCTCGATGGAGGACTTCACCGCCCAGACCCCGCTCACCGTCGGTTCGCCGCAGCAGGTCATCGACCGGTACGCGGCGATGAAGGACCACGTCGGCCACTACCAGCGCCAGCTGTTCCTCATCGACCACGCCGGTCTGCCGCTCAAGACGGTGCTCGAGCAGATCGACATCCTCGCGACGGACATCGTGCCGGAGCTGCGCAAGCTGAACGACGAGGGTCGCCCCGCCGACGTCCCGTCGGACCCGCCGTCGCACGCTGCACGTGCCGCTGCCGCGATGGCGGCCGGCACGGTCGGCAGCGACCACGTCGCCGCCGAGGATGAGTGGACGGGCGCGTCCGTCTGACGCTCCCAGCGCTCCCAGCGCTCCCAGCGCTCGCATCGTGAGCAGGAATGGTCGGGTCCCGCGAGGTGACCCGACCATTGCTGCTCACCATGCGCGGTGGGCGCGGCCCCGAGCGTGCCGGGAGGTGGGCCCCATCCGCCGGTTCCGGCGTGACGCGCCAGCGGCACGACGGCCGTGCCGGGAGGGACGGTGCCAGCTGGCACCGGGCCTCCCGTCCGTCTCGGCGCGCGTCCTCGGGCCCGCGCCGACGTCACGGGGTCAGCGACACCTCACGGGGTCGCTGGTGCGTGAGCTGTCGCTCAGCGCGTGCGTTCGGCGGCGGGGCGGGCCGGCACCAGCTTGAGGCCCACGACGCACCCGACGATGCCGGCGATGAACAGCAGGCGCAGGACGGTGACGGGCTCCGCGCCGGTGGCCATGCCCCACAGCACCGTGAGCGCGGCGCCGGTACCGGTCCACACCGCGTAGGCCGTGCTGATCGGGATGTGCTTGAGGACGTAGCCGAAGGCGACCAGGCTGATCACGATCGTGACGGCGAACACGATCGTCGGTCGGAGCTCGGTGAAGCCGTCGCTCTCGCCGAGGGCGGTCGCCCAGACGGTCTCGAGCGCGGCGCTGACGAACAGGACGATCCACGCCACGTCAGCTCACCACCTTGAGGCCGATGACGCACGCCACCAGGCCGAAGACCAGGGCGAGGCGGGCGAAGGACGCGGCCTCCTGACGGCGCAGGATCGCGACGACCACGGTCAGGCTCGCCCCGATGCCGACCCAGACGGCGTAGGCGGTGCCGACCGGGATGCTCTTCATCGCGAACGCCAGCCCCACCATGCTCAGCGCCATCCCGGCGACGAACACGATCGTGGGGACGACCTTCTTGAAGCCGTTCGAGGCGCTGAGGGCGGTGGCCCAGACGGCCTCGAGCACGCCGCTGAGCACGAGGATTGCCCATGCCATGACGATGTCCTTTCCTGCTGGAGTCGTTCGTTCTCGTTGTCGTACGACTGTGCGACAACGACATCGACGGTAGCACGAGTTCGTACGACTGTGCGAGTATGGCGTCGTGGCCAGGAGCATGGACGTCGACGAACGGCGCCGCACCGTGTCCGAGGCGGCCTGCCGGGTCCTCGCCCGCGACGGCCTCGGAGCGCTGAGCGTGCGGAACGTCGCGGCCGAGGCCGGGCTGCCGCCGAGCACGGTCCGCTACACGTTCCCGACCCAGGCGAGCGTCCGTGAGCACACCATCACGCTCGTGTTCGACCGGATCCGCGAGCGCATCGACGCCATCCCGGCTGACCTCACGCCCGCCCGACGCGCACGCCGGATCGTGCTCGAGCTGCTGCCCCTCGACGAGGAGCGGGTCATCGAGCTCGAGGTCTACTTGGCACTCGGCAACGCCGCGCTCACCGACGTCGCGCTCCGGCCGACGCTCGACCGCACCGTCGCGGCGATGCGGACGTGGTGCGAGGAGATCCTCCGGTTGCTCGGCGTGCCGGCGGACGACCGGGAGTACGAGGCCTGCCGTCTGCACGCGCTCCTGGACGGGCTCGCGCTGCAGGTCGTCCGACTGGCTCCGGGGGAGTCCGGCGACTGGGCGATCGACGTGCTCGACCGACACCTGGACGGCGTCACCGCGGGCTGAGCGCGCGGCCCGCCCTCGCACCGTGCGAGGGCTGCGTGCGGGTCGTGCGAGGTTCCGTACTCGGTGGGAGGCTCGCGACCCCGCACCGAGTACAGAACCTCGCACCGAACGTTTCACCGGCCGTCCCCTCGCACGGTGCGAGGGTGCGCGCGCAGCCCCGGGCAGGACGCGTCACCTATCCTGTCCCGGTGACGACGACCACGCGGCCGCCGCAGCGCACTCGGAGCCTCACCGGCCCCGGTCTGGTGCTGCTCGCCGTCGTCGTCCTGCTCGGCATCCGGCTGTTCTCCCCGAGCATCGGGTCGACCGGGCTACCGGACGTCGTGCAGGACTTCCTCACGCTGGCGATCAGCGTCGTCGTCGAGTCCCTGCCGTTCGTGGTGCTCGGCATCGTGCTGTCGATCGTCGTCGAGGTCTGGGTGCCGGTCGGCGCGCTCGAGAAGGTCCTGCCGCAGAACGCCTTCGGCCGTCGCGCCGTGATCTCCCTGATCGGCATGCTGTTCCCGGTGTGCGAGTGCGGCAACGTCCCGCTCGCCCGAGGCCTGATGATGCGCGGGTTCACGCCGGCCGAGGCCGTCACGTTCCTCGTCGCGGCCCCGATCCTCAACCCGCTGGTCATCATCAGCACCGCGCAGGCGTTCGGCTGGTCCGGGTGGATCCTGCCGGTGCGCATCGTCGGCGGGTTCGTCATCGCGAACCTCGTCGGCTGGATCGTCGCCGCGCACCGCCGTCCGGCCGACCTGCTGCTCCCCGCCTTCGAGGCCCGGTGCCGCGCTGCCGTCGGAGCGCCCCGCGGCCTGCACCGCTGGCGGCAGAGCGCCGCGCAGTTCGGCGGCGAGACGGCGACGATGATGCCGGCGCTGTTCGTCGGTGCCGGCCTCGCCGCGGCGATCCAGGTCGCCGTGCCCCGCTCGACCCTGGTGGCCGTCGGCTCGAACCCGGTGCTGTCCGTCGCGGCGATGATGCTGCTGGCGATGACGGTGTCGCTCTGCTCGAACGTCGACGCCTTCTTCGCGCTGTCGTTCGCGTCGACGTTCCTGCCCGGGTCGATCACGGCCTTCCTGATCATCGGGCCGATCATCGACGTCAAGATGATCGCCCTGCTGCGCACGACGTTCCGGGTCCGCTTCCTGGTGCTGCTGTCCGTCGTGTGCGTCATGTTCGCCGGAGCCGTCGGGTTGGTGATGAATGTCCTCGTCTGATGCACGCAGCAACGCGGCCGCGTACCTGGGTCTCGGGTCGGTGCTGGCCGCGGCGCTCTGCACGCTGTGGCTCGCGCTGGTCGGGCACCTCGACCTGTACATCAACCCGCGGTACTCGGTGTTCACCGTCGTGCTCGCCGCCGTCGGTGTGCCCGCGTCGATCGCCGGACTGGTGGCCACCGCCCGCGGGTACGGCCACACGCACGGCGACGAAGCGGACGAGCACCCTGCGGACGAGCACGACGACGCCGATGCCCACGAGCACGAGCACGAGCACGAGCACGAGCACGAGCACGACGCCGACGCCCACGAGCCGCGCCCCGGCCGCGGTCGCGCCGTCCGCCTCGCCCTCGGCGGTGCCGCCGCCGTCGTCACGATCGGCGTCACGGTCGCGATGCTCGTCCTGCCGCCGACGACCCTGTCCGCCCGCACCGCCCAGCAGCGGAGCGTGGACTCCGCGACCCTGTCCAACGCGACCGGCTCCGAGTCCGCGGTGCAGCTGCTCGGCAGCGAGGGCGTCGACACCTCGAAGTACGGCGTCAAGGACTGGGCCGCGCTGATCCGGCAGACCACCGACACCACGGCCCTCGTCGGCAAGCAGGTCGAACTGTCCGGCTTCGTGGTGCCGGGCGACGACGGGTCCTTCACCCTCACCCGCTTCGTGATCAGCTGCTGCGCCGTGGACGCGCAACCGGTCGGCCTCGGCGTCGTGACCGGCGACGGCGACGGCACCGGGGCCGTCCCCGACGAGGGGCAGTGGGTCACCGTCCGCGGAGCCCTGGCCGCCAACCCGGACCAGTCCGCCGACGCCCGCATCGTCGTCAAGGCCGCGAAGATCACCGACATCGCGCAGCCCGAGGACCCGTATGAGTTCTGAGCGCCGCGGAGACCAGCGCCGCGAAGGCCAGCGCCGCGGAGACCAGCGCCGCGAGCGCCGCCCCGTCGCACACCGCTTCCACCGCCGGTACGTCGCCGTCGTGGTGGTCCTCGCCGTGGTCGCCGCGCTCGCCGTGGTCGTCGGCTCGCAGCAGGGCCCGCGGCTCCGCGACGTGTCCTACGACGCGACCGGTCTCGTCACGCGTCCGGCCCAGCGGGTGATCCTGACGGCGAACCAGGCGCTGCAGAAGGTCGCCGCCGCCGACGTACGGGTCAGCCCGGCTGCGCCGCACACCGTGACCTCGAGCGGCAACACGATCGCGGTCGAGTTCGCCGGACCCCTGGCCTACGACCGCGAGTACACCGTGACGGTCGCGGACGTCCGGGCACCCGGGCAGCGCGCCACGTCCGACCTGACGGCGGCGATCCGCACCGGCAGCACCGACGTGCTCGCACTCGTTCCGGGGCAGGCCGGGGCGAAGGACCGCATCGTCCGGCGCTCCCTCGACGCGGGCGGCGCCACGACGGTCTACGAGGGCACCGCGATCTCCGAGTACGCCCGGCTCGGCCGTTCCCTGGTGGTCGTGAGCGGCACGGACGCCAGCTCGTCCGTCGACATCGTGGCGCTGAGCGGTGGTGTGCAGGACGCCGACGCCCCCGTCGAACACCTCACCCTGCCGACCTCCGAGGGTCGGGTCACGGCGCTCCACGTCGCCGACGACGGTGCCTCGTTCGGGTTCGAGTACGCCGACACCTCGACCGGGCAGTCCCGGAACACCGGCCTGTACGTGGTCGACATGACGGGCACCCACATGCCCACGGCGATCGCGGCGAACGGCAAGCCGAAGACGGGCGCCGTGCCGATGACCGTCGGGCAGTGGGCCTACGTGCCGCGGACCGAGAGCGCCCTGGTCCGGACGGGCGGCGACGACCTGGTGCTCGTCGACATGAGCGGGCGGGCCGACCCGGTCCGGCTCGGCAGCGCCACCTACCTGCACGGCTTCGTCGGCACCGGCACCACGGCCGTCGTCGAGACGGGCACCGGTATCGAGCGGCTGGACCTGACCGACGGGTCGAAGTCGGCGCTGCAGGCGCCCGCCGCGAGCACCGATGCGGCCGTCCTCGGCCGCATCGCCCAGCTGTCCGACGACACGTACCTGCGGGTGCTGGGGGACGTGCGGTCGGACGGCACCATCGCGGCACGGATCGTGCGCGTGGACGGGGGACGGGCCTCCCGGCTGCCGGTGACGATCCCGGACGACGCGAGCGTCACCGCGGTCTGCCCGTCCCCGAACAGCCAGTTCGTCGCGGTCGCGACGAAGTCGGCGGCCGGCGAGCTCGTGAGCATCGTCGACGCGGCCTCCGGCGCGCTCGAGGCGAGCATCGACGCGGGCTCCGTCGACTGGTGCGGTGCGCTGCCGTCCGGTGACGAGGTCGGCTGACGGTCCGGAGACGACAGACGGGAGGCCCGGTACCAGCTGGTACCGGGCCTCCCGTCTGTCGTGTGGTGACGACTAGGCCAGCGTGGCCGCGTCGATCACGAAGCGGTAGCGGACGTCCGAGGACAGCACGCGCTCGTAGGCCTCGTTGATCTGGTCGGCGCTGATGAGCTCGGTCTCCGGGAGGATCCCGTGCTCGGCGCAGAAGTCGAGCATCTCCTGGGTCTCCTGGATGCCGCCGATGGCGGAACCCGCCCAGCTGAGCCGACGCGGGATGAGCGCGAAGGCCGGCACCTCGAGCGGCTCGGACGGAGCGCCCACGTTGACGAGCGTGCCGTCGACCTTGAGCAGGCCGAGGTAGGCGCCCATCGGGATCTTCGCCGAGACGGTGTTGATGATCAGCTCGAAGGAGTTCGCGAGCTTCTCGAACGTCTCCGGGTCCTTCGTCGCGTAGTGGGCCTTCGCGCCGTAGCGGAGCGAGTCCTCCTGCTTGGAGGTGGTCTGCGACAGGACGGTGACCTCGGCGCCGAGCGCGACGGCGATCTTGACGGCCATGTGGCCGAGCCCGCCCATGCCGACGACGGCGACCTTGGTGCCGGGACCGGCGTTCCAGTGGTGCAGCGGCGAGTAGGTGGTGATGCCGGCGCAGAGCAGCGGCGCGACCTTCTCGATGTCGAGCGACTCGGGGACACGGAGGACGAAGTCCTCGTTCACCACGACGGCCTGCGAGTAGCCGCCCTGGGTGATCGAGCCGTCGGCCGGGTCGACGCTGGCGTAGGTGCCGATGTTGCCCTTGAGGCAGTACTGCTCCTGGCCGGCGACGCAGTTCTCGCACTCGCCGCACGAGTTCACCATGCAGCCGACGCCGACGCGGTCGCCGACCTTGTGCTTGGTGACGTTCGCGCCGACCTCGGTGACGTGGCCGACGATCTCGTGGCCGACGACCTGCGGGTACTGGATGGGGCCCCACTCACCGCGGACGGTGTGGATGTCCGAGTGGCAGATGCCGGCGTAGGCGATGTCGATCGCGACGTCGTCCGGGCCGACGTCCCGACGGGTGATGGTGGTCTTGACGAGCGGCTCGGTCGCTGACGGTGCCGCGTACGCGTTGACGGTGCGCAATGATCTCCTCGTGGGGGTGGTGCGTTGCGGGCCGGTTCCGGCCCGGAACCAGTGTGCGCGCAGCCGCGGCCGGGTGGGAGGTACAACCAGGACACCCCTGTGCTCGCGGACGGGCGCGTCGCGGCGTTCTGCGCGCTCAGGCGAGCCGGGCCAACCGCTGCCCCGCGATCGTGGCGAAGCGCAGCGGGTCGGCGAGGGCGTCGTCGGGCTCGCCGGTGGTCTGCGTCGCGAGCACGGTGAGCGACGCGGCGGCCGCGTAGTCGTCGAGCGGGGCCTCGATCGCGCCCGCGACGAGCATCGAGCGGGCACCGGGAGCGTGCGCCGCGGTCAGGTCGCGGACCACCGAGGGCACCTTGCCGACGGCGCTCTGCCCGTCGAAGCACCCTTCGCCGCTGATCACCACATCGGCACCGTCGAGCAGCGCCGGCAGCCCGAGGACCTCGGCGACGGCCGCGGCCCCACCGGCGAGCGTGGCGCCCCACACCAGCAGGCCGAACCCGACACCGCCGGCGGCTCCGGCGCCCGGGGTGTCCGGGTCGACGTCGGGGAAGCGTGCGGCCCAGGTTGCGAGTCGGTCGTCGAAGGACGCCACGCGGTCGGGCGTGATGCCCTTCTGCGGGCCGAAGACGGCTGCGGCACCGGTCGGACCGAGCAGCGGAGAGGTCACGTCGGTGAGCACGGTGACACCGAGCGGGGGGAGCGCGCGGAGGCCGCCGGTGCCGGCTCCCCCGCTGTCGAGTCCGAGCGCCTCGAGCACCGGACGCCCGCCGTCGGTCGACGCGCTGCCCCCGATGCCGAGCACGAGCCCCGTCGCACCGGCGTCGAGCGCGGCGGCGATCGCTTCGCCGAACCCGCGGCTCGTCGCCGTGTCCGGCATCGGTGCGTCGAGCAGGGGGAGGCCGCTCGTCGCCGCGAGCTCCACCACCGCGCGGTCGTCGGGCAGCCGGAGCCAGTGGGTGTCGACCGGCGTGCCGGCCGGTCCGGTCACGGTGACGGGGACCCGGACTGATCCGGGGACGGCGGTCTCGAAGGCGTCGAGCGTGCCCTCGCCGCCGTCGGCCATCGGGACGAGCACCACGTCGTCGTCGGGGCGTTCGGTCAGCCAGCCGTCGCGGACCGCCGCAGCGATCGACGCCGCCGTCGCGGTGCCCTTGAACGAGTCCGGAGCCACGATGATGCGCACGGCTCCCACCGTAGCGGCCGAGCGCGAGACGCCGGCGTGTGCGCGTGGCGCCGGCGTGCGTGCGAGAGGCCGGCGTGTGCGCAGGACGCCTCGTTGTCCTCGAGACGCCTCCGGATCCGGCGGCGTCTCGACGCCATGGCGGCGTCGAACGAACACGCCGGCGTCTCGCGAACGACCGCGCGCTGGCCTCAGGGCGCGGGCACCGGCTCCGGCAGGGCGAAGCGCGGGTGCGGCGCCCCGCCCGTCGCGAGGTCCGCGAGCATCTCGCCGAGCAGCGGCGCGAACTTGAAGCCGTGCCCGGAGAACCCCGTCGCCACGGTCAGCGGCCCGACCCGGTCGATGACGAAGTCCTCGTCGGGGGAGTTGTCGTACAGGCAGCTGATGAACTCAGGCTTCGTCGCGTCGACCCCCGGCACGTACCGCGCGACGTACGCCTGCAGCCGCTCGGCCTCGGCAGGCACGGGCACGAAGTCCCGGTGGTCCGGGTCGACGACGGGGCCGGTGCCGTGGAACCCGACCTTGACGCCCTCGCCCGGCGTCAGCAGCCCGTACACGTCGTCGCCGTCGGCCCAGTGCACGAAGCTCGGCCAGGCCGCGTCCGGCAGGTGGCTGGGGAAGTGGGCCGGCTGCTCCTGGGTGACGCGGATGGCCGGGAGGCCCGCCCCGCGGCCGGCGAGCAGCCCGCCGACCAGCGTGGGGGCCCACGAGCCCACGGCGGCCACCACGGACGCGGTACGGACCGCGCTGCCGTCGGACAGCGCCACAGTGACGTCGTCACCGTGGTCCTCGAGCCCGGTGACCCGCGTGTCGAACCGCAGGTCGGCGAGACCGGTCCGTTCGGCCAGGGTCAGGAACACCTCGATCGTCCGGTCGGAGCGGATGCGCCCGGCGGAGGGATGGGTCAGCACGTGCCCCTCGAACGCGATGCCGGGCCAGCGCGCCGCCGCCTGGTCCGGGGTCAGTGACTCGTGTGGGATGTCCGCGTCGGCGAGGGCGGCGGCGATCGCGTCGACGACCTCGGGTCGACCGTGGTCGACGCCCCCCGTGCGGACGATGAGCTCCTCGCCGGCGGCGGCCTCGAGCGCTCCCCACAGTTCGAGCGCCCGGCTGATCAGCGTGACGTACTCGGGGTCGGCGTAGCCCTGCCGGAAGATCCGGGTCGCACCGTGCGAGGAACCGAGGTGGTGGCCGCGGGCGTGCTGTTCCACGAGCAGGACGCGCTCGCCGCGAGCGGTGAGCGAGTAGGCGGTCGCAGCGCCGACGACCCCGGCACCGATGACGACCACGGGTGCGATGTGTTCCGGGGAACCGGGAGAGGAGGACATGCGGCGAGCGTACGTCCGACGGAGCGAGTGACGGGAATCGAACCCGCGCTACCAGCTTGGGAAGCTGGAGTTCTACCATTGAACTACACTCGCGCGCCCCGCAGAACGGGACTCGGCAAGCCTAGCGGATTCTCGCCTGGAAGCCAGCCGACCGCGCACCGTACGCCGTCTCGCCGGCGCGTGTCGCGCCTCCCGAGTCTCCGCTGTGAGGGTGCGAGCCTGACGGACAGGTGTCGCCCCCGTGTGTACCGTCCAGGGAGTTCCAGCCCCGAACCGAGGAGGACCCGGATGGTCAGGCATCCCCTCATCGACGACGTGGTCGGCTCGGCGATCGTGGTCGAGTCCGCCTCGCCCGTCGTGTGGCTGACCGATGCGCTCGCCTCGCTGCTCCGCCGGTCGGCGGACGCCGGACGGACGGTCGTGCTCCGCACCGGCCGGGCCGCGGCGATCACCCCGGCTCTCCGGCACGCGCTCGGCGCGTACGGCGCCGCGTGGGCGGTGTCCGACTTCGACGGCACACTGCGTGACGGCCGGACCGGCGTCGCCGCATCGGACATCGAGGACTTCGTGCACCGAGGCCCCGAACTCGTGGGCACGCCGTCGCCCGAACACCCGGTCTCGGCTGACTCGGTGCGACAGATCAGCATCGACCTGACCCTCCGGCACCACCCCGGCCGTGCGGTCGACATGGGCTCCGCGATCGAGGCGTTGTGCCACACCGTCGGCACCTGCCCGACCCGGTGGGGCACCGCCGAACCGCTGACCGTGCCGTGGGACCGCTGGGTCGTGACGCAGTACGCGAAGCACGAGGCGCCCGGGATCTCGACCTCGTACGCCGTCGGCGAGGGGTTCTCCGCGACGATGACCGCGCACCTGGTCGGCGGGGTCGTCGTCGAGACGATGTCCGCCGTGCTCACCGTGCCCGAGGAGAACACCGACCCGGGGCTGGCGAACCGGATGTTCGACGCCGTGCAGCGGGTCGCCGACCAGGTCGTCCCCGTGTTCGGCGTGGTCATGCAGCGCCGCGGGGACGCCGACCACCTGGTGCGGGCCGTCTCGCACGGCGAACCGTCGCCGCTCGCCGTCGTCGTGGGCCCCGAGGCCGCGGGCTTCCTGGACCGCGACGGCGTCTGGCCGCCGCCGCGCACCACGACCGCGACCTTCGCGGCCGGCTCCGGCTCGGCCGCTCGTCCGGGTGCCGACGCGACCGACGACGGTGGGATGATCGTCCGCTTCGAGGACGGCTGGGAAGCGCTCGAGTCGTTCCTCGACCGCATCGACGAGGACCGCTTCCTGCAGCTGGTCGGCGGCGCACCGCTCGACCCCGCGCACGACGAGGGCACGCTCGACGGCCACGTCCGCGACGACCGGATGGTGGGCGGTCACGGTGCCGCGTGACGTCACCATCCTCTGCCGTCAGCCGGTCGAGACGCGCGAGGTGGCGGAGGCGCTCCTGCTGCACGACGAGACCTGGGGCGTCCGGGCGCTCGACGACGGCCCGATGATGCAGGTCTGCCGTGACGCCACGCACCCGGTGATCACCGTGCTCGGCGTGCGCCGGGTGGACTCCTTCGACGAGGTCGAGCGGATCCTGCCGGACGCCCCGACCCTGGCGACGCCGCTGTGGTGGGTCGACACCGTGACCCCCGCGGGTCCCGACGGGGAATCGGGGATCTCGGCCGCCCTCGAAGCCGCGATGGACCTCGACGCGGTCTGCATCGTCCACGGGGACTGACCGCGGTCGTTCCAGCCGTGTGGCCGGTACCGCGGGTCAGTCCCGCTTGCTCATCGCGGCCAGGCGCTCGTTGTAGGCCTTGAGGTCGGCGTCGCCGTCGCGGTCGGCCTTGCGGTCCAGGCGCTTCGCGTCGCGCTTGTCCGAGCGCATCCAGTTCCGGACGACGAGCAGGGCGACGAACACCATCGGGAGCTCCGACGCACCCCAGGCGATGCCGCCGCCGGTGTGCTGGTCGTCGAGCAGTGCGGCGTCGTTCGTCTGGCCCAGCGCGTGGAACCAGTCCACCGCGAACACCGACTGCGACGTCATGACCGCGACGCCGAAGAACGCGTGGAACGCCAGGGTGGCCAGCAGGGTGATGATGAGCATCGGGTACGGCGGGCGCTGCGGGCCCGGGTCGACGCCGACGAAGACCCAGAAGAACAGGTAGCCGCTCAGGACGAAGTGGATGATCATCGCGACGTGCCACTCGTGCGACTGCATCGCGGCCTGGTACGCCGGTGTGAAGTAGAAGACCACGAGGGACCCGGCGAAGATGATGCCCGCGACGGCTGGCTTGCCGAGGAACTGCATCCAGCGGGAGTGCACGAAGAGCATGAGCCACTCGCGGGCGCCGCGTGAGCCGTCGTTCCGGACCGGCAGGGTTCGGAGCGCGAGCAGCACCGGGCCACCGAGCACGAGCGGCAGCGGGACGAACATCATCAGCAGCATGTGCTGGAGCATGTGCGACGAGAAGTGGATCATGCCGTAGACGGCGGGGCCGGCCGAGGTGGTCCAGATGAACAGGGCGCAGCCGATCAGCCAGGCGATGGTGCGACCGACGGGCCAGGCGTCGCCGCGCTTCCGGAGCTTGCGCACCGCCAGCAGGTACCAGACGGCCCCGACGACGGCCAGGCCGAGCCACACCCAGTCGATGTGCCACTGGGTCAGGTAGGTCTGCGTGGTCTGTGCCGGCGGGAACGGGAACCCGATCAGGCCGGAGCGGGTGTCCTCGCCCGTCGCGGGGGTCTGCGGGATCGGCGGCTGTGAGCGGGACACGGCGACCGAGACGCCGATCGCCACCGACATGAACACGATCTCGGCCAGCGCGAACCGGGTGAACAGGCGGCGGTCGAGCGGCGCGCGGAGGAGCCCGGGCACGAGCTTCCGGCGCTGCACGATGCCCGCGACACCGAGCAGTACGAGGATGAGCGCCTTGACGGTGATGAGCCAGCCGTACGTCGTCGTGACGAGGTCGAGCGGGCCGGTCAGACGCAGCGATGCGTTGACGATGCCGGAGAACGCCACGGCCCCGAACGACCAGCCGGCGAGCGTCGAGTACCGGGCGATCACGCGTCCGGTCGCGCCCTTGGTGCGGGTGCGGAGCAGGACCACGGCGACCAGGCCGCCGGCCCACACGCACACCCCGACCAGGTGGATCGCGAGCGAGTTCACCGCGTTCGCGTGCTCGAGCGACCCGGCGGCGTGGCCGGACAGGGCCAGGGGGAGCAGGGCGAACAGGCCGATCACGGTGGCGAACGCCAGGGTCGTCACCCGGGTGGCGAAGGCAGCGACCACCGTGGCGACCAGGATGGCGGCAGCCGACACCACGAGCGCCTGGCCGATCTCGACCTGGAACGCGAAGAGCATGAAGTTGCGGGCGAACACCGGGCTGGTGAGCGGGACACCGAGGGTGTTCGCGCCGGTCAGGACGATGCTCACCGCGGCGGCCAGGAACCAGACGGCGCCGGTTGCCGCGGCCCACCGGGTGGCCCGGTGCTGCACGCTCGACAGGGCGCCGTGGTCCTTCTTCTGCGCGGGCAGCGCGAACGCCGCGACGATGAGGAGCCCGATGGTCAGCGCCGCCATCGTGTCGTGCACGACGCGGGCGATCGGCAGGCCGTACTCGACGACGTCGCCGGCGGACACCAGCTGCTGACTCGCGCTGAAGGCACCGGTGATCGTCAGCCCGAGGATCGAGCACGCGACGGCGAGCGGGATCGCGATGACGAGGACCGTCGCGACGGTGGACGAGCGCCCGGTGGTGGGGGCGGCGTCCGGCGCTGACCCGGTGGGCTGGGTTTCGGGTGACGTGACGGTCATGACCGTCCAATGGTAGGCGTGCCGGCTGGCAACCGGCCCCTCGGATGCGCGCTCAGACCCGCCGTTCCCAGATGCCCTCGCAGCCGACGCCGACGAACCCGACGGCCTCGTTCACGTCGAGCATGTGGCGGTTCTCCTCCGCGTTGAACGTGATGATCGAGGGACGCCCCGGGAACCGCCACTCGAGCTCCTCGATCCCGACGACCTTGAGCAGCCAGCCGAGCCGGTGGCCACGATGTTCGCGGAGCACCAGGGTGTCCCACTGCTGAGCCGGCCGCGCTGGGTCGTTCGGCACGGACAGCTGCGTGAAACCGGCCAGGGTGGCCGTCGGCAGGTGCTCCACGGCGACGGTGAGCAGGGTGCGCGGTGCCCGGGCGAGCTCGTCCTCGTGCTCCCGGAGTCGTTCGGCGGTCCAGACGTCCTCGGGCTCCTCCATGTCCCCGGCGGGCGCGTCGGTGCTCATCCGGGTCTCGAGCAGGGCGATGCCGTCGAGCCACTGCTCCGGCGTGCGGCCGGTCCAGGCGTGTACGCGGTACTCCGGACCGGCGGCAGCAGATGCCCGCTCGTGCAGTCCGCGCACCACGGATGCGTCGGCGGGCAGCGGGAGCCGACTGATCCGGTTCACCTGGCCGAAGTGCCAGCCGCGGGCGGTCAGGAACCGCACCCCGGCCTCGTCCTCCGGGACGGCGCCGAACCCCGTCGGGGCCTGCACGAACCCCGGCCCGGAGGCGCTACCGACCTGCCGCGAGACGGCGTACGTCTTCCACTGCGTGCGGCCGTCAGCGCGAGCCATCGACTCCAGGTGATCGGCGAGCAGCGTCCCGACGCTGCGGCGCTGATGGCCGGGAACGACGCCGACTGACAGCCAGCAGTTGGTGGTGCCGGGCTCCTGCTTCGTGTCGTACGAGCCGGCGCCGACCACGGAGCCGCGATCGTCACGGGCGACGACGAGCCGGCTCGGAGCGCCCGGCTCGCGGCACAGCGGCAGGTACTCCTCTGGTGTCCACGCCAACTCGTGCAGCCCGTGCACGGCGGCTTCGGCCGCGTCGGACACCGCGAGCCACTCGGCGAAGGTCGCGACGACCGCCGGGTCGTCGTCCATGGTGGCGGGCACCGTGATCTCGTCGACGGTGTACGTGGTCATCACTGCTCCGAACGCCGCCCGCCCGGGTGGTGGGCAGCCTGGCAGCATACCGGCGCGACGCCCGCTGCCGCTAGGCTTCGTCCGTGCTGCTCTCCGACCGCGACATCACCGCCCAGCTCGCCGAAGGCCGGATCGGCCTCGACCCGTACGACGCCTCGCTCGTGCAGCCGTCGAGCATCGACGTCCGGCTCGACAAGTTCTTCCGGCTGTTCGACAACCACAAGTACCCGCACATCGACCCCGCGGTGGACCAGCCCGACCTCACCCGCCTGGTCGAGACCGACCCGGACGAGGCGTTCGTGCTGCACCCGGGTGAGTTCGTCCTCGGCTCCACGTTCGAGGTCGTGACGCTGCCCGACGACATCGCGGCGCGGCTCGAGGGCAAGAGCTCGCTCGGTCGCCTCGGCCTCCTGACCCACTCGACCGCGGGCTTCATCGACCCCGGGTTCTCCGGGCACGTGACGCTCGAGCTGTCGAACGTGGCGACGCTGCCGATCAAGCTGTGGCCGGGGATGAAGATCGGGCAGCTCTGCTTCTTCCAGCTGTCGAGCCCGGCCGAGAAGCCCTACGGTTCCGCCGAGTACCAGTCCCGCTACCAGGGTCAGCGTGGCCCGACCGCGTCCCGCTCGGCGCAGAACTTCCACCGGGCGGACGTCTCCGACCCGCGCTGACGAGCGCCGGACCGTCCCGTTCCGTCCGGCCTTGCACAGACCCCTCGGTTCCACCAGCAGACGAAATGTCGCATGCTGTGTATCGTTGCAGCATGTCCGCTGTCCCCCCACGGTCCGCCCCGCCACTGTCGGCCGCGGTGCTCATCCGCGACGCCCGTGAACGCGCCGAACTGACCCAGGTCCAGCTCGCCCAGCGCGCCGGCGTCACGCAGAGCGTCATCAGCACCTACGAGAACGGTCGGCGGGAACCGTCGCTCGCCGCCCTGCAGCGGATGCTCCGGGCGGCGGGCTTCACGACGACGATCGACCTGCAGCCGGTCGAGGAACCCCAGCCGCTCCTCGAACGGGTGGTCGCCGCCCGGCAGGACCTCGTCGACATCGTGCAGCGGTTCGGCGGGCGGAACCCCCGGATCTTCGGCAGCGTCGCCCGGGGTGAGGACGGCCCGGAAAGCGACGTCGACCTGATGGTCGACGTCGACGCGGGGCTCGGGATCTTCGCGCTCATGCGGATCCAGGACGCCGCCGAGCGGTTGCTCGGCGTCCGCGTCGACGTGGTCGACGCCGCGGGCATGCGCCCCGGGGTCGTCCGGACCGCGGTGCCGCTGTGAGCGCCGAGCCGGGCGTCCGCCGTGCCGTCGGCGACCGCCTCGACGACGTCATCCGGGCCTGCGAGGCGATCCGGCGCTACGTCGACGACGAGCGGCTGCCCGAGGACCTGGTGCACGACGCGGTCCGGATGCGCCTGGTCGAGATCGGTGAGGCCGTGCGGGTGCTCCCGGTCGGGGTCACCGCGAGCGAACCCGGCATCCCGTGGTCGCGCGTGTCCGACCTCGGGGAGCGGCTGACCCGGCGGTACTTCGACACGACGCGTGCGCTGGTGTTCGGCACCGCCCGCACCGACGTCCCGCACCTCGCCGACGCCGCGCGCCGGTTGCGCGCTGCCCACCCCTGACGGACGCGGGCACGGACCGGGCGCGGCCACGTGCCCTGGGCGGACCACATGCCGGACTGGAGGCACGGATCACGACGTGCACCGAGCCTCCCGTCCGCCGTGTGGCCGGCCGCAGGACGACGCAGGACGGCCCCGTCTCGCCGAGGCGAGACGGGGCCGTCCGTGGTGCTGGGGAGATCAGCCCTTCTTGGCGAGCTCCTCGAGGGTGTCGTTGCCCTTGTAGGCCTCGACGGCGTTGTCCTTGGTGACCAGGACCGGCGTGAGCTCGATCGCGGGGACCGTCTTCTTGCCGTTGTAGTTGTTCGTCTTGTCCATCTTCGTGTCGGGCTTGTCGCCCTTCGACAGCGTGGAGACGAGGTCGACGGCCGCCTGGGCCTCCTTCGACGTGTCCTTGAAGATCGTCGAGTACTGCGTGCCCTGCATGATGAGCGGGATGGACGCGGTCTCCGAGTCCTGGCCCGTCACGACGGGGTTGTCCTTGCCGGCGGCCTTGGTCGCGGTGAGGATCGCACGGGCGAGGGTGTCGTTCGGCGACAGGACGCCGTCGAGCTCGGTGTCACCCGTGTAGTACTGCGAGAGCAGGTCGGTCATGCGCGACTGGGCCTTCTGCGCGAGCCAGCCCTGCGTGACGACCTTCTGGAACGTGGTCTGACCGGAGACGACCTTGATCGTGCCGTCGTCGATCTTCGGCTGCAGGACGTCCATCGCACCGTTGAAGAACACGGTCGCGTTGGCGTCGTCCGGCGAACCGGCGAAGAGCTCGACGTTGTACGGCTTGTCGCCCTTCTTCTCCTCGAGGCCCTTGAGCAGCGCCTCGGCCTGGAGCTGGCCGACCTTGAAGTTGTTGAACGCCACGTAGTAGTCGACGTTCTTCGTGTTCAGGATGTTGCGGTCCCAGGCGATGACGACGGCGCCACGGTCCTTGGCGGACTTGACCTGCGCGGTCAGCTGCGAACCGTCGGCGGCACCGATGATGACGGCCTTGGCGCCCTTGGTGATCATGCCGGAGATCTGCGACTGCTGGTCGGGGACCGGGTTGCCGGCGTTGGCGTACTGGATGTCGGCCTTGAAGCCGGCGTCCTCGATCGACTTCTTGAACGCGGCACCCGCGAGGACCCAGTTCTGCGAGGTCTTGGCCGGCAGGGCGACGCCGATGAGGTCGCCCTTCTTGATGCTGCTGGTGCTGCCGGCGTCGTCGGACGAGCGTGCCGAGCAGCCGCTGAGGGCGAGGCCCGCGATGAGCGCCAGGCTGAGGCCGGCGACGATCTTCTTGCGCATGTGATTGCTTTCTCTTCGTTGAGGAGGTGTGGGGCCGGAGCCCCGCTGTGGGGAGGGGTGAACTAGGGGAGGGTGATCTTGTCCGGCTGGTCCTCGATGGACCGCGGCTGCTGGGCGGCCACCGTGTTCTGCTCGGTGTCCTTCCGCTGGAACTGCCGCATCATGCCGCCGATCAGCGACGGGCGTCCCTGCGACTTCGAGTAGACGTCGAAGGCGACGGCGACGAGCAGGACCAGGCCGCGGATGATCTGCACCTGGTTGGACTCGAGGCCCATGAGCTGCAGACCGTTCGACAGCAACGCCATCACGAGACCACCGATGATCGAGCCGGAGATCGTGCCGACACCACCGGCGACCGCCGCTCCACCGACGAACACGGCGGCGATCGCGTCGAGCTCCCAGCCGGTTCCGTCCGCGGGGCCCGAGGCGCCGGAGTAGGCGACGAACACCATGCCGGCGATCGCGGCGAGGACCGACATGTTCATCATGACGAAGAAGTTGACCCGGCGCGCCGAGACGCCGGACAGGACGGCTGCGTTCGCGTTGCCACCCACGGCGTAGACCTGGCGACCGAAGATCGTGTTCTTCGTGACGAAGCCGTAGACGATGGTCAGGACACCGAGGATGATCGCGACGATCGGGACCGAGGTGCCGACCGGACCGGCGCCGAACAGGTACGTGGCGACGAGCGTGACGGCGACCAGGATGCCGGTGCGGACGATCGAGACCCACAGCGGCGGGACCTCGGCCTGCATCTTCCGACGCCGGGCACGGCCACGGGCCTCGATGATGATGAGCGCGAGGATCGTGACGAGGCCGATGAGCAGCGTGCCGTTGCTGAAGCCGAAGTCGGGGCCGAAGTCACCGAGGAAGCCGGCGCCGATCGGGGTGAAGGCGTCCGGGACGGGGACCGACGTCGAGTTGCCGATGATCTGGTTCACACCACGGAAGATGAGCTGACCGGCCAGCGTCACGATGAAGGCCGGGACCTTCACGAACGCGACCCAGAAGCCCTGCCACGCACCGATAAGGGCACCGCACGCGAGACCCAGGATGATGGCGGCCCACACCGGGAAGTCCCACACGGCCATGGACTGCGCCACGACGATGCCGACGACCGCTGCGACCGACCCCACCGACAGGTCGATGTGCCCCGCGATGATGACCATGACCATGCCGAGCGCCAGGATCAGGATGTAGGAGTACTGCAGGAACAGGTTGATGACGTTGGTCGGCTCGAGGATGAGCCCGTTCGTCGTGATCGAGAAGAAGATCAGCAGCACGATGAGCGCGATGATCATGCCGTACTGGCCGATGCTGTTGCCCTTGCCGAAGAGCAGTTTCAGGTTGTTCATGAGGCGGTGGCGCCCTTCCGCGCGGAGGTCATGCTGCGCATGAGCGATTCGGGATCGGCCTGGTCGGCCGGGAGGTCAGCGGTGATCTGGCCCTCGAAGATGGTGTAGATCCGGTCGGAGAGACCGAGGAGTTCGGGGAGCTCGGACGAGATGAGGATGATGCCCTTGCCCTCGGCGGCGAGCTGCTGGATGATCCCGTAGATCTCGAACTTGGCGCCCACGTCGATGCCGCGGGTGGGCTCGTCGAGGATCAGGATGTCCGGGTCGGTGAACATCCACTTGGACAGGACGACCTTCTGCTGGTTGCCACCGGACAGCTTGCCGACGTTGTCCTCGACGCTCGGCACCTTCGTGCGGAGCATCTTGCGGTACTTCTCGGCGACCGAGTACTCCTCGAGCGAGTCGACGACACCGGCCTTCGAGATCTTCCGCAGGTCGGCGGCGACCGTCGAGCGCTTCACGGTGTCGAGCAGGTTCAGGCCGAGCGCCTTGCGGTCCTCGGAGACGTAGCCGAGGCCGTTCTCGATCGCCTGCTGGACGTTCGTGACCTTGATCTCGCGGCCGTCCTTGATGATCTGGCCGTCGAGCCAGGTGCCGTACGAGCGACCGAACAGGCTCATCGCGAGCTCGGTGCGTCCGGCGCCCATCAGGCCGGCGAAGCCGACGATCTCACCGCGGCGGACGTGGAAGTTCGAGGCCTTGCAGACCAGACGCGACGAGTCGAGCGGGTGCTGCACGGTCCAGTTGCGGACCTCGAAGAAGGTCTCGCCGATCTTCGGGGTGCGGTCGGGGAAGCGCGACTCGAGCGAGCGGCCGACCATGCCGCGGATGATGCGGTCCTCGTTGACGCCGTCCGCCTTGACGTTGAGCGTCTCGATGGCCTTGCCGTCACGGATGATCGTGATCTCGTCCGCGATCTGCTCGATCTCGTTGAGCTTGTGGCTGATGATGATGCTCGCGATGCCCTTGGCCTTCAGCCCGACGATCAGGTCGAGCAGGTGCTGCGAGTCGTTCTCGTTGAGCGCGGCGGTCGGCTCGTCGAGGATCAGGAGCTTGACGTCCTTGTGCAGGGCCTTCGCGATCTCGACGAGCTGCTGCTTGCCGACACCGAGGTTCTTGATCTGCGTGTCCGGGTCGTCGGCCAGGCCGACGCGGGCGAGCAGGTCCTGCGCACGCAGCTGCGCGGCGGTCCAGTTGATGACGCCACCGCGGCTCGGCTCGTTGCCCAGGAACAGGTTCTCGGTGATCGAGAGCTCCGGGATGAGCGCCAGCTCCTGGTGGATGATGACGATGCCGGCCTGCTCGGACTGCTTGATGTTCGAGAAGCGGACTTCTTCGCCCTCGTAGACGATCTCGCCGCTGTAGGTGCCGTACGGGTAGACGCCCGACAGGACCTTCATCAGGGTCGACTTGCCGGCGCCGTTCTCGCCGCAGATCGCGTGGATCTCGCCGGCACGGACGCTGAGGGAGACGTCGGCCAGCGCCTTCACACCAGGGAACTCCTTGGTGATCGAGCGCATCTCGAGGATCGTCTCGGGTGCGGTGATCGACCGGGTCTCGAGGCCGGTGTCGATCGGGGTTGACGCCACAGTGCATCTCCTTCTGCCGCTTCGGTGCGGCAGTGTGTTCGGGTGGTTCTGCTGCGGCAGCGAAAGCACAGGGGGCCTGTGTGGACTTCGTTGTCGCGTCCGGATCCGGCTCGGTGTGACGCTCATGTGAACGGTCACATCGGCTGGACGGAGGCAATTTACGCACAGCCTCGGTGCGGCTGTCAATTCGGATTGGTCGCGTTTTCGTAACGGCGTGCGTGATCCGGAGGGAACGTCCCCCGGGTTGGGGCCAGGGGGCTCGGGAACGGGCGTTTCGTTGCGTGGATCCGCATGCGCGGACGGGAGGCCCGTGGCGGGCCGGCTACGGGCCTTCCGTCCGCTTCGTGGTCGCGTTCGGAGCCGCGCACGCCGGTGCGCCGCGGCCGTGCGGTTCCGGGCGTGGCTGGTGCTTTCGGGCGTACCTGGTCGAAAGTTCGTGGCAGGTATGCCCGTTCGTGGCAGGTACTCCGCGGCGGCCGGATCGTTCCGGGCGTACCTGGTCGTTCCGGGCGTACCTGGTGTCTTCGGGCGTACCTGGGCAGAAGTTCGTGGCAGGTATGCCCGTTCGTGGCAGGTACTGCGGGGCGGCCGGGTGGTTCCGGGCGTACCTGGTGGTTCCGGGCGTACCTGGTGCTTTCGGGCGTACCTGGTGTCTTCGGGCGTACCTGGTGTCTTCGGGCGTACCTGGTGCTTTCGGGCGTACCTGGTGTCTTCGGGCGTACCTGGTCAGAAGTTCGTGGCAGGTATGCCCGTTCGTGGCAGGTACTGCGGGGCGGCCGGGTGGTTCCAGGCGTACCTGGTCGTTCCGGGCGTACCTGGTGCTTCCGGGCGTACCTGGTCGGAAGTTCGTGGCAGGTGTGCCCGTTCGTGGCAAGTACTCGGGGCGTTTCGCGGTCCGAGGTGCGTCAGCGCGTGCGGGGTGCGCTGGTGGAGGCGCGCACGACCAGCTGCGGGACGATGTCGATCGGGCGGAGCAGTTCGCCCTCACTCGGCAGCAGCAGGTCCACGCAGCGACGCCCGAGCTCGGCGAAGTCGACCTGCACCGTGGTGAGCGGCGGCCAGAAGTGCTTCGCCTCGGGGATGTCGTCATAGCCGACCACGGACAGGTCGCCCGGGACGTCGAGCCCGTACGAGCGTGCCGCGTGCATCACCCCGAGCGCCATCTGGTCGTTCGAGCAGAAGATCGCGGTGCAGTCCCGCCACCGCAGCAGCTCACGGCCGGCGTGGTAGCCGAAGTCGGCGGTCCAGTCGCCCAGGATCGGCGGCGCGACGGCCATGTCGCGGTCGGACATCTCGCGTAGGAACCCCTGCATGCGGGCGTCGGCCTCGATCCAGTCCTGTGGTCCGGCGATGTGCCGGACGTACTCGTGCCCCAGGTCGAGGAGATGCGCGGTCGCGAGTCGTGCGCCCTCCATCTGGTCCACCCACAGCGCCGTCGGATCCTCGCCGACGCTGGCGCGCATGGTGACGTACGGGGTGCGGATGCCGAGCTCCGCGATCAGGTCGAAGACCCGCTGCTGAGGTGCGATGACGACGATGCCCTCGACGTCGAGGTCGAGCAGGTGCCCGAGTCCCTCACGCACGGCGGCATCGGTCGCCTCGGCGATGTTCGCCGTCGTGACCGAGTAGCCGCGGAGCATCGCGGCGTCCTCGATCGCCTGCAGTGCCACGGCGGGACCGTAGTGGGCGCGGCGGGCTGTCAGGACGCCGATCGTGTGGGTCCGGCTCGTGACCAGGGCGCGTGCGGCCCGGTTCGGCCGGTACTGCAGCTGCTCCATGGCCGCCAGGACCTTGTCGCGTGTCTCGGCCCGGATCGCATCCGAGTTGTTCAGCACCCGCGAGACGGTCTGGTGCGAGACGCCCGCGATCCGTGCGACGTCACGGATGCTGGGCGAACGCGGTTGCTGTGTCCGCGATGACGCCATTGCTGCTCGTTTCCGCCCGGGCGTCGTGGCACATCGATGTGCACGTTCACATTCCGGGCCAGATCATTATGCACGTCCGGCGGATCGACGCCACCTGTGCGTCGATCCGCCGTCCGCTCAGAGCCAGTTGCGCTTGCGGAAGATCGCCCAGAGCACGCCCATCAGCAGGAGCATGCCGAGGATCGCGACCGGGTACCCGTAGTGCCAGTGCAGCTCGGGCATGTGGTCGAAGTTCATCCCGTACACACCGGCGATCAGGCCCGGTGCGAACAGGATCGCCGCCCACGACGAGATCTTCTTCACCTCCTCGCCCTGGCGGTGTGCTGCCCGGGCGAGTTGCCGGCTCTCCTCACCCTGGGCCAGGCTCGCGCTGGTCATCCGGCGCATCGCCTCGTTCTGCTCCTGCGACACCAGGGTGGCGTGCAGGGTCAGGGCGTTCTCGAGCAGGGCGCGGAACGAGTCGACGCGCTCGGTGACGCGGAGTGCGTGGTCGTGCACATTGCGGAGTCGGTGCTGCACGTCGTCGTCCACGCCGTACTTGTCGGCGCCGCGGAGCAGCCCCGTGACCATCGCCGGCACCGGGGTGGTGGCCCGCTGGAACGCCAGGACCTCGCTGAGCAGCTGGTAGATGCGCTTCGAGACCCCGGGGTCGACCTGCCCGGCGAACAGCTGGTCCTCGATGGCGTCGATCTGCTCCTGCAGCACCTGGACGACGGGGCCGTAGCCGTCCACGACCTCGTCGAGCACAGCGGCGGTCACCGCCTCCGACCCCTTCGCCAGGAACTCCGGGTCCGCCTCGACCTGCGCCCGCAGCACCGCCAGGTCGGGTCGGGCGGCGTGCCGGACGCTCACGACGAAGTGGTCGCCGACGAACAGGTGCACCTCGCCGAACTCCACGGTGCCCTCGGACGGGGCGAACCAGGCCGGCCGGAGCACCAGGAACAGGGTGTCGCCGTAGCGCTCGAGCTTGGCGCGCTGGTGTCCCTTGCGGGCGTCCTCGACGGCGTTCTCGTGCAGGTCGAACTCGGTTGCGACGGCCTCGAGCTCGTGCGGGTCGGGCCGGAGCAGCCCGATCCACGTCAGGTCGCCACGAGCCGGTCGCGACAGGGTCGACGGAGACTCCACGCGGCGTCCCCGGACGTAGATCGCGTTGTCGATCAGTGCCATGTGCGTGCTCCTTCGGTGGGGAGCAGGCGGGCGCGATGGCGCCCCGGAGGTGATCCGGGACGGGGCAGGGTCAGCGAGCGGGCGCGACGACCGAAACGGGCGGCCGGCCCGATCGAGGATGGTCACCCGACATCGCGCCTCACCTGCCCTTCTCGTCTCGTCGTGGCGGCGCCCGGAGCGCTGCCGACGGTCGAGCGTACGCCTGCGGCGCGGGTCGGACAACACCGACCGCCGCTTTCCACACGTGCGCGATGACCCTTGCCGCCCGTGAGAGTGGACGCTAATGTCCTGATATCCAGAACGCTGGATGCGAGCACGAAGGAGTGTCATGGTCAAGAAGCAGTCGCACACCGTCGGCATCATCGTCGCGTCCGTCGGGTGCATCGCCCTGTCGTTCGCCCCGGGCTTCCGCGACGTCGCTGCCGTGTGGTGGCTCCTGGGCGCCGCCGGGATCGCCACGGCGTCGTTGCGCGAAACACGACCGAGGCGACGGCGTCGGACGAGGGCGCTGGCGCTCTCGGGGGTGGCGTTCATCGCCGCGGCCACTGCGGCGATCGCGCTCGTCGGGGTCGTCGCGCCGGCACGCGCCGATGCGTCGAGTGCCGTGACGGCCACCGACCCCTCCGGCGCAGAACGGCTCGTCCAGCTCGCGTCTCAGCTCCGACTCGAGGACGGCAGCCGGAGTCGGAGTTTGCTCTCGTCGGCTCGGGACACCGAGTACGCCGTGCGTTCGGGGCTCGAACCCGACTGGGCCGGTGCGACCGCGTACTCGTACGGGGCCGCGGACGTCGTGTCGGTCCCGCTCCTCGGGACCGACGTGCCGGAGATGACGAAGCTCTCGTTCGTGACCGTGGACGGTGAGACGACGATCACCGAGATGGCCTCCGCGATGACGTCGACCACCGTGGTGCACTTCGCCATGTGGCAGGACGGTCAGCTGACCAAGAACGTGGACCTCACGCAGGGATCCGGCGCGGAGCGGGCATCGTCGATCGGGACGTACGGCCTCGACTGGAAGCGGCTGAACAACTGTCTCAACAGCATCGGGATCAGTTGGGCGGTGATCGCAGTCCTCGGCGTCGCGTGCGGCGCAGCCTGCGCGACCATGGTGCTGTGCGCTCCGTGTCTCGCCGCGGCGGCGGGTTTCACGACGGGCACCATCGCGAAGTGCGTGTCGAACGCCTGGTCCTGAGCGGACCGGCCGTGGTCTGGCAGGTGCCGACTTCGCACCTGTCAGACCAGAACGGCCTCCTGCACGAGCAAAGCGCCGGCAGGGTGCAGTCGCACAGCGGCAGGCGCAGGCGCAGGCGCAGGCGCGTCAGCGTGTGACGTGCAGCCCAGCGGTCTCGAGCTCGGCGAGCTGCCACCCGAGCCACGGGCTCCAGGCGAACGGCGCGCCGGCGACGGCCTGCCTGAGAGAGTCCTCGGACACCCATGCCCACTCGGCGACCTCGTCGTCCGCGGGCGCCGGGGTGTCGTCGGTCACGGCGCGGAAGACGGGGCAGACCTCGTTCTCCACGATGCCCGAGGCGTCGACCGCGCGGTACCGGAACTCCGGCAGCACGACCTCGACGTCGCGCACGGTGATGCCGAGCTCGCGGGAGGCCCGACGGGCGATCGCGTCCTCGAAGGACTCGTCCGGACCGGGGTGGCCGCAGAAGGTGTTCGTCCACACCCCCGGCCAGGTCTTCTTCGACAGTGCTCGTCGGGTCACCAGGACGTCACCGTCGGTGTTCCGGACGTGGCACGAGAACGCCAGGTGCAGGGGCGTGTGGGCTGTGTGCACCGTGAACTTGTCCGCCGTGCCGATCGGGGTACGGTCGTCGGCCAGGAGCACCACGGATTCAGGGAAAGCGTTCATCTGTGTCGATAGGTTAGGCCAATGAGCGAGGAAGCGACCACCGTGCCGCACATCGACCTCGCGCTCGTCGACGACTGCCTCGAGCGCTTCTTCGCCGTGTCGTCGGCGCGCGCCGAGCGCTACGGCCGACCGTCGGAAGAACTGTGGCGCGTGCTCCGCAAGGCGAGCATGGGCGGCAAGCGCTTCCGGCCCCGCATGGTCATGACCGCCTACGCCGGCATGGGCGGCACCGACGCGCACGCCGCCGCCAACGTCGCAGCGGCGTACGAACTCCTGCACACCGCACTCGTGGTGCACGACGACGTCATCGACCGTGACTGGTCGCGCCGCGGGCAGCCGAACGTCGCCGGGTCGTTCCGCGACAACGGGACGACGGGTGGCCTTCCGCTGCCGACCGCCGAGCACCGGGGGATGAGCGCCGCCGTGATCGCCGGTGACCTGGCGCTCGCCGGGGCGCCCCGCTTCATCGAGGCCGCGGGCGTCGACGGCACCCGGCGCGAGCGGCTGCTCGAACTGTTCGACGAGGCCGTGTTCGCGAGCGCTGCCGGTGAGATGACCGACGTCGACCTGGCGCTCGGCGTGATGCCGACGGTGGACGAGGTCCTGGCGATGGAGCGGGCGAAGACGAGCGTGTACTCGTTCGAGGCTCCGCTGCAGTCCGGGGCCGTGCTGGCCGGCGCCGACGAGGAGATCGTCACCGCCCTCGGTGCCTTCGGTCGCGAGATCGGCATCGCGTACCAGATCGTCGACGACCTGCTCGGGGTCTTCGGCGACGAGACCATGACCGGCAAGACCGTGCTGGGCGACCTGCGCGAGGGCAAGCGCACGATGCTCATCGCCTACGCGGCGACCACGGACTGCTGGCCGGACCTCGAGCCGTACCTCGGCGACCCGGACCTGACCGAGGCCCGTGCGGACGAGGTCCGTGCGACCCTGGTCTCCTGCGGTGCGCGCGGCGCCGCGGAAGAACGCGTCGCCGACCACACCGCACTCGCCCGGGCCGAGCTCGCCCGGCTGCCGTACGACCTCGCCGACCGCCTGGAGGCCCTCGTGACCGAACTCGTGGAGCGCGCCCGGTGACCCACAGCACCACCACGGCGACCGGATCCCGTCCGGCTCGCCTCCAGCTGTACGACGCCACGGCCGAGGCCGCGTCGGGTGTCGTCATCGACCGGTACTCCACGTCGTTCGGTCTGGCGAGCCGGATGCTCGCCCGCGACACGCGCGAGCACATCCGGAACGTCTACGCGCTGGTCCGCGTCGCCGACGAGGTCGTCGACGGCCCCGCGACCGAGGCCGGGCTCGACCGCGAGCTCGCCCGCACGGTGCTCGACGAGCTCGAGGCCGACACCGAACGGGCCATCGCGCTCGGCTTCTCGGTGAACCCGGTCGTGCACGCCTTCGCCCGCACCGCCCGCGCCACCGGCTTCGGCGCCGAGCTCACCGCCCCGTTCTTCGCCTCGATGCGCATGGACCTCGACCGCACCGAGCACGACGACGCCTCGTTCGACGCCTACGTGTACGGCTCCGCCGAGGTCGTCGGCCTGATGTGCCTGCGCGCGTTCGTGTACCGGGCCGGTCGTCCGACGTTCGACCAGGCCGAACTCGTCGCCGGGGCGCGTGCGCTCGGCGCCGCGTTCCAGAAGGTGAACTTCCTGCGTGACCTGCACGCCGACTTCGAGGTGCTCGGTCGCTCGTACTTCCCGGGCGTCGACATCCGGTCCTTCGACGAGGCCACGAAGGACCGCCTGGTCGCCGACGTGCAGGCCGACCTCGACCACGCCGCACGGACGATCCGGCTGCTGCCGGCCGACGCCCGCAACGCGGTCGGGCTCGCACACGCGCTGTTCCAGGAACTCAACGACCGACTCGCGCGCACGCCGGCGAGCCGCCTCGTCACGACGCGCGTGCGCGTCCCCAACCCGGTGAAGGTGCGCCTCGCGGCGCAGGTCCTCGCCGGACGCGCACCGCTCCGGTCGCGCGTCACCACCCACCGGCCGGGAGGCTCCTCATGACCCCGCCCCGCGCCTCCCGACCGACGACGGTCGCCACCACCACCCGGCGCAAGGTGCCCGCACGCCGCGCCGTCGTCATCGGCGGCGGCATCAGCGGCCTGGCGGCCGCGGCGCTGCTCGCACGCGACGGCTTCTCGGTGACGGTGCTCGAGCAGCGCACGCAGCTCGGCGGCCGTGCCGGCTCGTGGGAGCAGGACGGGTTCCGGTTCGACACCGGACCGTCGTGGTACCTCATGCCCGAGGTCTTCGACCACTTCTTCCAGCTGCTCGGGACGTCGGCCGAGGCCGAACTCGACCTGGTGAAGCTCGACCCCGGTTACCGCGTCTACAGCGAGGGCCACGACGAGCCGATCGACCTGCGGGCCGACGCCGAGGCCAACATCGCGTTGTTCGAGTCCATCGAGCCCGGTGCCGGCGAGCGGATGCGGAAGTACCTCGCGTCGGCCGAGGACACCTACACGATGGCCGTGCGCCGGTTCCTCTACACGAGCTTCCAGGACCTCACGAAGCTCGCCGCACCCGACGTCCTGCGGCGCCTGCCCAAGCTCGCGCGCCTGCTGCTCGAGCCGCTCTCCACCTTCGCCGAGACCGCGGTGCGCGACCGTCGCCTGTGGCAGATCCTCGGCTACCCCGCGGTGTTCCTCGGCACGAGCCCGTACGCGGCACCGAGCATGTACCACCTGATGAGCCACCTCGACCTGGCCGACGGCGTGCTGTACCCGAAGGGCGGCATCACCGAGGTGATCTCCGCCGTCGAGCGGGTCGCCCGGGCCGAGGGCGCGAAGATCATCGCCGGTGCGAAGGTCGAACGGATCGTCGTCGAGGACGGCGTCGCCACCGGGGTCGTCCACCGCGACCGCGACGGGGTGCCGCACACGGCTCCCGCCGACCTCGTGGTCAGCGCTGCCGACATGCAGCACACCGAGATGCAGCTGCTCGACCGTGAGCACCGCACCCACGGCGCCGACCACTGGAAGAAGCGCGACCCGGGCCCGAGCGCGGTGCTCGTGTACCTCGGCATCGACGGTCCGACGCCGGGCCTGCTGCACCACACCCTGATGTTCACCGCGGACTGGAAGGCGAACTTCGGCGCGATCTTCGGGGACGACCGGCACGTGCCGGACCCCGCCTCGATCTACGTCTGCGCCCCCTCCGAGACCGACCCGAGCGTCTCCCCACCCGGCACCAGCAACCTGTTCATCCTGGTGCCCCTGCCCGCCGACCTGTCGATCGGCAAGGGCGGCATCGACGGTGCCGGTGACTACCAGGTCGAGCAGATCGCGGACCGTGCCATCGACGTGCTGGCCGAGCGCGCCGGGGTGCCGGACCTGCGCGACCGCATCCGGGTCCGACGCACGATCGGACCGCGCGACTTCGCCGACGACCTGAACGCCTGGAACGGCTCGATGCTCGGCCCGGCGCACACCCTGAAGCAGAGTGCGTTCTTCCGCGAGAAGAACGCGTCGAAGAAGGTCGAGGGGCTGTACTACGTCGGCGCCTCGACGATCCCGGGCATCGGTCTGCCGATGTGCCTGATCAGCGCCGAGGTCCTGCTCAAGCGCATCCACGGCGACCGGAGCACCGAGCCGCTGCCGACGCCCCTCGGGGCTCCGCGGGACCGGACCGAGACCGCCTGATGCCCGGGGTCTACCTCGCCGGCCTGGTGGTGTCACTGGTCGGCATGACCGTGCTGGACGCCCGCTTCCGGTTGTTCTTCTGGCGGGCACCGTGGCGGGCGGCGGCCGTGATGGTCGTCGGTGTCGCGTTCTTCATGGTGTGGGACGTCGCCGGTGTCGCTGCCGGCATCTTCTTCATCGGGCCGCAGAACCTGCTCACCGGGGTGCTCCTGGCGCCCGAGGTCCCGCTCGAGGAGCTCTTCTTCCTGCTGCTGCTCTGCTACTCGACGATGGACCTGGTCGGCTTCGTCCGGCCCCTGGTGCAGCGCGCGACCGATCGGCGGCGTGCGTGAACGGCACCGGGGCGTACGCGCTCCTGGCCCTGCCGTTCTTCGGCGTCACGGCCGTCGTGGCCGTGGCCGCCGGCATCGTCGCCGCCCGCCGGGCCCGTGCCGCGGGTCGACGGCCGGGGGTCGGGCGCCGGGTCGCGGTGCTCACGTCCGCGATCGCCGGCATCGCGCTGCTCGTGATGACGATGGTGTTCGACAACGTCATCGTCACGCTGCGGATCGTCGCCTACGACCCCTCGCTCATCAGCGGTGCGAAGATCGGTGCGATCCCGGTCGAGGACCTCGCCTACGCGATGTCCGCCATCGTGCTGCTGCCCAGCCTGTGGGTCCTGTTCGACCGGACGGACGCACGCGGCCGGACGGACGCACGCGGCCGGACGGACGCACGCGACCGGACCGGCGCACGCGGCCGGACGGACGTACGCGACCGGACCGGCGCACACGACCGGACGAACGCACGCGACCGGACCGGCGCGCGCCCCGCGCCCGACCCGACCCCAGCACCAGCGGAGCCAGGACCAGCAGAGGACATGAAGTGAACGCCAGCACCGCCTCCAGGCCGTCGACCCTGCGTGCCCTGTTCGTGTCGTCACGCCCGATCAGCTGGGTGAACACCGCCTACCCGTTCGGCGCCGCGTACCTGCTCGGCAGCGGGGTCGGCGTCGATGGCGGTGGCGGGTTCTCGCTCGTCGCGTTCCTGGTCGGCGTCGTGTACTTCCTGGTGCCCTACAACCTGGCGATGTACGGCATCAACGACGTCTTCGACTACGAGTCCGACCTCCGCAACCCGCGCAAGGGCGGTGTCGAGGGCGCCCTGCTCGACAAGAGCGTCCACCGCACCACGCTGTGGGCCGTCGTCGTCACGAACGTCCCCTTCCTCGTCGCGCTCGTGGTGCTCGGCGCGGTCAGCGGCAACGGGCCGTGGTCGTGGCTCGTCCTGGCGATCAGCGTGTTCGCGGTGATCGCGTACTCGGCCCCGGGCCTGCGGTTCAAGGAGAAGCCGTTCCTCGACTCGCTCACGTCGAGCACCCACTTCGTGTCGCCGGCGATCTACGGCCTCGCCCTGGCGGGCCCGCACTGGACCGGTGAACTCGTCGCCGTCTGCATCGCGTTCTTCCTGTGGGGCGTGGCCTCGCATGCGTTCGGTGCCGTGCAGGACGTCCTGGCCGACCGCGCCGGCGGCATCGGTTCCGTCGCGACCGTGATCGGCGCACGGGCCACCGTCCGGCTGGCCTTCGTCGCCTACCTGGTCGCCGGGGTCGCGCTGCTGTTCTCGGCGTTCCCGGGCCCGATCGCCGCGATCGTCGTCGTGCCATACGCGCTCAACGTGCTGCCGTGGTGGAACATCACGGACCAGGGTGCCGAGGCCGCGAACGCCGGGTGGAAGCGGTTCCTCTGGATCAACTACCTGGCGGGCTTCATCGTGACGATGGCGCTCATCGCGTACGCGTTCACGCACTGACAGACTGGACGCACGCACCGCGGCGTACGTGGTGCGTCACCAGCCACGACGGCAGCCACGAAGGAGTGCACGCATGAGCGTCCGGATCATCCACGTCGGTCTCGGAGGGTGGGGCGGCAACTGGGCCCGCACCGCCATCCCAGAGGTGTCGGAAGTGCAGGTGGTCGCGGTCGTCGACCCGTCGGCGCCGACGCTCGAGGCCGTGCGGACCGACCTCGGGCTCCCGGCCTCGGCGGCGTTCGGGTCCCTGACCGAGGCGCTCGCCGCGGTCGAGGCGGACGCCGTCGTCATCACCGCCCCCGCCGTGACGCACGTGCCGCTCGCGCTCGAGGCCCTCGACGCCGGCAAGCACGTCCTGGTCGAGAAGCCGTTCGCCAACACCACCGACGAGGCCGTCACCGCGGTCCGTCGCGCCGAGGAGCTCGGCCTGGTGCTGCAGGTCAGCCAGAACTACCGCTGGTACCCGGCACCGCGGGTCGTGCAGGAGATGCTCGAGGCGGACGTGGTCGGCGAGGTCTCCGCGATCAACGTCGACTTCCGGCAGTGGGACAACGACCAGCCCGCCGAGACGTACCCGCACTACCGGTTCCCGCACGCGATGATCAACGACATGGCGATCCACCACTTCGACCTGCTCCGGATGATCACCGGGCAGGAGGCGGTCCGCGTCTTCGCCAAGGCGAGCTACCCCGCCTACAGCAAGTACCAGGACGAAGCGGTCGCCTCGATGATCATCGAGCTCGACGGCGGCACGGTCGTCAACTACCGCGGCAGCTGGCTGAGCCGTGGCCCGCGCACCGCCTGGGCCGGCGAGTGGAGCATCGAGGGCGAGGACGGCGAGCTCTGGTTCACGAGCCGCGACGGTGAGCCGAACGCCGTCGACGGTGACCGGGTCACCGTCCGCCGCACGCAGGACGACGTCGCCGAGCCGGTCGAGCTCCCCGTGCTCGCGCACACCGACCGCCAGGGTGGGCTGCAGGCGTTCGCCCGCTCGGTGCAGGGCGGCCCCGCTCCCGAGACGAGCGGGCGCGACAACCTGCGGAGCCTCGCACTGATGGAGGCCGCCGGCCGCTCCGCGGCGTCCGGTCTGCCCGAGGACGTCGTCGTCCCGTCCTGACCGCGACCACCCACGGCCTGGAGGCGCGGGGCGGGACCGCACCGCGCCTCCAGGCCGGCTCTGGTCGCGTCCACCGCGTCGGCGACGTTTCGCGCACGCCCCTACGGCGACGTTTCGCGCCCACCCCTTCGGCGACGTTTCGCGCCCATCGACAGTCCACGCGTCAGAGCGCCCGTGGGGTGTCGCTGAGCGCGTGGACTCGCGAGCTGGTCGCGCGTCAGGCGGCCCCGGCCACCCGCCGCGCCTGCGCGACGGCCCGCCGCACGCCGAGCGACCAGCCCGGCCCGTGGCCGGGCAGCACGTGCTTCGCCTCGGTGTCCGCGAGCCGGTCGAGCGACGCGACCGCCGTGTCGACGTCGGAGGTCGCCGCGGGTGCCACGATCCGGGGTCCGATCCCGCCCGTGTACGGGTCGAAGGTGACGAGCGCGTCCCCGGCGATCACGGCGTCGCGGTCGGCGAAGTGCAGCGCCACGTGGCCGTCGGTGTGCCCCGGGGTCTCGATGATCCACGGGTTGCCCGGCACGTCGGCGCGGCTCTCCAGCGGTTCGGTGTCCGCGATGCCGTCGACGGTGACCGCACCGGCCAGCAGCATCCGGCCCAGGGGACGCAGACCGCCCGGGTGGAGCGCGACGAACCCGAAGCGGTTCGTCTGCGGCCGGTACGAGTACGGGTGCGCGGCGAGGTGCCGATCGCCCGGGTGGACGAACACGGGCGTGCCCCAGTCGCGGTGCATCCGTGCGGCGGTGCCGACGTGGTCGAAGTGCCCGTGCGTGAGCAGGAGCCCCTCGACCTGGTCGGGCGTGTAGCCCAGGTCGTGCACGGCGAGCTGCAGGTGCGGCCACGCGGCGGGCAACCCCGCGTCGACGACGAGCAACCGATCGCCGGTCTCGACGAGGTACGTGTTGGTGTGTGCGATCTCGAGGCGGTGGATCCCCTCGGCGGCGTCCCGGAAGAGCATGTGCGGCACGGTAGACGCGGCCTGCTGGGCACGATCCCGGGTGGGACGTGTACGAAATGGGGAATGGCCAAGGACAGTCTGCCCGAGCTCGAACTCGCCAACGTGCGCACCCGTGAGGGCATCACGGACACCGTGACGGAGCTGAAGCGACGTGCGGACCTGCCCGCCCGGACGCGGCTCGCCGTCGCGAAGACGAAGCAGCGGTGGCACCGCGACCCCACGCCCCTGGTGGCGATGGGCATCACCGGACTGACCGGCGTCGCGGCGATCGTCCTCGGCATCGCGTTGCGGAACCGCCCCGCCGGGCACCTGGCCCAGCCGCCGGCGAACTCGGCGTTCACCGCGCTGCTGCCGTTCGGTGCGCGTGGCGACGCCCCCTCCGCGAAGGAGCAGGCGCAGGCGGGCCGGAAGGGTCGGAAAGCGCGGGCCAAGGCGGCCGAGGAAGCGCTCGAGCAGGACCCGGCGCACCGCGCCCGCGTGAAGCAGCAGGTCGGCATCGCGGCGGTGCAGCGACGGGCGAACAAGAACCGCAAGCAGGCGGTCAAGCGGTCGAAGCAGGCCGTGAAGGCGAGAGGGTAGTCACATGGCGCACGAAGAGCACAAGCCGGACCCGGACGACGCCCGGAAGCCCGACAACCCCACCGACCTCAAGAAGCCGACGCTCGTCTACACGCTGAAGAAGACGCTGCGCGAGTTCACGAGCGACCAGTGCACCGACCTGGCGGCGAGCCTGACGTACTACTCGGTGCTCGCGCTGTTCCCCGGGCTGCTGGCGGTCGTGTCGCTGCTCGGCCTGGTCGGGCAGGCCGACAACACGATCAAGACCATGCTGCAGATCATCGGCAACATCGGGTCGGACCAGGTCGTGGACCTGATCAAGGAGCCGCTCGAGGGACTCGTCCGCTCGCCCGCCGCCCCGATCACGTTCATCGTCGGTGTCGTCGGTGCCCTCTGGTCGGCCTCCGGCTACGTGGGCGCGTTCGGCCGTGCGATGAACCGGATCTACAACGTCCGCGAGGGCCGCCCGATCTGGAAGCTCCGCCCGACCATGCTCGGCGTGACCGTCACCACGGTTGTCCTGCTCGTGATCGGTCTGCTGGTCCTGGTGAGCGCTCCGCTCGCCCGCAGCTTCGGCGACGTCATCGGCCTCGGCGACGTGGCCGTCACCGTCCTGTCGATCGTGCAGTGGCCGATCCTGCTCGTCATCGCGATCATCGTCGTCGCGGTGCTCTACTACTGGTCGCCGAACGTCAAGCAGCCGAAGTTCACCTGGGTCAGCGGGGGCTCGATCCTGGCGCTCCTCATCTGGATCATCGCCAGCGTCGGCTTCGGGTTCTACGTCGGGAACTTCTCGAACTACAACGCCACGTACGGCTCCCTGGGCGGGGTCATCGTGTTCCTGCTGTGGATCTGGATCACGAACAACGCCCTGCTCTTCGGTGCCGAGTTCGACGCCGAGATCGAGCGGGGTCGCGAGCTGCAGGCCGGCATCCGAGCGGAGGAGGACATCCAGCTCCCCGAGCGCGACACCCGCCAGATCGAGAAGCAGGACGAGAAGCGGGCGCAGGACGTGCTCGAGGGCATCCGCATCCGCCAGGGCGTCGACAACGACTGAGTGTCGTTCGTCTGACCGGCACCGGGTGCGCTGACGGGCGCTCTCCGGGTCGGGACGCTACGGTGCGAGCGTGCCGTCCTTCCTCGAGGGGCTCCCGTTCCGGTGGCTCGTCCTCGCGCTCTTCGTGATCGTGTTCTGCCGTGCGCAGGCCACGTACTGGGTCGCGCGGCTCGCGGTCACGGGTGCGTCCCGATCGCGGTGGGGCGGATGGCTGCGCTCGCCGGCGGTCCGTCGCGGTTCTGCACTGCTCGATCGCTGGGGGTTGCCCGTCGTGACGGTGAGCTTCGTCGTGGTCGGCCTGCAGACGGTGATGAACGCCGCAGCGGGGCTGGCACGGGTCGCCTGGTGGCGGTACACGATCGCGATGGTTTCGGGATGCGTGGCCTGGGCGTTCCTGTACGCGACGGTCGGCCTCGCCGTGTTCTGGGCGGTCGTCGCGGCCCTCGCCGGCTCGCCGTGGGGCATCGCCGCGCTCGTGGGCCTGGTGGTCGTCGCCGGCGTCGCGCTGACGGTCCTGCGTCGTCGCCGCGACCGCACAGGAGGCCCGGCCCGGCTTCCGTAGGCTGGCCCACGTGACGACAGATCAGCTCCAGAACCGTCCGGTCGCCCTGGTGACCGGAGCCACCCGCGGCATCGGCCGCGCGATCGCCGCCGACCTCGGCCGCACCCACCACGTGCTCGTGGGCGGCCGGTCCGCCGACGCCGTGGACGCCCTGGTCGCAGAGCTGCCGAGCGCGGCGCCGTTCGTCGGTGACCTGGGCGGGGGCGAGGTCCCCGCGCTGCCCGATCGGCTCGACGTCCTCGTGCACTCGGCCGGTGTCGAGCAGGGCACCACCGTCGCCGACACCCCGCGCGCGGTGTGGGAGCAGGTCTTCGCGACGAACGTGTTCGCGGTCGCCGAGCTCACCCGGTTGGCGCTGCCGGCGCTGCGGGCAGCCCGGGGCATCGTCGTGCCGATCAACAGCGGCTCCGGGTTCCACTCGGGCCCCGGCGGTGGCGTGTACGCGGCGTCGAAGTTCGCGCTGCGGGCCTTCGCCGACGCCCTGCGCGAAGAGGAGCGGGCGAACGGCGTGCGGGTGTCGAGCGTGCACCCGGGCCGGACCGACTCGGACATGCAGCGGCAGCTCGTGGCGAAGCTCGGGGAGTCCTACGACACCGACTACTACCTGGCACCCGAGGACGTGGCCGCCGCGGTCCGCACCGTCGTCGACCTGCCCGAGCGCGGCACCGTCGAGTCGCTCGCGATCCGGCCGACCCGACGGCGCTGACGCCCGTCCCTCGACGAGTCATCGCAGCTCGATCCGTTCGTCGAGGTCGAGTCGCTCCAGGAACGTCTCGTCGTGGCTCACCACGACGAGTGCTCCCCGGTAGGCCCGCAGCGCGTCGACGAGCTGGTCGACGCTCGTCAGGTCGAGGTCGTTCGTCGGCTCGTCGAGCACGAGCAGCTGCGGCGGCGGGTCGGCGAGCACCAGGGCCGCAAGCGCCACCCGGAACCGCTCCCCGCCGGACAGGTCCCCGGCCGGGCGCTCGACGGTGTCCCCGCGCACCAGGAACTTCGCCAGCCGGTTGCGGACCTCGGCGACGGGCACGTGCGGGGCGTCCCGGCGCACGTTGTCGAGCACCGTGGCGGTGTCGTCCAGGGTGTCCTTCCGCTGCGGCAGGTACGCGATTCGGTCGACGTGGGCGACGGCCCCGGTCTCGGGCAGCGGGTGCTCCCGGGCAGCGGGGTCGCCGACGAGCTGCTCGAGCAGGGTGGACTTGCCGACCCCGTTGTCCCCGGTGACGGCGATCCGTTCCGGCCCCTGCACGACGACGTCACGCCCCCGCACGGTCACGGTGGCGATCCGACGCGATGCCGGCACGTCCGGGTCGGGCAGAGTGACGTGGATCGACTCGTCGTCGCGCAGACGGAGCTCGGCCTCGCGCTTGGTGGCGAGGGCGGCAGCTTCGTCGCCCGCGTACCCGACGCGCAGTCGGCCGGCGGTCTCCTGCGCCTTCTTCCGCTGCTCGTTCGCCAGGATCTTCGGCATCGAGCGGCCCGCTTTCTCGCCGGCCTTCGCACGTCGGGCGATCTTGGTCTCCGCCTCGATGCGCTGCCGCTTCTCGGTGCGGTGCCGCTGGTCGGCGACCCGGACCTCGCGCTCGACGGCCGCCTGCTGCACGGCCAGGTGCTCCTCGAACGCGCTGAACGTCCCGCCGAACACGGTCATCGCCCCGGCGCGGAGCTCCACGGTCTCGTCGACGTGCTCCAGGAGTTCCCGGTCGTGACTGACGAGCACCAGGGTGCCGCGCCAGTCGTCGACCAGGTCGAGGAGCAGCCCGCGGGCCCGGCGGTCCAGGTTGTTCGTCGGCTCGTCCAGGAACACGATCGGCCGCGCGCGCAACCGGACTCCTGCGATGGCGACGAGCACCGACTGCCCGCCGGACAGCGTCGACACCGGCCGGTCGAGGTCGGTGCCGTCGAGCCCGACCCGGTCGAGCACCGCGGCGGCCCGTTCCTCCAGGTCCCAGTCGTCGCCGACCGCCTCGAGCTTTGCGGCCGTGGCGTCGCCGGCCAGGACGGCCCGGAGCGCGGTGAGGGTGGGCCGGACGCCGAGCAGGTCGGCGACGGTGTCGTCCGCGCTGGCGTGGGCCCACGCCGCCGGTTCCTGATCGGCGGGCCAGCGGCGATCAGGCCGTGCCGGTGGGGAGAGGCGTTGCGGCAGGTGGTCGACGGGGCCCGACGTCGCGATGCTGCCCGACGTGGGGTGGAGCCGGCCGGTCGCGAGCCGGACCAGCGTGGACTTGCCAGCCCCGTTCCTCCCGACCAGGCCGGTCCGGCCACGTCCGAAGGCGGCGGTGAGGTGGTCGAGCGCGACGGTGCCGTCGGGCCAGGCGAAGGTGACGTCGTGCAGGACGACGGACGGATTGGTGGGCATGGGGGCGTCTCCCGGTGTCGATGCTGGGCGCACGACACCGAGGCCACCGCGGTGCGGTGGAGCGCCCGACGGGGCGCGCGATCACGGTGTCAGCGCGTGGGCTGAGCGGTACCGGTGATCGACAGCAATCCGTCTGCTTCCGTCGGGGGACCCCCGTGTCCGCCATCCGTTCCGCCGGTCGGTCTCCCGCCCCGGCGGCCCCGCGATGACGACGAGGTGACCTCCACGGTAATCCCGTGACACGGGCACCCGCAAGGGATGACAGGCTGGGGGCATGCCGGAGAACCTGTTGCCGACCCCGTCGTCGAACCCCGAGACCCTGCTGCCCGCCGAGCCGGAGGTGACCGCCGCGATCGAGGCGGAGGCCCCCGTCGCCAGCGTGGTGGTGTCCTACCCGTCGTCGAGCCTGGCGTGGGCGCTGCTCGCCGACGAGGCGTGGGCGCGCGGCGCGACCCTCGAGTCCTACGCGTACGCCCGCGTCGGGTACCACCGTGGGCTCGATGCCCTGCGCAAGGCCGGCTGGCGCGGTGTCGGCCCGGTGCCGTGGTCGCACGAGCCCAACCGTGGCGTGCTGCGGGCGCTGTTCGCCCTGCGCCGTGCGGCCGAGGCGATCGACGAGCCCGGCGAGCCCGAGCGCCTGACCGATTTTCTGAACGCGAGCGACCCCGAGGCCCTGCGCGCACTGTCCGCCGGCGCGTAGCTCCCGCACCCAAAACACCGGTGTTCGCACTGCACGCCGCGGGATGCGGGTGTGCAACGTGCGAACACCGGTGTTTTGCGCGTGACCGTCTAGCCCAGCAGCACGCTCCAACTGAACGCCTGCGGCCAGAGCTGGTGCTCCGGCAGCACGTCGAGCCCGCACGCCCGGCTGCCGAGCCCGTGCTGCGCGGCGTCGAGGTACAGGTACAGGTGGTCCGACGTCGGCAGCTCGTACGGGTGCTCGGCACGGTCGATCTGCTGCGCGCTCCACGGCGACAGGGTGAACCCCGCACGGTGCGACCCGACCGTCGACACCGTGAACGGCCCGACCGCCAGCGACCGGAGCGACGGCCGGTGCCCGGTCTCCTGCGGCCGCGAGTACGCCACCCCGAGTGACCGCACCGGCGCGGTGAACCGGCCGACGCGGGCAGCATGCGAAGAATCGGCGTACGACTCCAGCGGTCCGGTCCCGAACCAGGTGGCGTCCGCATCGGCCAGCGACGCGGGCAGGTCGAAGCGCACCCCGATCCGCGGCCACGTGACGTCCCAGGCACCGAACGGCACGGCGTCGGTCTGCAGCACGAGCCCGTCGGACGTCAGGGTCCAGCGGTGCGTGACCTCGAGCCCCCACCCGCTGTTCGCCGCCGCGACGCGGACGCGCTGCTCCAGACCGGAGTCGGTCCGCGACACCGACACCAGCCGGTGCGTCAGCCGGTCCAGCCCTCGGTCGCGCCAGCGCGTCGCGGACGGGGGAGCGGTCGGGTCGCCGACACCGTGCGTGAGCACCGGGTCCGCGGTCTCGTAGCCGCCCTGTGACGCCAGGCTGTCGTTGTCGGTCGGTGCACGCCAGAGCTCCAGGCGGGGCCCCGCGACCTCGTGGCCCTTCCAGGACACCAGGTCGCCGCGGGCACTGAAGGTGCCGTCACCGAGTCGGTCGCCGTCCCACCCCTGCCGGGAGGCCCGTGGTGCGTCCGCCGCGCGCGCCGCGACGAGCCGCTGGGTGCGTGCGACGACGTGGCCGGTGTCCGCCCAGGCGGTCGGCCCCGCCAGTTCCACGGTCAGGTCGAACCAGAGCTCGTCGCCGGGTGCCAGGTCGGACGTGGCCGCGTCGAGCACCTCGGAGGGCACCGGGACCGTCGCCGACTCCCGGGCGGCGACGATGCCCGTGGACAGGCGCCCCGAGGCCTCGACGACGCCGTTCCGCGACAGGGTCCAGCACAGCCGGAGCCCGGCGGTCGAGGCCGAGTGGTACCGGTTCTCGACCAGCACCGTGGTGTCCGAGACCGCCAGGCGGATCGGGGCCACGACGGCGGCGAACTCGGCGAGCCCCGGTGTCGGGGTGTCGTCGGGCAGCACCAGGCCGTCCATCACGAAGTTGCCGTCGTGCACGACCTCGCCGAAGTCCCCGCCGTAGGCGTAGTAGTCCTCGCCGGCGGGCGTCTTCGCGAGCAGGCCGTGGTCCCGCCACTCCCACACGAACCCGCCGTGCAGCCGTGGGTACCGGTCGACCAGGGCCTCGTACTCGGCGATCTGCCCGGGGCCGTTGCCCATCGCGTGCACGTACTCGCAGTGGATGAAGGGCTTCGACCGCTGCCGCGCGGCCTCGGCCGGGCCGCAGCCGAGCAGGGGCGTCGGGGTGCCGCCGCCGATCGACTCGGTCTCCTGCAGCGTCGGGTACATCCGCGAGTAGACGTCGGTGTACTCGCCCGTGTAGTCGCCCTCGTAGTGCACCGGGCGCTCGGCGTCGCGGTCGTGCACCCACTGCGACATCGCCGCGAGGTTCCGGCCGGTGCCGGACTCGTTGCCGAGCGACCACATCACGATCGACGCGTGGTTCTTGTCGCGCTCGACGGTGCGGGCGATGCGGTCGAGGTAGGCCTCGGCCCACGCCGGGTCGTCGGAGGGGTTGCCGACCCAGTCGGTGAACAGGAACCCGTGGGTCTCCAGGTCGCACTCCAGGATCACCCAGAACCCGAGCTCGTCGGCCAGGTCGAGCACGCGGGGGTGCGGCGGGTAGTGCGAGGTTCGGATGGCGTTGACGTTGTTCCGCTTCATCAGCGCCATGTCGGCGCGGGCGTGCTCCTCGTCGAACACCCGGCCGCGCACGGGGTGGGTCTCGTGCCGGTTCACGCCGTGGAAGACCACGCGCTCGCCGTTCACCAGGAACCGGTCGCCGACGATCGACACGGTGCGGAACCCGAGCCGGAGCGAGACGGTCTCGCCGCCCGAGCCGCCCGAGCCGCCCGAAGCGCCCGAGGCGCCCGAGGTGCCCGAGCCGCCGGCCGCGCTGGCCGCCGCGGCGCCGGTCGACAGCGTCGCGTCGTACAGCTTCGGCAGCTCGGCACTCCACGGCTCGACGCCCTCGACCTCGATCGGCGCGACGTCGTCCGCCGTGGCCCAGGTCACGTCCACGCCCAGGTCGGGCACCGCGAACCGCACCGGGAACACCGCGTCGAGCGTCGGGAACGTGATCGTGCCGGTCCCCGTCTCCGGCCGTCCCGACGCCGCGGTGCCCGCCGACGCAGCCGTGCCGAGCGTCGCCCGCCAACCGGCACGGACGAACACGTCGTCGATCGGCGCCGTGGGTCGGGCGAGCAGGGTGACGTCGCGGAAGATGCCCGGCAGCCACCACTGGTCCTGGTCCTCCAGGTAGGACGCCGCCGACCACTGGTGCACCCGGACCGCGAGCTCGTTCGCTCCCGGGCGCACCAGCTCGGTGACGTCGAACTCGGTCGCCAGGCGGGAGCCCGTCGACCACCCCACGAGCGTCCCGTTCAGCCACACCCGGAAGTGCGACTCGACCCCGTCGAACCGCAGCAGCACCCGGCCGGCACCGTCGAACGACGACGGCAGCTCGAACGTGCGGCGGTGGTCACCGGTCGGGTTCTCCTCCGGCGGGTGCGGTGGGTCGATCGGGAACGGGTACTGCAGGTTCGTGTAGCTCGGAGCGCCATGCCCGTGCAGCACCCAGTGCGACGGCACCGGGAGCTCGCCCCAGGCCGGGTCGTCGTCCTCCCCACCCTCGGTCGCGAAGTCCTCGGAGACCGAGGCGACGGGCGACCACCGGAACCGCCAGTCCCCGTTCAGCGACAGGGACGGGGCGTCGGTGTGCAGCCAGGCACGGGGTGCCAGCCGCGAGTCGGAGCCGGGTGCGGTGGACGAGAGTGCGGAGTGGGTCAACCCTTGACCGATCCTTCCGTGAGGCCTCCACGCCAGAAGCGCTGGAGGACGATGATGGCGATGACGAGCGGGATGACCGAGACGAGCACCCCGCCGGTGGTGAGCTGGTAGAACTCCGGCAGGCGGTCGACCTGCGAGCGCCAGTTGTTCAGACCCAGTGTTATCGGGTACAGCTTCTGGTCTGCCAGCATGATGAGCGGCAGGAAGAAGTTGTTCCAGATCCCGACCACCTGGAACAGGAACACGGTGACGAGCGCCGGGGTCATCTGCCGGAGCACCACGGTGTGGAAGATCCGCAGTTCGCCGGCACCGTCGATGCGTGCCTGTTCGAGCAGGGTGGTGTCCACCGACGCGGCGGCGTACACCCGGCACAGGAACAGGCCGAACGGCGACACCAGGCTCGGGATGAGCACGCTCCAGTACGTGTCCGTCAGGCCCATCGACGAGAACAGCAGGAACAGCGGCAGTGCCGTCGCGGTCCCCGGCACGAGCACGCCGCCGAGGATCGTGCCGAACACGAACTGACGCCCCCGGAAGTCGTACTTCGCCAGCGCGTACCCGCCGGCCGCGGCGAAGTAGGTGGCCAGGACCGCACCGACGCCGGAGTACAGGACGCTGTTCGCGATCCACCGGACGAAGATGCCGCCGTCGTAGGTGAACACCTGCTGCAGGTTGCTCCAGAGCGCGAACTCGCCGCCGAACCAGAACCCGTTGGTCGAGAACAGCGCGCCCGTGGTCTTCGTCGCGGCGATGACGACCCAGTACAGCGGGACGATGAAGTACAGCGCGACGACGACGAGGATCCCCGTCACGACGATCTGCGAGCGCGGCGACCGGTCGAGCTTCCGTCGCTGGTGCGCCGAGATCGACGTGGTGTCGACCGGGACGGCGGTCTTCGCCGTGGCCGGCGCTTCGATGGCTTCGCTGGTCATCGGTCAGTCCCTTCGGTGGTCGCGACGCGACCGGCCTGGAGGCCCGGGTCGGCTTGGGTGGTGACCGTGCTGCCCGCCGCAGCGCGCGTCCGGAGCGCGGTGCGGGCCTCCCGGCCGTCGCGCCGTGCGCGCTTGCGTCGGTCGCGTTCGTCCTTGGGTGGTCGGTTCGTCAGCGCGAGGAACGTGAACGACAGGATGAACGCGGCCAGCGCGATGATGACCGCCTGCGCACTCGCGACCCCGTACTCGTTGAACGCGAACGCGTTCGTGTAGGCGGCGTAGTTCGGCGTGTACTCGGTGTCGATCGCCGGGGCGACCGTCGACAGGATCTGCGGCTCCGCGAAGAGCTGCAGGGTGCCGATGATCGAGAACACCGTCGTGAGCACCAGGGCCGGCGCGATGAGCGGGATCTGGATCCGCCACGCGACCTGGAACGCGTTCGCTCCGTCCACCTTGGCGGCTTCGTAGACCTCGCCGGGGATGGACTTCAGCTGCGCCACGATGATGAGCATGTTGTAGCCGGTGTACGTCCACGTGACGATGTTCGCGATCGACCACAGCACGCTGTTCGCGCCGAGGAAGTCCGGCTGCAGCCCCATCGACTGCAGCAGCGACACGATCGGTGACAGGCCGGGCACGTACAGGAACGACCACAGGATCGTGGCGATGACCCCGGGGACGCCGTACGGCATGAAGTAGATGGCCCGGAAGAAGCCCGGCCAGCGGGCGCTCGCCGACTCGAGCAGCAGCGCGAGGATCGTGCAGGCGATGATCATCACCGGGACCTGGACGATGCCGAAGAGCAGCATGCGGCCGATCGAGGCGACGAACCCGCTGTCCTGCAGGGCGATCGCGTAGTTGTCGAACCCGGCGAACCGGCCGACGACGCCGTCCTCGCCGAACAGGCCCTCGCGGTCGACGGTGGTGAACGACTGGAACAGGGCGCTGATGATCGGGATGACGAACGTCAGCAGGAACAGCGCCAGGAACGGGGCGAGCAGGATCCACGGGGCACGCTTCTGCGCACTCGTGGCCTTCGTGCTCGTGCGGAACGCGGGGGTGCCGCCGGCCGGTCGACCGGTGGACCGTGGGGTGGTGGTCTGCTGGGTCATCGTGCCGTCCTGACGCTGAGGCCCTTGTCCTTGAAGGACTGGACGATCTCCCGCTGTGCGAGCTCCACGGCGTCACTGAGCTTGAGGCCCGAGGTGAGCTTGCGGCGGAACTGGTTCTGCAGGCTGGTGAAGGCCGACTGGGTCACCGGTGACCACGACCAGTCGATGTTCTGCTCCTTCGAGGCCGGCACGAAGACGTCCTCGTTGTAGTTCTGGCCGGAGAACCACTTCGACGGCTTCTCGCGCTGCGCCCCGATGTAGTCGACGGCGGGCGACCAGCCGATGCCGCAGTGCTTGATCATGGCGTCGATGCCCTCCTTCGAGGTGGTCATCCACGTGATGAACTCGAGCGCCTCCTTCGGGTGCTTCGCGTTCGCCAGGACCGCGGCGGTGGAACCGCCGATGGCGCTCGAGCCGAAGCCGTCGGCGCCCCACTTCTGCATCGGGGCGACCTTCCACTTGCCCTCGCCGCCCTGCACCGACTCGATCAGGGCGTCACCCCAGCTGGCGCTGGTGACCGCGGCGATCTTGCCGCTCGCGGCCGCGGCGTACCACCCGGGGGAGTACGCGCCGGCACTCGTGTCGACGAGCTCGTCGTCGATCACACCGTCGAAGAAGTCCGCGACCATCAGGGTCTTGTCGTCGGTCATGTCGACGACCCACTCGTCGCCGTCGACCTTGAACCAGCGCGCGCCGGCCTGCTGTGCGTACGCGGCGAACGGTGAGGCGTCGGCGACCGGGAACACCTCGAGGTAGTTCTGCTTCCCGGTGCTCCGGACCTTGTCGGCCAGGTCACGCCACTCGTCCCACGTCGTCGGGGGTTCGCCGCCGGCCTGCTCGAGGATCGCGGTCTGGTAGTAGAACCCCATGGGGCCGGTGTCCTGCGGGATGCCGTAGATGCCGTCGACGAACGACACCTGCGCCCACGCGGCCTCGTCGTACTTCGACTCGAAGTCCTTCGCGCCGTACCGGGCCAGGTCGACCAGGCCGTTCGCGAGCATGAACTCGGGGATCTGCCGGAGCTCGACCTGCCCGATGTCGGGGCCGCCGCCGGCCGCGAGCGCGGAGTACATCTTCTGGTACCCGCCGCTGTTGCCGCCGGGGATCCAGTTCGCCGACACCTGGATGTTCGGATGTGTCTCGTTCCAGACGTCGCAGACCTTCTGCAGGTCCTTGAGCCAGGCCCAGTAGGTGAGCTGGACGGTCTCACCCGAGGCCGCGGCGGGCACGAGGGCCGCCTTGTTGACGTTGGTCGAGCCCGGGACCGCACAGCCGGCGAGGAGTCCCGCCGCCGCGGTGCCGAGGCCGAAGCCCAACAGGTGTCGTCTCGTGATGGGTCGTGGTCGTGGCGCCATTGCCGCACTCCGTTCGTCGTTGATCGGGGTTGTCCACACCCAACCACAGAACCGAACGCCGTTGTGGTTTCGTGACCGTACCGACACTGCGCGTTCCCGGCGCACCTTGGAACGGCCCCAGGCCCGGGCGCGGACGGTGGGGTCACAGAGCAGACACCGACGCCCCGGACGGCGAAGGCCGCCGGTGGCACGACCGGGAGGAGAAGCGATGACCGAACGCGGGAACACCACCCATCGCCCCGAACTCGACGAGCAGCTCGCGCACGAGGCGCAGAGCATCGTCCAGGGGCACGGCAGCAACGCCCACGTCGAGGAGTTCCGGCAGTCCGAGCCGGTCCCCGACGACACCGACAGCCCGGAGACCCTCGCCGCGTCGGGCTACGACGGCGAGCTCGAGGGCGAGCTGCAGGACGACACCACCGACGTGCTCCCCGAGGACGACGCCGACCGTGCCGACCCGCTGCCGACCGGCGAGGGCGACGGAGCCGACGCGACCGTGTACCGCACCGAGACCGGGGAGGGCAGCGCCGATGGCTCTGACGCAGAATGACGCCCCGCACCTGCAGTCCGGCATCGCCGAACGCCTGAAGCGCGGGGGCACGTGGACGTGGGCCTACGTCGACGCGTCCGGTGACCGTGAGGACCCGCAGCACCTCGCCGCCCTGCAGCGCCGGAAGGCCGAGGACGTGCTGCGGTCGGCCGGGGCGGACGCCGAGGTCATCGACACGGTGATGGCCGAGCTCGAGGAGACGCCGGGGGTGCCGGCACCCGTCAGCCGGTACGTGCTCGTGCACGACGGCGAACTCGTGCTCAGCGAGGTCCTGCCCGGCGCGATGCACGCCCCGACGTCGATCGGCCACGACCCCGTGCCCGACCTGCTGCCGCTCCTGGCACACCGGCCGCTCGACCTGCCGTTCCTGATCGTCGAGGTCGGTCGCGAGGGCGGTGGCTTCCGCGCCTACCGCCTGGGCCACGCCGACGTGCCGGACCGTCGCGACGAGCAGCGGGTGCAGGGCCGCACCGACACGCTCCACAAGTTCCAGGGCGGCGGCTGGTCGCACCTGCGGTGGCAGCACCACACCGAGGAGATCTGGCGCGACAACCAGAACGAGGTCGCCACGGCCGTCGACGAGGCGTTCCGGCGGCTGCAGCCGAAGCTCATCGTGGTCGCGGGGGACATCCGCGCACGGGGGCTCCTGCTCGACCAGTTGTCCACCGAGGCGCGCGCCGTCGTCTCCGAGGTCCCGGTCGACACCCGGGCGTCGGACGCGTCGGAGACCGCGCTCGTCGAGCACGTCGACATCGCGCTCGCCCGGGTCATCGCGACCCGCCGGCACGACTTCGAGGACCTGCTCCGCACCCACGTCGGCCGCGGGGACAACCAGACGGTCACCGGCCTCGGTTCCGTCGTCGAGGCGCTGCAGCAGGCGCAGGCCTCGGTCGTCGCGATCGACGCCGCCGCGATCGGCGACCGCACCCTGCTCGCGCTGGGAGCGGTGCCGTGGATCGCCACGGCACCCGAGCAGGCGGCGGGCGCACCGGTCATCGGACCTGTCCCAGCCGTGTGCGCGATCGTCCGGGCGGTCGCCCTCACCGACGCGGAGCTGCTGCTCGTGAACGCCGCGTCGCTGCCGAACGGTGCGCCCGCCGCGGCGTTGCTGCGGTGGCCGGTCGGACCGGCGGTGCCGGCCGCCTGAGCGGTGACCGGACGACGGACGGGAGGCCCGGTGCCAGCTGGTACCGGGCCTCCCGTCCGTCTCGGCGCGATCCTGCGGGCCGCCACGACGGCCGCGTATAGCGTCCCGGCCATGACCGACGACCGCCGACGTGAGCTCGGCACCAGCGACGCCCCCGTGGAGGACGAACTCGCGGAGTCCTTCGACGCGACCATCGAGGAGGGCGCGGAGCGGCTGCAACGGACGACCCGGGCCGTCCTCGTCACGGGGTTCTTCGGCGGCCTCGAGGTCGGTCTCGGGGTGATGGCGTACCTGGCGGTGCTCACCGAGACCGACAGCCACCTGCTCGCCGGGCTGGCCTTCGGCATCGGCTTCATCGCGCTGCACCTGGCGCACAGCGAACTCTTCACCGAGAACTTCCTGATGCCGGTCGCGGCCGTGGTCGCCCGCGAGGGGACCGTGCTGCAGCTCGTGCGACTGTGGGGCGGCACCCTCGTGGCGAACCTGGCCGGGGGATGGGTGTTCATGTGGCTCGTCGTCCAGGCGTTCCCGCAGTGGCACGCCACGCTCTCGGAGTCGGCGCACCACTACGTCGACGCGCCGTTCGGACTGCAGAGCATCGTGCTGGCGGTCCTGGGCGGCAGCACCATCACCCTGATGACGCGGATGCAGCAGGGCACCGACTCGGACCCCGCGAAGCTCGTCGCCGCCGTCGCCGGAGGCTTCCTGCTCGCCGGCCTGCAGCTCTTCCACTCGATCCTCGACTCGCTGCTCGTCTTCGGGGCGATCCAGTCGGGCGCGGACATCACCTACGGGCAGTGGCTCGGCTGGTTCGGGTACACGCTGCTGTTCAACGTCCTCGGTGGGCTGGTGCTCGTGACGGCGCTGCGCCTGCTCCGGACGAAGGAGCTCATGCAGGACCGCCGCCGGGACTCCCAGGACGACCCCGAGCGCGCCGACCACGAACAGGGGTGACGGGCGCGACGGGCGACGCAGGCTGACGGGGTCGTCCGCGGTCAGTCGCGCGAACGGTCAGTCGTGCGAGCGGTCGCGTCGGGGCACCAGCGGGACCGCGAGCAGCGGGAGCACCGCCACGATGCCGAACGACGCCGCGAACCCGAGCGCACCGACCAGGGCGCCGATGCCCGGACCGACGGCGCTCGCCGCGATGAACTGCCCGGTGTTCTGCGCCCCGAGCGCCCGGCCCGACCAGAACGGTCCCGCCGCCTCGGCGACCGACGTGTAGGCCAGCCCGTTGTCGGCGACCGTCACGCTCGTCGCGAGCACCAGGAACACCGCAGCCCCGGCCAGGTGCGTCGCGTCGACGACCGCGAGCACCGCCATCACCACCGCGGCGCTCACCGCGACGATCCGCAGGGGTCCGACGCGCGACCCGGCCCGGTCGCTCCAGCCACCGACCAGGATCCGGCCGATCGCCCCGACGAACTGCGCGGCGCCGACGAGCAGCCCGGCCGCCGGCGTCGACCAGCCGAGGCCCACGAGCCAGACGAGCCCGTACGTCGACAGGGTGAACTGCGGCACCACGAGCAGGACCGACACCGCGTGCACCCGCCACAGGAACCCGCTCGACCGGTAGGGGTTCGCGGTCGCCGTCGTCGCCACCGTGGTCCGGGCAGGTCGTGGCGGGTCGGTGATCCCGATCGCGCAGCACACGGCGAGCACCGCGCACAGCACGATCGGCAGGACCAGGGCCGCACGGATCCCGGAGCCCTCGGCGAGCTGCGGCACCGTGACCGCCGCGAGCGTCACCCCGAGCGGTTGCGACATCTGCCGGATGCCCATCGCGAGTCCCCGGCGCTCCTTCGGGAACCACCCCACCACGACCCGGCCGCTCGCGGCGTTCGTCGAGGCACTCGTCATGCCGGCGGCCAGGAACGCCAACCCGAGCAGCACCGGGTCGCCCGCGGCCAGCCAGGCCGCGACCACGGCCAGCGTGGTGAGCACGAGCCCGCCGGCGATGACGACGCGCTCGCCGAACCGGTCGGTGATCGCGCCCCAGGCGATGAGCGTCAGGACCATGCCGAAGGTCGGGGCGGCGGCGAGGACCCCGGCGACCGGCAGGGAGGTGCCGCGGGTGAGCAGGTGGGGGATGAGGAGCGCCGGCGCGGACACGACGAGCGTCCCCGCCGCCTGGGCCGCGACCCCGAGGGCGAGCATCGTCCAGGCGCGGGCGGAGACCGGCGGCGTCGTGGTGGATCGCTGCGGGGCGTCGGTCGTGGGCATGGGTGGTCTCGGCCATTCGTCGTCGTTCCATCGCGGAACAGATTGGTATACCAGAACGGTATACCATTCCCGCCGTCACGCCGCTAGGCTTGTCCGCCGTGACCGACACGACCGACGCCGCGCCCGTGTCGCAGACGGCCCAGCTCTACGACAACCTGCGCGCGGCCATCCTGACCCTCGACATCGCACCGGGGGAGCGCATCTCGGAGCGGGGGCTCGAGGCACGGTTCCACGCCTCGCGCACGCCGGTCCGCGCCGCACTGTCGCGGCTCGAGCGCGAGGGACTCATCCTGCACGAGGGCCGTTCGTGGACGGTCACCCCGATCGACCTCGACGAGATCGCCTCGCTCGCCGAACTCCGCGGCATCCTCGAGCCCGCTGCCGTCCGGTTGGCCGTCCAGCGTGCCACCCCCGAGCAGCTGGCCGAGGTCCGCGGGCACCTCGACGCGCTCCGGCCCACCCCCGACCAGCAGGCCGGCATCCGGATGGGGTCGACGTTCCACCTCGACCTCGCCTCGCTCGGGGGCAACCGGTTCGTCACCGACGCCATCGCCGACGCCCTGACGCGGCTCGAGCGCACGCGTTGGATCGAGGTCCGCACGCCCGAGGCGCGCGACGCCGCGTGGGACGAACACAGCGCCATCATCGACGCCGTGCGCGACGGCGACGCGGACCGCGCAGCGGAACTCGTGGCCGCCCACGTCGCCGGTACGAACGACCGGCTGCTCAGCTGGATCGCGCAGGAGCGCCGACGCCTGCGCGGGGCGGGCATGACGATCGTGGGCGCGACCGAGGGCTGAGTGTCCGCGGACGTGAGTGGTCTGCGGGCGCCTGTCCGGGCCTCCTGGCCGTGTCCGGGGGAGGCCGGGCGTGGGCCGCTAGCGCAGGTCCGTCGTCTCCTGCGGCGCGTCGAGATCGTCGAACGTGCGGATCGAATCCGTGCGTTCGAGCAGCGCGTCGCGCACCTCGGCCTCGTCGTGGCTCGCGCGGAGTGCGAGCTTGCTCCCGGAACGTGTCGACTGTGACATGTCGTGTCCTTCCCCTGCGTGTGGGCAACCTGATCGGTGCGGGCACGCGGCCCGCTGGTGCGCTTCCTCACGGGACGTACTGAGGTCGGAACAGTGTCGCGCGACCCCCGCGGTCCCGCAAGCGTTTCCGGCACCGTGTGGAGAACTCCCGGGACACGGCATGCCTAGGATGGTCCGGCCGCACAGCGCGAGGCGCGGCACCAGCGGACGTCGAAGGGGAGGCACGGGTTGGCCGACCAGCGCACCGCACCTCCCACGGTCTACGACGTCGCGTCTGCAGCCGGCGTCTCCATCGCCACCGTCTCGCGCGTGCTCCGCACGCCCGACGCCGTCCGCGAGGGTACCCGGGACCGCGTGCAGGCGGCGATCCGGAGCCTCGGGTACGTCCCGTCCGGCAACGCCCGGGCCCTCGCCGGCAAGCGCACCGGCGTCGTCGGACTGCTGTTGCCCGGGTTCGACGTGGTGCCCGACGAGCGGCCGGACCTGGTCACCGACGGCGGCGTCCGCGTGGTCGACGACCGGCGGCACGTGACGCAGCCGTTCTCGTCCAACCTGTACTTCGACGAGGTCCTGCGCGGTGCCGAGACCGAGGCCTGGCAGCGGGGGCTCGCGCTCATGGTCGCCGCCGGGCGGGGGTCGTCGCGCGACGTCATCGTGAACGACGTCGCCGGCCGGGTCGACGGGCTGGCCGTGCTGGCACAGACCGTGCCCGACGACCTGCTCGAGCACGTCGCCCGACGCATCCCGGTGGTGGTGCTCGCCGACGACCGGCGCTCGCACGGGTTCGACTCGGTGAGCGTGGACAACGCCGCGGGCATGCGGACCCTGGCGTCACACGTGATCGGGCGCCTGGGGATCCGGTCCCTCGCGTACGTCGCGGGGCCCATCGACTCGCCCGACGACATGGAGCGCTCGGCGGGGTTCCGCGCGGCGCTGGCCGACCACGGGGTGCCGGCCTCGACGGTGCGCACCGTGCACGGCGACTTCGGGCGGGCTCGGGCGCGGGAGCTCGCGGTGTCGCTGCTGGCCGACGACGTCCCGCGCGCCGTCGTCTGCTCGAACGACCAGTCCGCGCTCGGGGTGCTCGACGCCGCCGCTGCCCGGGGGCTCCGCGTGCCCGAGGACCTCGTCGTGACCGGGTTCGACGGCATCGACGCCGGTCGGTTCTCGTCGCCGCGCCTGACGACCGTGCACCAGCCGATGGGGGCGCTCGGCCGTGCTGCCGTCCTGGCGATCGTGGACCGGCTGGAGCGCCGCGAGGGGCCGCCGCGCGCCGTGCGCCTGCCCGTCGAGGTGCTGCTGCGCGAGAGCTGCCCGCCCGCGCTGTAGGCGCGCGGCGGCTCGCACCGTGCGAGGGGCGTGTGGTGCGAGCTTCCGTGTTCGGTGCGAGCCTCGCGACCTCGCACCACGGACGGAACCTCGCACCACGCGCGACGCCCCTCGCACCGTGCGACGCCCCGCGCCGACGACACCTCGCACGGTGCCACCCCGCGAAACAACACCCGCGCTTGCACGCCGCGATGTAAGCGCATACATTGAGCACGTACCGACTCGACATGGAGGTCGACCGAGCAATGACGCTTCCCCCACAGCGCACGCGCGGCACGCGTGACCCAGGCCCCCGCCGCCGAGGCCGCCTCGTCGTGGCCATCGCCGGCCTCGCCGCAGTGGCCCTCGTGGCCACCGGCTGCAGCATCCAGGTCCGCTCCGAACCCGATCCCACCATCGGCAAGGACACGATGCTCATCAACGCGGACCGCGGCAACCCGCTGTTCGACCGCAACTTCAACCCGTACATCGCGAACGCCCGCACGGCCTCCAAGTGGATGTACGAGCCCCTCATCGAGGTGAACCCCCTCGACGGCAAGCGCAACCCGTGGCTCGCCAGCGCGTGGAGCCAGCCCGACGCGAAGACGATCGACATGACGATCCGCTCGGGTGTCGAGTGGTCCGACGGGTCGCCGTTCAGCGCGAGGGACGTCGTCTTCACCTTCGACCTGCTCAAGAAGTTCCCCGCCATGGACGTCAAGGGCGCCTGGCAGCACATCGAGCGCATCGAGCAGGACGGCGACCACGTCGTCTTCCACCTCAAGAGCGAGGACGTCCCGAGCCTGACGATCATCGGCCAGACGTACATCCTCGGCGAGGACCACTGGAGCGGCGTGAAGGACCCGACGACCTGGCGCGACCCGAACCCGGTCGGCACCGGTCCGTTCGTCCTCGGCAACTACACCGACCAGCAGTACTCGATGGACAAGAACCCGAAGTACTGGCAGGCCGACAAGATCGCCATCAAGCACCTCATCCTGCCGGCGACGAACACGCAGCTGGACACCGTCACCCGCGGCTACGACTGGGCGTACTCGTTCATCTCCGACGTCAAGGGCACCTGGGGTGCCGCGTCGAAGACGAACGAGTGGTGGTTCCCGGCCGGCGGTGTGATCGGCCTCATCCCGAACCTCACGAAGGCGCCGTACAACGACGTCAACGTCCGCCGGGGCATCTCGCTCGCGCTGGACCGTGACGCCATCGCCGAGACCGCGTCCGAGGGCAACCTGTCGGCGGCGGGCCAGACCGGCCTGATCCTGCCGAACCAGGAGCGCTACCTCAACCCGGACATCCCCGACCAGGGCATGATCACCCAGGACACGAAGGCGGCGCTCGCCAGCCTCGCGAAGTCCGGTTACAGCGTGCAGGGCGGCAAGGTCGTCAAGGACGGCAAGCAGCTCGCGATCACGATCATGACCGCGAACGGCTACTCCGACTGGCTCCGTGCCGCGCAGGAGGTCCGACGCGAACTGACGGCCATCGGCATCAAGGTGACGATCCAGGCGCCGCAGCCCGCCGGGTACCAGCAGAACATCAACAACGGCACGTTCGACATGGCGATGGGCGGCATGGGCAACGGTGACGTCTACCAGGCGTTCAACTCGCTGCTCAGCAGCGAGTTCTACCAGCCCGTCGGCAAGTCGACCGTCAACAACTACGAGCGGTACAAGAACGCCGACACCCAGAAGCTCCTCGACGAGTACAAGGCGACGACGGACACCGCGAAGCAGCAGGAGATCCTCGACCAGCTGCAGCAGACCGTCTACGACGAGCTCCCCGTCATCGGCATGTACTACGGCGGGCTCTGGGGCCTGTTCAACACCGGCAAGTTCGTCGGCTGGCCGAGTGCGAAGGACCCCTACATGGCACCGCAGAACTACGACTCGGCACCGCTGCTCATCTTCACCAAGCTCCGTCTGCGCGACAGCGCCGCCGGCAAGCAGATCCTGCAGGAGCAGAACGCCGCGCAGCAGGAGGACCAGAAGTGAAGTACATCCTCCAGAAACTCGTCCTCTTCGTCCTGACCCTCTGGGCCGCGGTCACGCTGAACTTCGTGCTCCCGCGCCTGATGCCCGGCAGCCCGGCCGACGCCGCACTCGCGAAGCTCAGCCAGAACGGTCCGGTCACCGACGCCACCAAGAAGGCCATCGAGGCCCAGCTCGGGGTGCCGACCGGCAACCTCTGGGACCAGTACGTCAGCTACCTGCACCAGGTCATCACCCTCGACTTCGGGACGAGCTACACGTTCTACCCGCAGCCCGTCGGTGACCTCGTGTCGAAGGCCCTGCCGTACACGCTGATCCTGGTCGGGGTCGTCACGATCCTGGCGTTCGTCCTCGGCACCCTGATCGGTGTCGCGGCGGCGTGGAAGCGCGGCACGTGGCTCGACTCGCTCCCCACTCTGTCGGGCAGCTTCATGTCGACGTTCCCGTACTTCTGGACCGCCCTGCTGCTGCTGTTCTTCCTCGGCTACGTGCTGCACTGGTTCCCGACCACGGGTGCCTACTCGGCGACGACGACGCCCGGACTCAACGGTGCCTTCTTCGGCGACGCACTGCAGCACGCGGTGCTGCCGGCGGTCACGATCCTGGTGACGAGCCTCGGCGGCTGGATCATCGGCATGCGCAACGCGATGATCAACACCCTCGGTGACGACTACGTGACCTTCGCCGAGGCCAACGGCCTGCGCGGACGCACCGTGGCCATCCGCTACGCGGCCCGCAACGCGATCCTGCCGAACCTGACCGGCTTCGGTCTGGCGCTCGGTGGCGTGGTCGGCGGTTCCGTCCTGGTCGAGCAGGTCTTCGGCTACCCGGGCATCGGCTACCTGCTGTTCAACGCCGTCATCGGGCAGGACTACCCGCTCATGCAGGCCCTCTTCCTGATGATCACCGTGTCGGTGCTCATCGCCAACTTCATCGTGGACGTCATGTACGGCGTCCTGGACCCGAGGACGCGTCGATGACCAACAACGCAACCATCGCCGTGCGAACGCAAGACACGGAAGAACAAGCAGCGCCGTCCAAGTGGCGCGCCGCCGCCCGCCAGTTCGGCGTCGTCTGGTCGAACAAGAAGGCCCGGATCGGCATCATCATCCTCGGCGTCTTCGTGTTCGTCGCGGTCTTCGCCCCGCTCCTGGCCCCGTACGGCGCCAGCCAGAACGGCTTCGCCCGGTCCGCCGACGCAACGCCCGACCACTGGATGGGCACCACTGCCGCCGGCGAGGACGTCCTGTCCCAGATCATCTACGGCGCCCGCATCTCGGTCATGGTCGGCGCGGTCGCGGGCATCCTGTCCACGCTCGTCGCCGTCGCGATCGGCCTCAGCTGGGGCTACGTCCGCGGCTGGATCGCCGAGGTCATCGGGTTCATCGTGAACCTGTTCCTCGTCATCCCGGGGCTGCCCCTGATGATCGTCATCGCCGCCTACCTGCAGAACGGCGGCATCGCGGTGATCATCGCGGTCATCGTCGTGACGGGTTGGGCGTGGGGCGCTCGCGTGCTCCGCTCGCAGACGCAGTCGCTGCGTGGTCGGGACTTCGTCACCGCCGCCCAGTTCTCCGGTGAGGGTGCGACCCGCATCGTGTTCCGCGAGATCCTGCCGAACATGACGAGCCTCATCGTCGGCAGCTTCTTCGGGGCCGCCACCAGTGCCATCCTCGCCGAGGCGGGCCTCGAGTTCCTCGGACTCGGCGACTCGTCGATCGTCAGCTGGGGCACGATCCTTTACTGGGCGCAGAACTCGAATGCTCTGCTCACCGGGCAGTGGATCCTGCTCTTCGCGCCGGGTCTCTGCATCGCGCTCCTCGCGATGAGCCTCACCCTGATCAACTTCGGCGTCGACGCCGTGTCCAACCCGCGGCTGCGCGACGGCGCACGGCCCCGTAAGGAGAAGCGCGCATGAGCGGCTTGCCAGAAACGCACCCGGCAGACGGCCTGGAGGCGCCCACCGGCGCCGCCACGGGCCTCCAGTCCGACGGTGGTGCCGTCCAGGGCGACGCCTCCGTCCTGCTCGACGTCCGCGACCTGTCGGTCGTCTACGAGTCGGCCGGCCAGGGCGCCGTCCAGGCCGTCGACCACGTGTCGTTCCAGCTGCAGAAGGGCGAGTTCGTCGGCCTGGTCGGCGAGTCCGGTTCCGGCAAGTCGACGCTCGGCTACGCGCTGACCCGGCTGCAGAAGCCGCCGGCGCGCACGAACGGCGGCAGCATCGTCTTCGCGGGCAAGGACATCCGCGACCTCGACGACGAAGCCCTGCGCCAGCAGCGGCAGGGCGGCTTCGCCATGGTGCTGCAGTCCGGCATGAACGCGCTCAACCCGGTGCGCACCATCCGGAACCACTTCGTCGACGTCTTCAAGGCGCACGGCCACGTGTCGCGCGACCGCTGGGACGCGCGGATGAAGGAGCTCATCGAGAAGGTGAAGCTGCCGACCTCGATGCTCGCCCGGTTCCCCGGGGAGCTCTCCGGCGGCATGCGCCAGCGCGTCTCCATCGCCCTGGCGCTCTCGCTCGAGCCGCAGCTGATGGTGTTCGACGAGCCGACGACGGCGCTCGACGTCCTCGTGCAGCACGCCGTGATGGACACGATCATCGAGCTGCAGCGCACCGAGGGCTTCACGGCGATCCTGATCAGCCACGACCTCGGCATCGTCCTCGAGGCCACCGAGCGCGTCCTCGTCATGCACGAGGGCCGGATCGTCGAGGACGGCGGCTCCCGCGAGATCCTCCGCGACCCGCAGGACGAGTACACGCAGATGCTCCTGTCGCACTACGCCGACCCCCGCGCCGAGGTGGTGTCGTTGCCGGGCTTCCCGGACCGCTCGCTCCGAGCCGAGGCCGGCGAGAAGCGGCAGGAGACGACCTCGTCGTTCAGCACCGTCGGGTCCCGCGAGCGCAGTGCCGCCCGCAACCCGATCGTCGTCGACCACATCGTGAAGACCTACCCGGCTCCCCGCCGCGGTGAGCAGCCGGTGCAGGCCGTGCGCGACGTGTCGTTCACCCTGGAGCCCGGGCAGTCGCTCGCCCTGGTCGGCCAGTCCGGTTCGGGCAAGTCGACCATCGCGAAGCTGCTCACCGGCGTCGAGAAGCCGACCACCGGCACCGTCCGGTTCGGGGACCTCGACGTCGCCCGCCTCGGCAAGCGCGGCCTGCGGGACCTCCGCTCCGAGGTCCAGATGGTGTTCCAGGACCCGTACTCGGCGCTCAACCCGCTGCACACGGTCGAGTACACGCTGTCCCGGCCGATCGCGAACTACACCGGGCTGACCGGCCGCGATGCCCGACGCCGGGTGCTCGAGCTGCTCGAGACGGTGGGGCTCACCCCCGTCGAGCAGTTCGCGCAGAAGCTCCCGCACCAGCTCTCCGGCGGGCAGCGGCAGCGCGTGGTGATCGCCCGGGCGCTGGCGAGCGACCCGCAGGTGATCATCGCCGACGAGCCGGTGTCGATGCTCGACGTGACGCTGCGCGCCGGTGTGCTCGCACTGCTCGAGGACCTCCGCGAGCAGTGGGGCGTCTCGCTCCTCTACATCACGCACGACCTGCTGAGTGCGCGGCTCATCACGGACGACATCATGGTGCTCCACGAGGGCGCCGTGGTCGAGCGGGGTCACACCGCCCAGGTGCTGCAGGACCCGCAGGACCCGTACACGATCGCCCTCCTCGACGCTGTTCCCAACCCGCGGAGGACCCTGCGCGCATGACGAACCTGCACGACTTCCCGACGGTCCCGCCGTTCGGACACCTGCCCACCCCGGACGGCGTCGACGTCGTCGGGATCGACGTCCCGGTCGGGCGGCTCACGGCCTACCGGATCGTGCCCGAGGGGGTGTCGAAGGGCACCGTGCTCATCGTCCCCGGGTACACCGGCTCGAAGGAGGACTGGCGGACCTTCCTGCCCGTCCTCCGCGACGCCGGGTGGACCGCGGTCGCGATCAGCCGGCGCGGTCAGGCCGACTCGGCAGCACCGACCGAACCCCGCGACTACTCCCTCGACGAAGAAGCCGCCGACGTCGTGCGGGTCGCGCGCCTGCTCGACGACGGCGCCCCCGTGCACCTGATCGGGCACTCGCTCGGCGGCGTGATCGTCCGGGCCGCCGCGCTCCAGGACCCGACGGCGTTCCGCGACGTCGTGCAGTTCTGCTCCGGGCCGCACGGCTGGCCGTACCGCAAGGTCGCCGAGCTGACGATCCTGCACGACACCGGCGGGAACCTCCGGCAGCTGTTCGACTCGACGAACCCGCTCTGGGCGTACCGGCCCGACGACGAGCTGCCCGATGACGTCCGCATGGTGCGCGACCGCTTCGACGCGACGAGCCCGCTCAGCGTCGCCGCCGGTGGCCACATCCTCGAGGACCACACCGACGCCTCCGACGCCCTGCGCGCGACCGGCCTGCCGGTCCTCGTCGCCCACGGCGAGTGGGACAACGCCTGGCCGATCCCGTGGCAGCGGGCGATGGCCGAGCAGACCGGCGCCGAGTACGTCGTCATCCCCGCGAGCTACCACGGTCCCCAGGTCGAGAACCCGCTCGGGACGGTCGCCGTCTTCGACGCATTCCTGAGCCAGCACTGACTCGAACAAGCACTGAAAGGCACCATCATCTCCACGCTGCAGTTCCCCGACGGCTTCCTCTGGGGTGCCGCCACCGCCGCCCACCAGATCGAGGGCAACAACGTCAACAGCAACTGGTGGGTGCACGAGCACGAGCCGGACACCACCATCGTCGAGCCCTCGGGTGACGCGGCGGACAGCTACCACCGGTACCGCGAGGACATCCGCATCGCGGCCGAGCTCGGGCTGAACTCCTACCGGTTCAGCATCGAGTGGGCCCGCATCGAGCCCGAGCGCGGGTTCGTCAGCCGTGCCGAGGTCGACCACTACCGCCGCATGGTCGACGCCTGCCACGAGTTCGGCATCGAGCCGATCGTCACCCTCATGCACTTCACCGTGCCGCGATGGTTCGAACGCGACGGCTTCTGGCGCGCACCCGACGCCGCCGACCTGTTCGCCCGCTACACCGAGGCCGCGCTCCCCGTGGTGCAGGACGGCGTCCGCTACGTCTGCACGATCAACGAACCGAACATCGCGGCCATGCTCGCCGGCGGCGAGGACGCGGCCAACCTGGTGGCCTTCGGCCTGCCGAACCCGGACCTCGGCGTGGCAGACGCCCTGCTGGCCAGCCACAAGCGGTCGCGCGAGGTCCTGTCACAGGTGTCGGGCCTCCGGTCAGGCTGGACCGTCGCGACCCAGGCGTTCAAGTCCAACGGTGAGCCGGGCGCGGACGCGATGCTCCGCGAGTACGGCTACCCGCGCGACGACTGGTACCTCGAGAACGCCGCCGGCGACGACTTCCTCGGCGTGCAGGCCTACACCCGCACGTTCATCGGTCCGGACGGGCCCCTGCCCGTCGCCGACGACGTCGAGACCACCCTGACGGGCTGGGAGTTCTACCCCGAGGCGTCGGCCGATGGGCTCCGCAGCGCGTGGGAGCTCTCCGGTGGTGTCCCGCTGATGATCACCGAGAACGGCATCGCCACCGCCGACGACCCCCGCCGGCAGGCGTACACGCAGGGCGCTCTCGAGGGCATCCACCGCTGCATCGAGGACGGCATCGAGGTCCTCGGCTACCAGCACTGGTCGCTGCTCGACAACTACGAGTGGGCCTCCGGCTTCCGCCCGACCTTCGGGTTGATCGCGTGGGACCGCGAGACCTTCGAGCGCACGCCGAAGGACTCCGCCCGCTGGTACGGGCGGGTCGCACAGGCGAACGCCCTCGAGTCGGTCGCCGTCTAGGACGGTCGACCCGCAGGCGCGCGGCGGACGGGAGGCCCTGCTCCCGTCGGCCGCGCTTCGTCACGTCCGGCACCGGTCGGCCCACGGGCCGTGGTGCGGCCAGCGCTCAGGCGGCGGCGAGCAGGTCGGCGACGGCCGTCTCGCGGAGCAGCTCCGCGCGGTCCGCAGCGGTCGAGCCCTCGTCGTCGGCGGCGTCCCGGTCGACGTCGAGCGACAGCACGACCCGGACCGTGTCGAGGTCGCCGGAGTCGACGGCCGCGATCAGCAGCGTCGCGCCCCGTGACCCGCGCGCCCTGGTGTCCGCACCCGCGGTGGCGAGGGCACGCACGATCGCGGCGTGCCCGCCCCACGCAGCGCGGACGATCGGGGTGTTGCCGTCGCCGTCACGGGCCTCCAGGTCGGCGCCCGCTGCGACCAGCACGTCGATCGCCCGTCGCGCGTCGCGGTCGATCGCCAGCGTCAGCGGCGTCCGCCCCTCGGTGTCCTCCAGCTGCAGGGTCGCTCCGCGGCGCAGGAGTTCCTCGAGCATCTCGGGGTGGTCGAACCACGCGGCGGCGTGCAGCGGGGCGAAGCCCCAGCGGGGGTCGACGTCGTCGACGTCGCTCGCGTCGTCGGCCAGGTGCAACCCGCCGAGGTCGCCGTACGCCGCGGCGCGCACCACCTCGGTCGCCCACTCCACCCAACCGTCCGGCACCGGGCCGTGCCAGCCGCGTGCCGGACGCGACTCGAGGCCGGAGTACACCGACTCGGCGACGCTCCGGATCGCCACCCGGACGCCCCGGAACCGGATCGCGACCTCACCGACGGGGGAGATCAGCAGGCGGAGCTCCCAGGCATCGTGCTCGTTCAGGTACTCGAGCTCGCCCCGGGCGACGTGCGCGTCACCGGCGAGCAGTGCCGCGGCGTCGACACCCGGTGGGTCGATGACGGCGTCCCGGAGCCGGAGCGACACCCTGGCGTGGTTCCAGCGGCGCCACAGGCCGCTCGGGGTGTCGAGCACCTCGTCGTTGCGGACCACGATGTCGGCGTGCACGACGACCGGGTCGGGCACACCGTGGCCGGGCAGGTCGACGGGGGTCGTCACGTCGTCCTCGTCGGCGTCCGGGTCGACGACGGCGTCGGCGGACTCCACGACCCAGCGTTCGATCCGTGAGTCCGTCCACTTGACCGTCAGGAGCGCGGCGATCGTGGGCGGGGCGTCCTCGAGCAGCCGGGTCACGTGTTCGCGCTGGCCGTCGAAGTCCTCGAGGGAGACGTAGCCAACGGAGGGCCAGTTCACTCGACTCCATCGCACGGGACGACCCTACCCGGCAGCGGTCCGTCTCCCCGCGGAGGGTCTCGTCGCGTGCTCTCGTCCAGCTCCGCAGTTCTCCACAGGTGTCACCCTTCCGGAGCAGCGCCGTCCGGGATGTGAGATGTTGAAGACATGCCGCCGCGGACCGTCCCCCGACTTGCGGTACGGACTGCGTCCAGAGGTCCTGATCCCGCGACTGCTCGGCTCGAGGACCTGCGGCCACGGCCGGAGCGAGCCCCGGGGAGCAGCAGGCGGCTGGCTCCGCGAGTGAGCGGACGGTCGACGAAGCGGTGGGCGAGCGGCGCCACGGCGAGCATGGCACCGACGGTGATGGTGACGACCACGAACCACGGCACCCAGTACGCGCCCACGGCGGCGAGTGCTGCGGGCACCACCGGCGCCAGGAGCGGATGGACGAGGTACAGCGCGTACGAGGCAGCGCCGCCGGCCATCACCCAGCGGGGCACGAACCGGCCGATCCGATCGTCCAGCCAGACCGCCGAGAACACGACAGCGGAGATCACGAGCGGGACGACGGCCGCCGAGACCTCCAGGCGTTCGACGCGCAACGAGGCCAATGTGCCCATGCAGACCGCGATGCCGCCGAGCGACAAGACGGTCAGCGCCGGGCGTCGTGCTCGCCACCCGCGGGCGATGACCATCCCGGCGAGGAAGTAGAGCGTCACGTCATCGGCGTAGAACCACCATGCTGACCCGGTGGCCGGGCGCAGGAGTGACGCGGCGGCCGCGATCGTGAGGATCGGTGCGCAGAGTGCCAGCGGGTCGACCCGGATGGCCAGGGCGAGCGTCATCAGCGCGTAGAACGCCATCTCGAAGACCAGCGTCCACCCGACGCCCCAGAGCGGATGGATGGCACCGGCTTCATCGTGACCGGGGATGAACAGGTACGACGCGAGGACCGTGCCCGGGCTGAGGGCCGAGTTGACCACCAACGAGCCGGCCAGGACCACCGCGGCGACCTTGATGGTGGTCATCAGCCAGTAGAGCGGGACGACCCGCGCGAGCCGAGCCCGGGCGAACCGGTGCCAGGACCCCGGCGCCTGACCGAGGTCGTCGCCGACGAGCACCATCACGAAACCGCTGATCGCGAAGAACAGCCAGACGCCCAGTCCGCCGATCCGGTCGAGCTGCGGGGTGTGCTCGTCGAAGCGCTCCGCCGAGTAGTAGCACGCGTGGACGATCACCACGAGGGCGGCTGCGACGTACCGCAGGCCCTGGATGAGACGGAAGGGCTGCTGTCGCGTCGGCATGTCGCAATTCTACATGCAAAATACAAACATACGTGATGATATCGGGCGCGTGCTATGGATATCGCACGTGATATACTAATGACATGACCACACGAACCGCAGCGCGCGAGGTCGTCTACCTCGGCTGGACGGGGCACGGCAACTACGGCGATGAACTCCTCCTCGAGACCTGGCGTCTCGCCCTCGGGATCGACGCCGTCTCGCCGGTGACTCGACGGGAGCGACTCGCCGACGTCCGGAGCGCGATCCACTCGTACCGCACCGGAGGTCGTACCGAGCGGATGCTCCTCCTCGGTGGCGGGACGGTGCTCGGCTTCCAGAACTGGGCACGGCACGTGGCAGATGCTGCTCGGGTGTACCGCGCAGACGCAGTGGTCGCACTCGGAGCCGGGGCGGCTGAGTCGACCGACACGTTCGCCCTGGGCCTGCAGGGGCACGACTGGCGGCGCTGGTCGGAGCTCCGATCGATCTTGCTCGGTGTCCGCGGTCCGCTCACAGCGGTGGAGTGCGAGCGGGCCTGGGGTCGTCCTGCGGTCGTCGGCGACCCCGCTCTGCTGTACCCGGTCGTGGCGGGTATCGAACACGTCCACGACGCCGACGGCCCGGTCGGTGTGAGCGTCGGCGCTGATCCGGTGTCGCGGTTCGACCCGCGGTCGGTTGCAGCGGCGGTGCGCGGGATGACCGGAGCGGACACCGAGATCGTGTTGTTCGCGCTGTCCCCGAACGACCTCGCCGCCTGTCGAACCCTGCAGTCCGAACTGCACCGCCCGTCGCGGATCCACCGGTTCGACGGCGACGTCCGCGCAACGACCTCGGAGATCAGCCGGTGCAGTCTCATGCTCACCGAGCGACTGCACGGTGCCGTCGCCGCGGTCGGCCTGGGCGTCCCCACGGTGCCGCTCGCCTACGCCTCGAAGTGCGACGACTTCTGGCTCAGCGTCACGGGGGAACGGCCTGCGGTCGTTCCTGGCTCGACGAAGCAGCAGATCGTCGATGCTGCGATCCGGGCGCTCGACCCCCTCGAGCGCTCGGCGACCCAGGCGCTGGCGAGCACGCTCCGCCAGCGCCTCGTGGTCGGGGTGCAACGGATCGCCGACTGGCGCGAGGGCGTCACCACGACCGACCAGCTCCGCGAGCCGCTCCCGTTCGAGACGGTCGAACCCGCTGGTGCCCACCGAGGAGTTGCCTGATGGAAGCTCAGGAGTACGTCCGGATCCTGCGCAAGAGCTGGCTCCTCATCACGGCGACGGCGCTGCTCGGCATCCTCAGCGGTGGTGCGCTCGCTGCTGCGGCGACACCCGCCTACACCGCGGCGACCCGTCTCTACGTCTCCGTCCGTGCGCAAGAAGGCGCCGCCAGTACGGATCTGAACCAGGGGACGAGCTTCGCGCGACAAGCGATCTCCACCTACGTCGACGTCGTGAACAGCCCGATCGTCCTCGATCGCGCCGGACGCGAGCTGGAGCCGCGCATGACGGCAGCCGAACTCGCGCCGCTCGTCAGCGCCTCGTCCCCTGCCAACACCGTGCTCCTCGAGGTCTCCGTGACGGACACCAGCGCGAAGCGTGCGGCAGCGATCGCGAACGCCGTCGGGGAGTCCTTCGCACGCGTCGTGTCCGAGGACCTCGAGAAACCGAGCGTCGGGCCGTCCCTCATCGCCGTGAAGACGATCGCGCCGGCAACCGTACCGAGCGCGCCGAGTGCTCCACGGATCCCGCTGATGCTCGCGATCGGCCTCGCGGTGGGTCTCGTGACCGGGGTCGGGATCGCGGTGCTCCGGACGAACCTGGACACGAGGGTCCGGACCGCGGAGCAGATCGAGGCAGTCGCGCGTCGCCCCTACCTGGGCGGGATCTTCGTCGATCCGGACGCCCAGAAACGTCCCCTCATCGTCCACGCCGACCCGAGGAGCCCGCGGTCGGAAGCCTTCCGTCGACTCCGGACGAGTCTGCAGTTCGTCGGCCTCGGCGACGCTGGCCGCTCGTTCGTGGTGACCAGTTCCGGGCCGGGCGAGGGCAAGAGTTACGTCGCGGCGAACCTGGCCATCGCCCTTGCTGAGACCGGAGCGAGTGTCGTCCTCGTCGATGCGGACCTCCGGCGCCCCCGTGTGGCGGACTACCTCGGCATCGAGGGGAACGCCGGGCTGACGGACCTGCTCATCGGACGTGCGGAGATCGCCGACGTCCTGCAGCCGTGGGGTGAGCAAGCGCTCTCGGTGCTCCCGTCCGGACGCATCCCCCCGAACCCGAGCGAGATGCTCGGCTCCGCTGCGATGCGTGCGACCGTGGAACACCTGGAGCGCAACTTCGACTACGTCGTGATCGATGCGCCGCCGGTCCTGCTGGTCGCCGATGCCGCCGTGCTCAGCGCGGTCGCCGGCATCCTCTTCGTGGCCGCCGCCGGCAAGGTCCGCAAGGCGGATGTCGTCGCAGCACTCCGGGCGCTCGATGCGGTCAAGGCGGTCACGTTCGGAGTGGTCGGCCAGATGCTGCCGATGCGCGGTGCCGGTGGCGGGTCCTACGGCAAGTACGCCTACTACGACGGCGACACCCCGGTCATCGAGCCGGTGCCCGAGGAGCGGCGCAGCCGGCGCGGTCTGACCACATGACCCACGGTGTCGGCTCGACCGTCGCGCGCCCGGTCGGCGCCGCCCTCACCGACCCCGAACCCTCTGGGAGCTGAACTTGTCAATCCTCGTCACCGGCGGCGCCGGGTACATCGGCTCGCACGTGGTGCGCCTCCTCGAGGAGCGAGGCGAGTCGGTCATCGTGGTCGACGACTTCTCGAGCGGCCTCAGGTCGCGGGTCGGAGCCGTCGTCCAACTCGACCTCGCGGCCGCCGATGCCACGTCAGCACTCATCGCCATCATGCACGAGCACGACGTGTCCTCTGTCATCCACCTCGCGGCCCTCAAGGACGTCGCGGAATCGGTCGCCGAGCCGGAGCGCTACTACAGCGTCAACGTCGGAGGGCTCGGGCACCTGCTCGAAGCGATGCGGTCCGTCGGAGTCACTCGAATCGTCTTCTCGTCCTCGGCTGCCGTGTACGGCGATGTGCAGGACGTCGTCGTCACGGAGCGGACTCCGTGTTCGCCGATCAATCCGTACGGCCAGACGAAGCTGATCGGTGAGTGGATGCTCGACGCAGCGCACGACGCCTGGGGGCTGCGGGCGATCTCGCTGCGCTACTTCAACGTCGCCGGCGCCGGATGGGACGACCTCGCGGACACGGCTGCCAAGAACCTCATCCCGATCGTGGTGGATCGGATCCTTCGCGGTGAGTCACCGGTCGTCTACGGCGACGACCATGACACCCCGGACGGCACCTGCATCCGCGACTACATCCACGTCGCAGACCTCGCACAGGCGCACCTCGCTGCGGTCGACACGCTCCGCGACGCCAGCGACTTCGCCGGCCCGGTCAACATCGGCACGGGCAAGGGGGCGTCCGTCCGAGAGGTCGTGGCCGAGGTGAGCAGCGCCCTCGGACGACCGAGCACCCTGCGGGTCGCCGCAGCTCGTGCTGGCGATCCCGCCGCGGTCGTCGCGGACCCGTCCGTCGCAGCCGATCAGCTCGGGTGGCGGGCTCGTCACGGTCTCGACGCGATCGTCCGGTCCGCCCTCGGAGCAGTCCACTCCTGACGCACGCTGATGAGCGCGCTGTCCGCATCGACGCGCGGAGCGCTCGGGATCCGCTGCGTTCTCGGCTCGGGACCCGTCAGAGTCGCCGCGATACGGGCGCCCAGCGGAGCACGGCATGGAGCGCAGGGAAGACAACCCACGGCGCGGTCGCGGCGATCAGCCGGACGGGCACAGCGATGTCCGACGGTACGGCGACGAGGATGCCGAGCGAACACGCGAGCGTGACGACCCGCGCAATCGTGAGCTCGGCGTTCGATCGGCGGTAGCGCTGGAACGTCGAGAACACGGTGCTGGTCCACAGTGCTGACACCAGGAGGCAAGCGACGACGCTGAACGGGACTGCGTCGGAGAGCGCGGTCAGCTGGATGGCGCTCAGGACGAAGGGCACGACCGCAGCGGCCGTCGTGCCCCAGAGCACGCCGGCCAGGATCGCGCTCGCAGCGATCGTGGCGGGGAAGGCGAGCGACCGCATCCGTGCGCGGAAGGTCGACGGCACAGCTCGAGTGGGATCCCGGTGATCGGCCGATCGCTCCTCGATCGCTCGGCCTCGCATCGAGCGGATGACGGTCGGGGAGAGTCCTGTCTGCAGCATCTGGAACGGTCCCGCGATGAGGGTGGTGCAGCTCCGGAACGCGCCGGCCACGGCGAGTGACGTCGATGCACCGAGCGCGATCACCACCGCGCTCATCGTGGTGCCGATGAGGACGCCGTCGAGCGCGAGGAACGGGATGTCCCGCCGGTACTCGTCGAGGAAGGCCCGGACGCTCCACGACCGGGTCGGGCGTCCGCGCAGTGCGAGTCCTGCGGCACCCACTCCGTACGCGATCGTCATCGCCACCGGCAGCCCCACCGACGCGTCGACGCCGGGCAACAGCCCGACAGCACAGAGTCCCGCCAGGACCACCATCACCACGGCGTCGGTCGAGACGACGCGGCCGTAGCGGACGGCCGACATCTCGACCGATCGTGTCGTGTCGTACAGGGCGTACGTGACGAGTGCGGCTGCGAGCGCGAGTCCGGATGCGGCGGTTGCGAGACCGAGACCGACGACCGCGATCGTGATCGAGGCGGGAGCCGCTGCGACGAGGGTGAGCAGCACCGCAGCGCGGCGTGCTGCTCGAGACCGTTCCGGGTCGCCTGACAGGTAGATGACGACGGGCAGTGCTCCGAATCCGCGCACGAAGCCGGCCGCCATGAAGAACACGGAGAGCAGAACGGCGAAACGGCCCCATCCGTCGGGAGTGAGGCGGACGGTGCCGACGATCGTGATGCCCATCTGGCCCAGGCTCAGCATCGCCTGAGCGGCGAAGGGGAGCGCGAGTCGGCCGAGTCGCTGCATGTTCGCGCCTCTCTCATTATGGATGTCACGTGTTAGTATATCACCGACCCGGGGTGACCCGCCTGATGAGTGAAGGACCGAGATGCTGACATTTGCCGAGTTCGAGCGAACCGAGATCGCGGGCGTGCCGATCATCGTCGCGACCCGTGATGAAGCGATCGAACAGATCGCGGCGGTCGCGCAGAGCGGTGGTGCCGGTGACGTCCACCTGGCGAACTCGTACGTGATCTCCCTCACCGCGCAGGACGAGGACTACCACCGGCTCATCGCCTCCGGGGCTGCCGTCTACCCGGACGGGAAGCCCCTCACGTGGGTGTCGAGAGTGCTCCCGGGCCGCGCGCTGTCGCAGGTCAGGGGCCCGTCGCTGTTCCCGGACATGATGGACCGGGGGCGGAGCCGGGGACTCCGGCACTTCTTGCTCGGCAACACGGACGAGGTGCTGGCCTCCCTCCGCGCCGAACTCGAGCGGCGGTACCCGGGCGTCTCGATCGTCGGGACGCACCGCTCGTACTTCCGGCCGCTGACCGACGACGAGCTCGCCGCGCAGGACGCCGACATCGTCGCCGCTGATCCGGACATCATCTGGGTCGGCCTCGGCACACCGCTGCAGGACGTCGAGACGCGACGGATCGCCGAACACCTCGGGAAGGTCGCGATCGGGGTCGGGGTGGCGTTCGACTTCATCGCGGGGACGAAGCCAGTGGCGCCGGAGTGGATGACCCGTGTCGGACTGGAGTGGGTCTTCCGGCTCGCGAGCGAACCGCGCCGTCTCTGGAAGCGCTACCTCATCGGGAACTTCGTGTTCCTCCGCGCGGCCTTGCGGCGACGCCGATGACCGGCGGACGCGTGGCGGTCGTCAGCCAGGTTCCTCCGCCCGTGCACGGCCAGACCGTGATGACCCTCCGCTTCTTCGACGTGCTCGAGCGGCTGGGGCGACCGTCACGACTCATCGACCGACGGTTCAGTGCGACGGTCGCCGAGGTCGGTGTGCCGTCGCTGCGCAAGGTGGTCGCGGTGGTCGGACTGCTCACCCGTGTCGTCTGGACGAGCGTCCGTTTCCGACCCGAGGTGGTCGTGGTGTTCGTCACCACCCGGGGCGGATCGTTCCTCGTCGACTGGGCCGTGTCCGAGCTCCTGCGGCTCTTCCGGAGTTCTCTGGTGCTCTACGTGCACTCGGTCGGCTTCGAGGACCTCCGTCGTCGAGGTCGGTTGTGGGCGTGGTGTGTGGACCGTCTCCTCGGCTCGAGCGACCGGATCGTCACACTCGGTCCGTCCCTGCTCGCAGACCTGCCTGGCCGCGCTGCACTGTGTCTCGCCAACACGCCGGGCCCGGTGCCGGCAGTGACCACCGCAGCCGACCCGTGCAGCGTCCTCTTCCTGTCGAACCTCATCCCCGGTAAGGGTGCCGAGGACTTCGCGCGGATCGCCGGGCTCCTCCTCCGTCGCACCGGGACCGAGCCCTGGCGTTTCACGCTGGCGGGTTCGCCCGCCGATGCAGCCGTCGTCGCAGCGGTCGAACGAGAACTGGTCGACGCTGACGCCACGGCGCGTGTCGCGGTCGTGGGTGCGCTCGGTGCGGCGGAGAAGTGGCAAGCCTTGGCGGTGTCGACGTGTCTTGCCTTCACGTCGTCGCTCGAAGAGGCGCAGCCGTTGACGATCGTCGAGGCGTTCGCGAGCGGCACGCCTGTGGTCGCGTACCGCGTCGGCGGCGTTCCGGACCTCATCGAGCACGGTGTCAACGGCTTCCTCGTCGACGTCGGCGACGAGGAAGCGTTCGCCGATGCACTCGAGTCCCTGATCGGAGACCCTGCACTCCGCGAACGTCTGTCCGCTGGCGCCTCCCGGACCTTCTCGGCTCGTCTGTCCGAGCTCGCCTACACGGACGCCTGGCGACACGTCCTCGACGAGAGCACCCGATGAGCGTCCGTCCCGCCACGGCGTTCCTTCCGAGCCGTCGATCGTTCCGAGGGCACCGCTGGCGAGCCCCGGCGCTTCCCTGGCTCACCTGGGTAGCGGTGACGATGGCGATCGTGATCGACACGAGTGGCCGTGTCGGTCTGGGGTCGGTGAGCCTCTCGGCGTTCATCTCGCTCGGCGTCATGGCGGTGCTCATCGCGCTGGCCCCGCTCGTCGTGGGAGCGGGCCTCGCAGCCGTCCCCCTGCCGTTCCTCCTGTTCTACGGCTTCGTCGTCGTCCGTCTCGTCTTCGCGCCCAACCCCGACGGGCTCCAGAACGCAGCGATCCTCACCATGTTCACCTTCGGCATCGCGTTCTCGGCGCGGTCGGCGACGGTGGAGGTCGCCGGCGCGACGCTCCGGGTGTTCGCCGGTGTCGGTGTCCTGGTCGCCGTCGTGTTCGCCGTCGGCAGTGTGTCGGGTGCGGACGTCTACATGACCCGTGCGTTCGCCCTCACTGCTCTCGTGCTGCTGGCCGCTGCGGTGGTGCTGCCACCGACGGACCTCCTCGCCCGTGCCGCTCCGTTCGTGATCGTCGGGGCCATCGTGCTCAGCCTGTCCCGGACGGCGTCCGCGATCAGCATCCTGATGTTGGTGGGACTCGTCGTCCGGCTCCGCCGAGGACACCGGCTCCTGCTCGCCTGTGGCGCGGTGACCGGCGTCGCGCTCGCCACGTGGGCGCTCCTGTCGACGTTCGCACCGCTGCGTGATCGCTTCCTCGTCGGTGACAACGCGGTCGAGGTCGGTGGCCTCGCGATCAACACCTCCGGCCGTTCGGCGCTCTGGGAAGCAGTCAGCCAGAACGCGATGCACGCGCCCTTCCTCGGCCACGGCCCGGGGTCGGCGGTCGTCTTCGTGACGGAGCGGTTCGGTGGGATCACCCAGCCGCACAACGAGTACCTCCGCGTCCTGCACGACGAGGGCCTCGTCGGACTGGTCCCGTTCGTCCTGGGCTGTCTGCTCGTGCTCGTCCGTGTCATCAAGCGGATCGCACGGACGGACCAACCGATCCACTGGGCCGCGCTGTTCGCCCTGACGGCGACACTCGCTGCCGCCGCCACGGACAACGTCCTCGTCTACCCGTTCGTCCTGCTTCCCGCCTCGGTCCTCATCGGGCTGTCGCTCGGTCTCCCGGTCGGTCTCTCCGAGCAACCGACGACGGGAGCGCGCGCACGAGAGCCTCGAACCGGCGACCGCGGACTCCTCGGAGCATCCCGATGACCGGTCGCCCCGACATCGCAGTCGTGATGAGCGCGTACAACGCCGTCGACACGATCATCCCCGCCGTGCGCTCGCTCCTCGACCAGACCGAGGTCGCCGTAGAGGTCGTGGTGTTCGACGACGGATCGACCGACGGGACCGATCTCGCGCTGGGATCACTCGTCGATCCGAGGCTCCGCGTGATCCGCTCCCCGCACAACGTCGGTCGATCGGTCGGACGCGACCGCGCCATCCGAGCGACGACCGCAGCGGTGATCGCGATCGCTGACGCGGACGATGTCGCGCTTCCCGGAAGGCTCGCGGCACACGTCCGACAGCTCCGGGGAAACCCGCACGCGGTCGCGACGTTCGGCAGGCTCGTCGAGCAGCGCGGCTCGCGGACGATCCTCGCCGATCGGTTCCCGCCCGACTCCGATGCCGTCGACGCGATGTTCGAGCGCGGTCAGATGCCGGTGGCGCACCCGGCGAGTGCGTTCCGCCGCGAGTGGTACCTCGACACCGGCGGGTACGACCCACAGATCCGCTGGTGCGAGGACTACGACCTGTTCGCACGCGGATGGCGCCCAGGAGCCGTCGTCCCCGACCCCGCGACCGTCGTGGTCTACGCGTCCCCTGGAGCCGTCCGGCCGTGGCGTTACTGGTGGGAGAACGAGCGGCACCGTCGTGCGATCACCGCCCGTGTCCTCGCGGCCGGCCGCTCTCGAGCCGGTGCGACTCCCATCGCGCCCTACCTCCGTGCTGCCAGCGCCCCACCACGTCGCGCCGTCGAGGTGCTCCGGTACGTCGCTGTGTCAGCTCGCGACGCCGTTCGCGAACGTCGGCGTCTCCACCGTCCCACAGAAGAAGGAAGCGGAAACAGATGAACACCACCAAGACCGTCCTCATCACCGGGGGTGCCGGCTTCATCGGCTGCGCCCTGTCCCAGCGGCTCGCGAGTTCGTTCACCCGCTGGGTGGTGGTCGACTCGCTGCACCCACAGGTGCACCCCGAGCGGGTCCGACCGGATGGACTCCACGACTCGGCAGAGCTCGTGGTTGGCGACATCACGAAGAGCGCGACCTGGGACCGTGTGCTCTCGGACATCCGCCCGGACATCGTGATCCACCTCGCCGCAGAGACGGGAACAGCGCAATCGCTCGACGAGGCTTCGCGTCATGCCGAGGTGAACGTCGTCGGCACCACGCGCATGCTCGACGGGTTCGGTCGTCACGGCATCGTCCCCGAGCGGATCCTGCTCAGCAGCAGTCGAGCCGTGTACGGCGAGGGCCGCTGGATCTCCGAGCGGGGGGACGTCCGGTACCCGGGCCAGCGCAGTCACGGGCAGCTCGAGCGTGGGGCGTGGGACTTCGACGGACTTGTGCCGCTCCCCGCCCGCGCCGGCGACAACGTCCCGCATCCGACGAGCGTCTACGGGTCGACCAAGCTGTCGCAGGAGCAGATCCTCGCGGCATGGGTGGGCGCGCGCGACACGGCGTTGACCGTGCTGCGCCTGCAGAACGTGTTCGGGCCCGGCCAGTCGCTGACGAACAGCTACACCGGGATCGTCTCGTTGTTCTCGCAGCTCGCCCGTGCCGGTCGGAGCATCCCGATCTACGAGGACGGCGAGATCACCCGCGACTTCGTCTTCATCGACGACATCGCCGACGCCTTCGTCGCTGCACTCGGGACCGCTCGCTCGGTCGGGACGACGACGTTCGACGTGGGGTCCGGCGTGCCTTCGACGATCAACGATCTCGCTCGGACGATCGCTCATCACCACGGAGCACCCGCGCCGCACATCACCGGGGCGTTCCGTGACGGCGACGTCCGGTTCGCCGCGTGTGACGTTGCTCCGACGGTCGCTGCGCTCGACTGGCAGCCGCAGTGGAAGCTGGACGCCGGCGTCGTGCGCCTGCAGGACTGGATCGACGGCCAGCTCGGCACGCCGGTCGAGGCACTGCTGGCTGGCTGAGGCGCTCGCACAAGAAGCCCCGACCGCTCCCGTGTGGAGCGGTCGGGGCTTCTTGCTGTCCCGCGGAAGGCCGGCGGTCGTTGATCGTCACACGCGTCGCCCGCCGAAGAGACCGAGGCGAGCACTAGCACGCACACGAAGATGCCCCGGCTGCTCGCGATGAGCAGCCGGGGCATCTCGTGGTGTGCGGGAACAACACGCTCGTGCGCGTGCTACTCCGCGGTGATCTCGTTCTGCTCGCCCTTGTCGTCGACCGTGGGGGTGTTCCCGGCCTTCACGAGGTTGCCGTTCGAGCCGGCACCGATGGTCACCGACCCGACGGACTTCGCATGGACCGAGTTGATGGCACCGCTGATCGAAACGTGTCCGACGGCTCCGGACACCGTGACGAGCGAATTGGACGCGGAGATCTCGACGTTCTCGCAGTCGCCCTGCACGGTGAGCTCAGCGCTGTCGTCGGTGACCTTCGCGGTCCCGTCCTTGCATGCGACGTCCTTCTTGACCACAGGCGGGGCCGTCGACGTGGACGTCGGACTGGAACTGGGCTTCGCCGTGTTCGTCTCAGCCGCCGTGCAGCCCGCGAGTGTGGCGATGGCGAACGCGGCGGTGGCGATGGCGAGCGGCTTGATGAACTGCATGAGGGATCCTGACGTCGATTGCGTTGTGTGGATGGGAAGGGTCGAGGCCCAGGTCGCGGTGAGCGAGCCTGGGCCTCGACGAGTGCTCCGGATTCGGAGTGCTCAGCTCACCGTGAAGGAGAACCGCGCCCTCGTGTCCGCACCGGGCAGGGACTGCAGCACCTCGCCCGAGTAGCTTCCGGGCGCCAGCGTCACGGTCGACGTCAGCGTCCAGGTGCCGTCGTTCTTGACCGATCCCGTGGCCAGGGTGGTACCGCCGGAACCCTTGATGACCAGCGGAGCGTTGGGCGTGCCCGTTCCGGAGAACACCGGCGTGCCGCTGGTCACCGTCCCGCCGATCGCCGGGCTCTCCAGCGTCACCGCAGTGAACTGGATGCGGAACTGGAACGGGGCGGTGGTCACCTTGCCGTCAGCGACCTGTCGGACGGTCCCGGAGTAGGTACCGGCTCCGAGCGCGATCGTCGAGGTGAGGTCGAACTCGCCGTTGCTGCGCACCTTGCCCGCGGCGAGCTGGGTCCCGGAAGCGCCGGTGACGGTGATGTCGGCGTCCGGAGTCCCCTTACCGCTGAAGACCGGGTTCGGGGTGGAGACCACCGCGTCCTGCGCGGGAGTGGTCAGCGAGACGGGGATCATCGGTGCGACGACGGCGAACCGGAAGTCCGCCGAGGTGGTCTTGCCGTTGACGGTCTGCCACGCCTTGCCGGCGTAGCTACCTCGAGCGAGGGTGACGTCCGAGGGAGCTTCCCAGGTGCCGTCGTCCTTCACGACGGCGGTGGCGAGGAGGGTGCCGTAGGTGCCCTTGACCTCGACGGTCGCGCCGGGCTGGCCCGTGCCGGTGAACACGGGCTTGGTGTCGGTGACCTCGGCGCCGATCGCCGGGGTCTCCAGCGTCACCGGGGCGATCGCCTGCACGACGGTGAACCGGAAGTCCGCCGAGGTGGTCTTGTCGTTGACGGTCTGCCATGCCTTGCCGGCGTAGGTGCCGTTGGCGAGGGTGACGTCCGAGGGAGCTTCCCAGGTGCCGTCGTCCTTCACGACGGCGGTGGCGAGGAGGGTGCCGTAGGTGCCCTTGACCTCGATGGTCGCGCCGGGCTGGCCCGTGCCGGTGAACACGGGCTTGGTGTCGGTGACCTCGGCGCCGATCGCCGGGGTCTCGAGCGTCACCGGGGCGATCGCCTGCACGACGGTGAACCGGAAGTCCGCCGAGGTGGTCTTGTCGTTGACGGTCTGCCATGCCTTGCCGGCGTAGGTGCCGTTGGCGAGGGTGACGTCCGAGGGAGCTTCCCAGGTGCCGTCGTCCTTCACGGTCGCGGTGGCGAGGAGGGTGCCGTAGGTGCCCTTGACCTCGATGGTCGCGCCGGGCTGGCCCGTGCCGGTGAACACGGGCTTGGTGTCTTCGACCTCAGCACCGATCGCCGGGGTCTCCAGCGTCACCGGGGCGAGGTTCTGGCCGACGGTGAACCTGAACGGTGCCGTCGTGGTCTTGCCGTCGACGGTCTGGGTTGCCGTCCCGGCGTAGCTACCGGTTGCGAGCGCAATGGCCGATGGGACCGTCCAGGTGCCGTCCGCCTTGACCTCGGTCGTAGCGAGGACGCTGCCGTAGGTGCCCTTCACGACGACGGTCGCCCCGGGCGTGCCGCGGCCCTGGAAGACCGGGTTCGGCGTCGAGACGTCCGAGCCGATCGCAGGAGCAGTCAGCGTGACCGGGACCATCGCCTTGACCACGAAGTTGATCGGCGCGGACGTCTTCTCCCCCTCGAGCGGCGTCTGCGTCGCGATGAGCATGTAGCTGCCGTCCACGAGGTCGAAGCCGGCCGGGACACTCCACTTGCCGTCCTTGACGGTGGTGGTGGCGACGACTCTGCCGGTCGAGCCCGTGATCTCGATCGTGGCACCTTCGTCGCCCGTACCGGAGAACACCGGACGCTTGTCGGTCGCGGTCGATCCGTTCGCCGGGGTCTCCACGACGATCGGAGCGACCGGGTTCACGGCCTCATCGATCGTGGCCTGCGTGGTGCTCGTGGTGTTGAACGCGCCCTCCACGGCGGTGCCGCTGAGGACGGTGCGCATCGGGAAGGTGCCGGCGTCGGCGTCCTCGGGGGTGCTCACGTTGATGTTCCAGCGCATCAGCGATGCGTCGGGGAGGTTCCAGGTCGTGGTGGTGGTCGCGAAGTCGTAGGTGTACTTCGTGCCGTCCTCGGAGCGGACCCCGTTGGTCAGGGTCATGGCGGCGTTCGTCCAGGCGTCCTCACCCGGCTTCTTGAACGAACCTTCGATCGTGCCCTGGTCCGCGGCGAAGGTCGTACCCTCGGGCGCGGTGAACTCGACCTTGCCCTGCGGGCGACTGATCGAACCGTTGGTCTTGAACAGGGACTCCACCGAGGTGACCTCGCCACGCTCGAGGGTGACAGCGGTGCCGTCCTGGCCCGAGATTGCGGCATCGTTGATGACGACGTCGAGGTCCTTCGAGTCGTGCTCCTCGCCGTCGATCTCCTGCACGATGTGCAGCGGGTTCGTCCCGCGGTCGAGATCGTCGACCGTGATGCTCCACGCGCCGGTCTCGGCGTCGGCTTCGACGCGCTTGTCGCCGATCGTGATCGTCGCGCCCGGGGTTGCGGTACCCGAAATGACCGCGGTCTTGCCTGCGTGGTCGATCGACGCAATGTTCGCCACGAGGTCGACGACGTTCGTCTCGATCGTCGTGGTCGTCGTACCCTCGGCCAGGAAGTCACCCTTGCTGCTGGTACCCGGCATGGAGAAGTCCATTGCGTCGGAACCGGCGGGGGCGTCACCGGCAGCGGTGACGCCGACCATGAAGCGATACTGCTCATTCGCGCCGTGGTTGGCGGCCCAGTCAACGTCGAACGTGATGGTCTTGCCGTCGCTCGAGGGCGAGCCGTTCGTCAGCGGAATCGAGGTCGAGTTCTCCCAACCGGTCCCACCGACCTGGCGCCACTGGCCCTGCACCGTGGTCTGCTCATCGAAGGTCGTGCCCTCGGGCGCCTCGAGCGTGACAGTCCCGTCCGTGTTCGTGCGCGCTTCGCGGTTCTCGACCACGAAGGGCACCTGGGTGCTCTCCCCGCGCTCGAGCTCGATCGGGCCCTGGTCGACACCGACGAGCGTGCCACCCGCGACGATGGTCGCGGTGACGGTCTTCTGGTCGACCTGCGCGTTGTTGAACCGCTGCGTCGCGGTGAGGGAGTTGGCTCCGACGGAGAGCCCTTCGACCGTCATCGACCAGTTGCCGCTCGCGTTGACGTTGGCGACCTTGCTGCCGATCGTCACCGTGCCGTTCGGCGTTGCGGTGCCCGACACCTCAGCGCTCTTCGCGATGTTGTTCACCTTCGTCACCTGCGCGGTGAGCGCAACTTGCTCGAACCGAGAGCCAGCCAGCGGGGTTGCCTCGGATCCAGGAGCGGCCCAGGTCCTGCCGGCGTCGGTGACGCTACCCCCGGCGAACTTGTTCACGGTTGCGCTGTAGACAGCGCCGGATCGTGAAACTGACCAACGCACGGGGTTGTCGGTCGTGCAGTACGCCGGGTCCGCGGAGATGAAAGTGCTGGTGGCGTACAGGAGCCCGAGACACCCGACGGAGCCCACGTTGATGTACCCGGTTGTTCCAACGTCCGGGAACGTTGCCGACGTCGCGCGGGCTGCCGCTGCGCTGTACGTGCTGTAGTCGGTTGCAGTGAACTTCGTGGTGAAGGCCTCCGTCCCGGAAATGGTGTAAGCGCGGTAGCTGTTGCCCGCCTTGAACACCAAGGGCGTGGAGAACGAATCCGTCTGGACGGGGGACGCCGTCGCCGCCGTCGCGCCGAAGGAGAGGCCGGACACGATGGTGGCTGCGGCCAGTCCGGCCGCACCCATGGACTTGAGGGCAGTCGATGCCCTCTTCTTGTGAGACATGTGCATCTTTCAGGACAGGCCGCAGGCAGCGGCCGCGCGGGAAGGGGCACGCCCGTCGGTAGACTCCGACGGCGCATGTGTATTCAGAATATCACGTGAAATACCAACATACGCACGTGCTAGCCCTGGCGGGGGGCGCCTGTGAGTTGAGTGAGACCGGCGCAAGTTCGCCGTCCCGAAGTTGACTCCAGGCGACTCAGGAGTAGAGTTGAGTCCATCGGACGCAAGTCCAACGACTTACCCCCAAGCAAGAGGAGCAACACATGGGACGTGCAGTAGGCATCGACCTCGGAACCACCAACTCCGTCGTCGCAGTTCTCGAAGGTGGCGAGCCCACCGTCATCGCCAACGCCGAGGGCATGCGCACGACGCCCTCGATCGTGGCCTTCACCAAGGACGGCGAGGTCCTGGTCGGCGAGACCGCCAAGCGCCAGGCCGTGACGAACGTCGACCGCACCATCGCGTCGGTCAAGCGTCACGTCGGCACCGACTGGACCACCGAGATCGACGGCAAGAAGTACACGCCGCAGGAGATCTCGGCCCGCACCCTCGGCAAGCTCAAGCGCGACGCCGAGCAGTACCTCGGCGAAGACGTCACCGACGCGGTCATCACCGTGCCGGCGTACTTCAACGACGCCGAGCGCCAGGCCACGAAGGACGCCGGTGAGATCGCCGGCCTCAACGTCCTCCGCATCATCAACGAGCCGACTGCCGCCGCTCTGGCCTACGGCCTCGACAAGGGCAAGGAAGACGAGCTCATCCTGGTCTTCGACCTCGGTGGCGGCACGTTCGACGTCTCCCTGCTCGAGGTGGGCAAGGACGACGACTTCTCGACGATCCAGGTCCGCGCGACCTCCGGTGACAACCGCCTCGGTGGCGACGACTGGGACCAGCGCATCGTCGACTACCTGGTCAAGAAGTTCAAGGACGAGCACGGCGTCGACCTGTCCACGGACAAGATCGCCAAGCAGCGCCTGAAGGAAGCGGCTGAGCAGGCCAAGAAGGAACTGTCGTCGCAGATGTCGGCGAACATCCAGCTCCCGTACCTGACGCTCACCGCCGAGGGCCCGCTGAACCTGGACGAGACCATCTCGCGCGCACAGTTCGAGCAGATGACCTCCGACCTGCTCGACCGCACCAAGAAGCCGTTCAACGACGTCATCAAGGAAGCCGGTGTCTCGGTCAACGACATCGCCCACGTGGTGCTCGTCGGTGGCTCGACCCGCATGCCCGCCGTGGCCGAGGTCGTCAAGTCGCTGACCGGTGGCAAGTCCCCGAACCAGGGCGTCAACCCGGACGAGGTCGTCGCCGTCGGCGCCGCACTGCAGGCCGGTGTCCTGAAGGGCGAGCGCAAGGACGTCCTGCTCATCGACGTCACGCCGCTGTCGCTCGGCATCGAGACCAAGGGCGGCCTGATGACGAAGCTCATCGACCGCAACACCGCGATCCCGACCAAGCGGAGCGAGACCTTCACGACCGCTGACGACAACCAGCCGTCGGTCGCCATCCAGGTCTTCCAGGGCGAGCGCGAGTTCACCCGCGACAACAAGCCGCTCGGCACCTTCGAGCTCACCGGCATCGCACCGGCTCCCCGTGGCGTCCCGCAGGTCGAGGTCACCTTCGACATCGACGCCAACGGCATCGTGCACGTGTCCGCGAAGGACAAGGGCACCGGCAAGGAGCAGTCGATGGTCATCTCCGGCGGCTCGTCGCTGCCGAAGGAGGACATCGAGCGCATGGTCCGCGAGGCCGAGGAGCACGCTGCCGAGGACAAGGCTCGTCGCGAGGCCAACGAGCGTCGCAACCAGGCCGAGCAGCTCGTCTACTCGATCGAGAAGCTGATCAAGGAGAACGACGAGAAGCTCCCCGCGGACGTCAAGTCCGAGGTGCAGGCCGACGTCGACGCGCTCAAGTCCGCTCTCGCGGGCGAGGACGACGACGCCGTGAAGTCCGCCTTCGACAAGCTCAACGAGTCGCAGGGCAAGCTCGGCCAGGCCATCTACAGCCAGCAGGACGCAGCAGCCGGCACCGCCGGTGGCGAGCAGCCCGCGGGTGAGCAGCCGGCCGACGACGAGGACATCGTCGACGCCGAGGTCGTGGACGACGAAGACGACAAGGACAAGAAGTAACGATGACGGATCCCAAGGACAACGCGCCCAACGAGGACGAGCCCCAGGTCGAGGGCGACGCCACGAACGCTGCCGAGCCCGAGGACCTCATCGAGGCGGAGGGGCCCGACGTCGAAGTACCGACTGACGGCCCCGCCGCCGGGGGCCCGGCGGCGGATGCAGCGAACGACCTCTCCCCGGAGGACGAAGCGCTGCTCGCCGACGCCGCCCGCGGCATCGCCGAGGACAAGCTGAGCACCGAGGACCGCGACCTCGTCGCCGAGATGCGTGCGGACATGCTCCGTGCGCAGGCCGAGCTGGTGAACTTCCGGAAGCGCGTCGAGCGTGACCGTGAGGCCAACCGCGAGGTCGCCATCGCCGAAGTGGTTCGGGCACTGCTGCCGGCGCTCGACGACCTCACCCGGGCCGAGGCCCACGGTGACCTCGCGGAGGGTCCGATGCAGGTCATCGGCCAGAAGATCCGCGGGGGCTTCGAGAAGTTCAAGCTCGTGCAGATCGGCGAGAAGGGCGAGGCGTTCGACCCGAACATCCACGAGGCGATCGTCCAGCTCCCCACCCCGGGTGCCACCGGACAGACCGTCGCGGACGTCGTCGAGCCGGGCTACAAGCTCGGTGAGCGCGTCCTCCGCGCGGCCAAGGTCGCGGTGGCGGTCCCGGCCTGAGCCGGCTCCCCACGGTGACGACAGAAGAAGGCAGGTGATCCATGGCCAGTCAGGATTGGTTCGACAAGGACTTCTACAAGGTCCTCGGCGTGTCCAAGGACGCCTCCGACGCCGAGCTGAAGAAGACGTACCGGAAGCTCGCGCGGCAGTTCCACCCGGACTCCAACCCGGGTGACGCCGCCGCCGAGAACCGTTTCAAGGAGATCAGTGAGGCGTACTCGGTGCTCTCCGACAAGGAGCAGCGCCAGGAGTACGACCAGGTCCGCGCCATGGGCTCCGGCGCTCGCTTCACGGCGGGCGGCGGGGGCCAGGGCGGGTTCGAGGACGTCTTCGGCGGGATGTTCGGGCAGCAGGGCGGTGGCGGACAGCGCGTCCGCTTCGGCCAGGGCGGCCCCGGCGGTGCCGGCGGTTTCGAGGACATCCTCGGCGGGATGTTCGGCGGGGGTGGTGGCTTCGGCCAGACCTCCGGCGGCTACCGCGGCTTCGGTGGGCCGACGAAGGGCCGCGACGTCACGGCGTCGACGACCCTCGACTTCACGACGGCGATCGCCGGTGACACCGTCAAGCTGTCGCAGGGCAACGGCCGACCGGTGAACGTCCGCATCCCCGCGGGTGTCGCCGACGGTCAGAAGATCCGTCTGCGCGGCCGCGGCGAGCCCTCGCCCGATGGCGGTGAGGCCGGTGACCTCGTGGTCGCCGTGTCGGTGCGGAAGCACCCGGTGTTCGAGCGCGACGGGCTCAACCTGCGCGTGGACGTCCCCGTGACGTTCACCGAGGCAGCGCTCGGCGCGACGATCGAGGTCCCGACGCTCGGCGGTTCGCCCGTGAAGCTCAAGGTCGCCCCCGGCACGCCGTCGGGTCGCGTCCTGCGCGTCAAGGGCCGCGGCGTCACGACGAAGAACGGTACGGGCGACCTGCTCGCGACCGTCCAGGTCGCGGTGCCGTCGCACCTGTCGGACAAGCAGCGCGAGGCCGTCGAGGCACTCGCGGCTGCGCTGCCCGACGAGAACCCCCGCGAGGACCTCCTCGCCAAGGCGCGCGACTAGCGCGCAACCACAGCAGTAGACCCGGCCTGGAGGAACGGCGCGGCTCCGTCAGGAAGCCGCCCCGAGCCTCCAGGCTGGTTTTCACCCCCACGCGGACGACGGAAAGGAACGCGCCATGACCGACATGGACGAGAACTCGCCCGTCTTCGCGATCGCGGTGGCTGCGGAGCTCGCCGAGATGCACCCGCAGACGCTGCGGCAGTACGACCGGCTCGGCCTGGTCGTGCCGGGTCGCACCCGGGGTGGGTCGCGGCGCTACTCGATGCGCGACGTGGTGCAGCTTCGCGAGATCGCGCGCCTCGGCTCCGAGGGGGTGTCGCTGGAGGGCATCCGGCGGGTGCTCGACCTGGAGAACGAGAACAAGGCGCTCCGCGATCGTGTGCGGGAACTCGAGTCGGCGCTGGCCGACCAGCTCATCAACCGGCCCGGCGCACGGGTGTTCGCCGCCACCGCGAGTGGTGCGGCGATCTCGCTCAAGGCGGGGTCGCGGCCGCAGCGGAACACGCAGATCGTGTTGTACCGCGGGCCGCGCTGAGTTTCGGAGAGCGCAGAACGCCCCCGGTGACCATCTGGTCACCGGGGGCGTTCTGCGAGCCGGGGCTCAGTTGATGGTGAAGCGGACGGGGGCTTCCGTCGTGGCGTTGCCGGGGGCGGTCTGCTTCGCGGTGAGGGCGTAGCTGCCGCGGGCGAGGTCGATGTTCGACGCTGCGCTCCAGGTGCCGTTCGACTCGACCTTCGCGGTCGTGACGACGCGGGTGGTGCCGCGGATCTCGATCGTGGCGCCGGCCTGGCCGGTCCCGGTGAACGTGGGTCGGGCCCCGGTGGTGGTGCCGTTCATCTCCGGCGACGTCACCTCGATCGGCGCTGCCGCGGCGGCGGCGATGGTGAAGTGGACGGGGGCTTCCGTCGTGGCGTTGCCGGGGGCGGTCTGCTTCGCGGTGAGGGCGTAGCTGCCGCGGGCGAGGTCGATGTTCGACGCTGCGCTCCAGGTGCCGTTCGACTCGACCTTCGCGGTCGTGACGACGCGGGTGGTGCCGCGGATCTCGATCGTGGCGCCAGCCTGGCCGGTCCCGGTGAACGTGGGGCGGGGTCCTGTCGCGGTGCCGTTCATCGCGGGGGTCTCGACCACGATCGGTGCAACGGAGTCGTCTTCGGAGGTGAAGGCGATGTTCCGCATCACCGACGTGCGGCCGTCGGCCGTGGTCTGTGTGAACGTCACGTCGTACCCGGCCGTGCTGGTCAGGTCGGCCGAGGCCTTCCACGTCCCCACGCCGGAGCGCGCACCGGTGACCGGCGTCGTGAAGAGTTCGCGGCCGCTCTGGTCGGTGGCGGTGATCGTCGCGCCGGCCTCGGCCGTTCCCTCGAACGCGCGAGCGCCGGGCGTGTACGTGTTCTCGTCCTTGATGCCGTCGACCTGCAGGAGACGGGGGAGGGCCACGCGCTCCGACAAGGAGGAGAACCCCTGCCCGTCGAAGCCGAGGTTCGCGATCTCGAGCTGCTTGCCGGCATCCTGCGCGCGGATGACGTAGCTCCAGAGGTCGTTGTGCGCCATGCCGTCGATGACGCGGTCGCCGTCGAGGATCCAGAGGCCCGGCGCCCCGTCGGGCTCACCGACCACCTGGACCCGGCCGTCGGTGTGGACGTAGACGGATCGCAGGGTCGGCTTCGGCACCGAGGCGTCGGTGGGGAGCTGCGCGAGCGGCGCCGCTGTCCGCGGCGAGGACACCTCGGCTTCGTTCTGGCTGATCAACGAGACGGTCGACCCGAGGTACTCCTGCGGGACGCGCGCGACGAAGCCGGTCGCGGTGAGGGTTGCACGGACGATGCGGTTGCCGGCTGCGTCCTCCACGAAGACGGACGACGTGGTGTCGTCGTGCTGCCCCGTCAGGACGAACGATCCATCGAGACGGCGTTCGGTCGTCTCGAGTGTCGGAGCAGCGGGGGTGTCTGCCTTCGCGGGCGAGAACCCGATGCTCCGGAGTGCGTTTGTCCGGCCGTCCGTCGTCGTCTGGGTCAGGGTGACGGAGTAGTCCGTGCCCGCGGCGAACCGCGCGTCACCACTCCACGTACCGACACCGTCGCGAGTGCGCGTCGCCGTTGCTGTGAACAGGGTTGCCCCCGACAAGGCATCGGTCGCCACGACGGTTGCGCCGGCTGTCGCCGTTCCTGAGATCGTGGTCGTGCCGGGGGTGAACGCGTTGCCCGTTCCGAGACCGGAGACCGTGAGCATGTGCGGGAGGGCGACGCGCTCAGTGCGGGTCTGCGAGCCGTCCGCGGCGGTGTGGACACGGATGACCTCGAGCCCGAGGTCCTTGTGGCGGTCCTGCACGTTCAGGAAGAACGCGCCGCCCGCGGGTTCGTGGTCGAGGACCTCGTCGCCGGCGAGCAGCCAGACCGCGTCACCCCCGGCGTCGCCGGCGACGATCCGTGCCCCATGGAGCGTGCTCCAGTCCTGCAGGAAACGGGGCGCACTCAGCGCCGGGTCCACTGTGATGGAGTCGAGGTCGTAGCCGGCGTCGGTCGAGGTCCCTGCGGCGGCGGCTGCGGGAGTGGTGGTGGCAGCGGTGGCGACGGCGGGCGTCAGCAAGCCGAAGCCGAGTGAGGCGGTGAGGACACCGCAGACGACTGCGGCGCTCCGGAACGAGGTGGATGCCATGGCGGGCTCCTTCTGGTGGGGGATTCCCAGTGTATTGACATGTGAAATACGCAGCCTGTTGATATCGCGAGTGCGATCCCCACTCGCTCCGGCACGGGCCGTCGCCGGGTACGCTGACGCGGTGCCAGACTTCGCCGACCTCTTCCGCCGACGCGACGACGACGCGCCCGACCTCATCGCGATCGACGGCACCGACCGCTTCCTGCTCGACGAAGCACCGCACCTGCACGGCGACGCACTCCGGCAGCCCGGCGAGGTCGCGGTCGTCGACGACCGGTACGGGGTGCTGACGCTCGGCCTCATCACGCAGTACGGGGCGAGCGACATCCGCGTCGTGCAGGACTCCCTGGTGGGGGAGCGGGCACTCGAGGCCAACGCCGGCACGTTCGGGCTGCGCGGCTTCCACCACCCCGACTCGCTCGAGGACGCCTTTCGCGACGTGCGGCTCGTGGTGCTGCGGCTGTCGAAGTCGCACGATCGCCTCGACGAGATCGCCCGCGCGGTCGCCCGGTTCGCGGCGCCGGACGTGGTGCTGCTCTGCGGCGGCAACGTGAAGTACATGCACGTGACGCAGAACGACGTGCTCCGGCGCTCGTTCGGCGAGGTCACGGCATCACGAGGTCGTGGCAAGTCGCGGCTGCTCATCGCGCAGGACCCCCTGCGCGCGCAGGCGAACCGCGCCGCCACGACGAACCCCTGGCCCAGGTCGGTGCACGTCGACGACCTCGGCATGACCCTGGTCGCGCACGGCGGTGTGTTCGCCGGGACGTCGCTCGACCAGGGCACGCGGGTGCTGCTCGACGCGATGGACCAGGCGGTCCCGACCGCGCGCACGATCGTCGACCTGGGCAGCGGCAACGGCGTCATCGCGGCTGCGGTCGCTCGTCGGCGACCGTCGGTGCGGGTGATCGCCACCGACGTGTCGCGGATCGCGGTCGAGTCGACGCGTGCGACGGCGGAGGCCAACGGCGTGGCCGACCGGGTGACGGTGCTGCGGACCGACGCGGGCGACGAGCTCGCCGAGGGGTCCGCGCAGCTCGTGCTCTGCAACCCGCCGTTCCACGCGGACACGACGGTGACCACGGACACGGCCGAGGCGATGTTCCGGAACGCGGCCACGATCCTCCAGGCCGGCGGTGAACTGTGGTGCGTCTGGAACACGCACCTGCGCTACCGGCCGGTGCTCTCGCGCCTGGTCGGGCCGACCCGTGAGGTCGTCCGGACCCCGAAGTTCACGGTGACGGCCTCGGTCGCGACCAACCGCTGACGGCGAGAGCCGCCCGGGCTGACCCGGACGGCTCTCGCGACGTGGTGCGGTGGGGGACCGATCAGGCCGGCACGTAGTCGAACGTGTCGGGGTCGGGGCCCGTGCGGTGACCCTTGTCGAGGGCGGTGATGTCCGTCATGTCCTCGTCCGAGAGCTCGAAGTCGAAGATCGCGAAGTTCTCCTCGACGCGGGCCCGGGTGACCGACTTCGGGAACACGATGTCGCCGCGCTGGATGTGCCAGCGGAGGACGACCTGGGCCGGGGACTTGCCGACCGACGCGCCGACGCGGGTGATGGTCTCGTCGTCGAGGACGAGGCCCTGCGCGATCGGGGACCACGCCTCGGTCGCGATGCCGAGCTCGCGGTTCACGGCGCGGAGGTCGTCCTGCACGAGGTACGGGTGCACCTCGATCTGGTTGACCGACGGCGGGACGTCGGTCTCGGCGCGCAGGCGGTGCAGGTGGTGCGCCTGGAAGTTCGAGACGCCGATCGAGCGGGCGGTGCCGGCGTGGTACAGCTCCTCGAGGGCCTTCCACGTCGGGACGAAGTCCGAGACGGTGGGCAGCGGCCAGTGGATGAGGAACAGGTCGGTGTAGCCGCCGAGCAGGTCGGCCGACTTCTTGCCGTTCTCCAGCGCCGCGGCCGGGTCGTGGAAGCCGTTGTTCAGCTTGGAGGTGACGAAGATCTCGGAACGGTCGATGCCGGACTCGGCGATCGCCTCGCCGACCTCCTTCTCGTTTCCGTACATCTCGGCGGTGTCGATGTGGCGGTAGCCGACCTCGAGCGCGGCCAGTGTGGCGGCCTTCGTCTCGGAGGGGTCGATCTGGAAGACACCGAAGCCGAGCTGCGGGATGGTCTTGCCGTCGTTCAGGGTGATGTTCGGAACGGTCATGGTGTCATGCAACCAAACGCCCCTCAGCGCCCATTCCGCCAACGCCCAGGAACGGCGACCCCGGGCGTGCCGTTCACGCGAGCGCGGCCGTGATGTACGCCTGCAGGGCCTGCCCGTAGGCGATGGCCGGCACCTCGGACGCGAAGCTGCGGTCGGTCCCGCCGATCGTCGCCGTCACGGTGAAGACCACGCGGCCGCCGACCTGCACCCGGGTCAGTCCGATGAACGAGGGCCCGAGGAGTTCGCGGAGCTGGTCCTCGCGGGGCAGCCAGAGCGACTCGGTGGCGGTGACCGAGTCGAGCGCCCACTCGGTGGTGCCGTTGAAGCCGAGGATCGTGCCGGTGGGGGAGTCGTGCCGTTCGACGGTCATCTCGGACACCGTGTAGACGTCGTCGTCGATGCCGGGCTTGTCGATCACGAACCGGTCCCCGGTCTCGGGGTGCCAGCGGAGGCCGGCGTCTCGGAGGGACCTGGCGAGTTCGACGGTGATCACGTTCCCACCTTGCCCGCGCGACCCGCCCCTGTCACCACCTAGGTTGCCGAAAGCATCCCGTACTAGCATCGCCGAGCACCCCTCGCGCGAGCGCAACCCGTTCGTGCGCGCGACGTGACGACGCCCGGGCAACCGGTGCCGAGCCTCCAGGCCGTGGGAACCGGCCGTGGGCCGGACCGCCGGTCGGCGTCCCCGACCGAGGCTGACGGACACCCTGCCGCCGAAGAGAAGGACCCGCATGACCCTCGAACGCGAGGAACTCCGCGACGACTGGACAGTGACCCTGGCCGGGGGAACCGGCGCGCCGGACGGTGTCGCGGGCCGTGCCATCCCGGCGACGGTGCCGGGCCAGGTGCACACCGACCTGGAACGGGAGGGCCTGCTGCCGGACCCGACGTTCCACCTGAACGAGCAGCCCGCCAAGTGGGTCGGCCGCGCCGACTGGGCCTACCGCCGCACGGTCGACGTCGACCCGCGGGGCCACGAGCGCGTCGACCTGGTCTGCGACGGCCTGGACACGGTCGCGGAGCTCAGCCTGGACGGCGTCGTCGTGGGCACGACCCGCAACATGCACCGTCGCTACCGATTCGACGCCCGGGTGCAGACGGGATCCGGCGGCACCACGAAGGACCTCGAGATCCTGTTCGAGTCGCCCTACCGCGAGGCCGGCCGGGTCGCCGCGAAGGCCGGCAGCATGCCCGGTCCGTACGACGAGCCGTTCCCGTACATCCGCAAGATGGCGTCGAACTTCGGCTGGGACTGGGGGCTGACGGCGGTCACGAGCGGCCCCTGGCGGCCGGTCGCGATCGAGCGTTGGTCGACCGCGCGCCTGCGCGAGGTCCGCCCGCTCGTCGACGTCGAGGCCGGCGAGGGCGTGCTCGATGCGCACATCACCGTCGAGCGCTCGGGCATGAACGACCTGGACCAGGACGGCGAGGACGACGACCTCGTGCTCGTGGTCACCGTCAGCGGCGAGACCGAGGACGGCGGCACCACACGCCAGCGGTCCCGCGCGCAGCTGACCCCGAAGGACGACGAGACGGTCGTCACCGTGCGCGTCCCCGAGGCGCGGCGCTGGTGGCCGCGCGGCTACGGCGCGCAGCCGCAGTACGACGTCGTGGTCGAGCTGCAGACCGTCGACGGCGAGGTGCTCGACCGCGACACGTTCCGCACCGGGTTCCGGTCGACCCGCATCGAGACCCAGGTCGACGGCATCGGCCGCCCCTTCGCGGTGCACGTCAACGGCACGCTCATCGACGTCCGGGGCGTCAACTGGATCCCCGACGACGTCATCGTCTCGCGCGTCGATCGCGCCCGACTCGAGTCCCGGCTGGGTGCCGCGGCCTCGCTCGGCACGAACCTCGTGCGCGTCTGGGGCGGCGGAGTGTACGAATCGCGCGACTTCTACGAGGTCTGCGACGAACTCGGTCTGCTGGTCTGGCAGGACTTCCCGTTCGCGTGCTCGGCCTACCCCGAGGTCGAGCCGATCCGCAGCGAGGTCATCGCCGAGGCACGCGACAACGTCGCCCGCCTCGCCCGCCACCCCTCGCTGGTGGTCTGGAACGGCAACAACGAGAACATCTGGCTGCACGACGCCGACGGCTGGGGTGCGGAGCTGGGCGACCGGGGCTGGGGACTCGACTACTACCTCGACCTGCTGCCGACCATCGTCGACGCCGTCGACCCGTCGCGCTTCTACACGGTCGCGTCGCCGTGGTCCGGCTCCGAGTCGCTGCCCGCGAACGAGGTCGACCACGAGACGCACCATTCGTGGGACGTCTGGAACCGGCTGCCCGACACGGCCTACCGCGAGTCGGTGCCCCGGTTCGTGTCCGAGTTCGGCTGGCAGGCGCCGCCCGCCTGGCGCACGCTGCGCGAGGCGGTCACGGACTCGCCGCTCCGGGTCGACTCTCCCGGTGTGGTCCACCACCAGAAGGCCGCCGACGGGATGGCCAAGCTGGCACGCGGTCTCGAGCCGCGCTTCGGCGCGGTCGACCCGGCCGCGTTCGACGCGTGGCACTACCTGACGCAGCTGCAGCAGGCCCGGGCGATCGCGACCGGCATCGAGCACTGGCGCACGCACTGGCCGCGCAACACGGGTGTCGTGGTGTGGCAGCTGAACGACCTGTGGCCGGTGTCGTCCTGGTCGGCGATCGACTCGGCGGGGCGGCTGAAGCCGCTCGCGCACGAGCTGCGCCGCCTGTACGACGACGTGCTGCTGACGATCCGTCCGGTGTCGACGGTGTCGGTGACGCCGGGCACCGCAGGCACCGCAGGCGCCGCAGGTACCGCTGGTGCGTCGGGTGCGGAGCGGACTGGAGGCCCGGATCACCCGGGTGGGTCGTCTGCGGTCGGCGAGACGGCCGACCTGGGCGAGCTCGCGGACACGCTCTCGCTGGGTGTCTCGCCCGGTGCCTTCGGGTCCTCACCGGTCGAGGTGGCCGTCCGGTCGACCCGCACCGGGCACGACAGCGTGGTGCGGGTGCGCCGGGTCACCACGGCCGGCACGATCCTGGCCGAGGTGTCCCTGCCGGTCCGGTTGTCCGGTGCCGGCGTCGCGGTGGTGTCGCTGCCCGAGTCGGTCGGTGTCGTCGACGACCCGGCGAACGAGCTCATCGTCGCGGACATGGACTGGCGCCGTGCGGTCTGGACCCCCGGCCCCGATGCTGCGATCCGCTGGGAGCCCGCCCGCTACCGGACCTCGTTCGCGGTGGTCGACGGCGGTCTGGACCTGACGGTCGAGGCCGACTCGCTCGTGCGCGACCTGCTGGTGCAGCCGGACCGGGTCGCGGACGGCGGCACGGTCGACCGTGGGTTCATGACGCTGCTGCCCGGAGAACGGGTGGTGTTCCGGCTCGGTGGTGTGACCGAAGCGGACGTGCCGGCGCTGCGAGCGGAGCCGGTCCTCTGGAGCCTGGACCGCGCCCTCGCGCGTTGAAATGCAGAACAGCACGGTGATATATTTGACGTTGCGCCGCTCGTTGTCGTGATCTGAGCGACTCCGGCGTCCGATCGACATCCTCGTCGACCGGTCGACAGGAGGTCTCACATGTCGCTCGCCATGCGCCCACCCACCGGGGCGGTGCCGACCGTGCTGCACCCGACCGTGCTGCACCCGACCGTGCTGCCCCCGACCGTGCTGCCCCCAAGCGTGCCGCACCCGAGCGGGCTGCACCCGAGCGTCCCCGTGTCCTCCCCTGCCTGGGCTGCCGGGGCCACGGCGTCGCACCGCACGGTCGCTCCGGCGGGCGCTCGCCGGGGGTTCGTCCCCGCGGTGGCGCTGCTCGACCTCGTGCTGCTGCTCGCAGCGTTCGTCATCGCCCACGTCGTGCGGTTCCCCTGGGAGCTCGCGTCCGTCCGGCCGCGCTCCGGCTGGTTCGAGTTCGTCGTGGCCCCCGCCATCGTCGTGGTCTGGATGCTCCTGCTCTCGGCGTTCCGCACCCGCGACCCCCGGATCGCCGGCATCGGCGGCGACGAGTACCGCCGCCTGGTCACCGCGAGCCTCGTCGCGGTCGCCGGTGTCGCGGTCGTGGCGTACGCAGCCCAGCTCGACCTGGCTCGCGGGTACGTCGCGATCGCGTTCCCGTTGGGGCTCGCGTTCCTGGCGCTCGGCCGCAAGGGGGTCCGGACCGTGCTCGCCCGCAGCCGCGCCAGGGGTGAGCACCTGCAGGACGTCCTGATCGTCGGCGACGCCGAGGACGTCCGCTACGTCGGCGCTCGGATCGCCGCCGCACCGAGCGCCGGCTACCGGGTGCGTGCCGTGGTGACGGACTGTGCTCCGGTCGGGGCCGAGGTCGACCTGGGGGTGGCCACCGCTCCGGTCGTCGGCGGCATCGAGGACGTGCTCGTGCACGCCCGGGCCGAGGGTGTCTCGGCCGTCGTCGTCGCGGGTGCCGTCCGAGGTGGGCACGCGCGCCTCCGTCGGCTCGGGTGGCAGCTCGAGGAGCACGGCGTCGAGCTCGTCGTGTCCTCTCCCCTGGCCGACATCGCCGCCGGGCGGGTGCACGAGCGCCCCGTGGACGGGTTGCCGCTCATGCACGTCGAGACGCCCGACTACCGCCACCGCGCGGGCAAGCGGGCACTCGACGTCGTCGGCGCCGCGTTCGGCCTGGCACTGCTCTCCCCGGTCCTCGCCGTGGTCGCGCTGGCGATCCGCGCCGACGACGGCGGGCCGGTCTTCTTCCGGCAGGTCCGCGTCGGTCGCGGTGGTGCGGAGTTCCCGATCCTGAAGTTCCGGACCATGTGCGTCGACGCCGAGGCGCGCATGGCTGCCCTGCAGTCCGAGAACGAGGGCGCCGGTCCGCTGTTCAAGATGAAGGACGACCCGCGGGTGACCCGGGTCGGTGCGTTCCTGCGACGGACCTCACTCGACGAACTGCCGCAGCTGTGGAACGTGCTCACCGGTTCGATGAGCCTGGTCGGCCCTCGGCCTGCCCTGCCGCGCGAGGTCGCGCTGTACGAGGACTTCGCGGACCGCCGACTCCTCGTGACCCCGGGGATCACGGGCCTGTGGCAGGTCAGCGGCCGATCGGACCTCGACTGGGCCGAAGGGGTCCGGCTCGACCTGCACTACGTCGAGAACTGGTCGTTCCTGCACGACCTCGTGATCCTCGCCCGCACCGTCCCGTCGGTGCTGCGGTCCCGCGGCGCGTACTGAGCGCTGCGCTTCCCTGTACGAACAGTGTCCGTTCCGGTGCCCGGCCTGGGCATCCAGCGGCGGGGGAGTTACGATGGACGCACACGGACTTCCGCCGCGTGGGTCGACGACGATCACCGGACGGCGACCAGTTCCACAACAAGGAGTCATGATGCTCGGAAACCTCGGCGGCATTCACCTGCTGATCATCCTCGGGATCGTCATCCTGCTGTTCGGCGCGACCAAGCTCCCGGCGCTGGCCAAGGGCCTCGGCCAGTCGATCAACATCTTCAAGAAGGAGATGTCCGACGACGAGAAGAAGGCCCAGGCCAACGGCACGGCGCCGGACGGCACGGTGCACAACAGCACTGTCCAGAACGCTCCCGCCGAGCCCGCCCCCGGTCCGGTCCTGAACCCGGGGCCGAGCGCGCAGCCGAACACCGACTCCCGGCGTTAGGACACCCACCCCCGTCCTGTCGGCAGCCCCCGCGACCACATCGGTCGCGGGGGCTTCGTCGTGCGGGATCGACCGCCGGGCACCCCGTGCCGCAGGATGAGCACATGACCGCTCCCGTTCCCGTCCCGGCCCCCGTGCCGCACGGAGTCGCGCCGCTCCGGGACGATCGGCGGATCGTGCTGGTGGTGGCGATCCTGGCGTCGTTCGTCGTCGGGCTCGACTCGAGCGTCGTGAACGTCGCGCTCCCTGCAATCCGGCAGGAGCTCGGCGGCGGACTCGTCGTGCAGCAGTGGGTCGTCGACGCGTACCTGGTCACCCTCGGCTCGCTCATCCTGGTCGCCGGCAGCCTGTCCGACCTGTTCGGCCGGGTCCGGATCATCACGTGGGGGCTCGTGGTCTTCGGGATCGCCTCCGTGGTGTGCGCCGTCGCGCCGACCGGCGAGGTGCTCATCGTCGCCCGGGCGCTGCAGGGCGTCGGCGGGGCACTCGTCATGCCGAGCGCACTCGCCCTCATCGTCGCGGCGTTCCGCGGGGCGGCGCAGGCGAAGGCGATCGGCACGTGGACGGCGTGGTCGAGCGCGGCCACGATCCTCGGCCCCGTGGTCGGCGGGTTGGTGGTCGACGGCATCGGGTGGCGGTGGGTCTTCGTGCTCACCGCGGTGCCGATCGCCGTCACGATCCCGCTGGTCCTGCGCATCACCGGCGACGTGCACCCGGCGGTGCGCCCACGCATCGACGTCGTCGGGGCCGTGCTCGCCGTGGTCGGGGTCGGCGGTGTCGTGCTGGGCCTCATCGAACAGGAGCGGCTGGGGTGGGGTGCGCCCGTGGTGGTCGGCGCGCTCGTGCTCGGTGCGGCCGCACTCGTGGCGTTCGTGCCGTGGGAACTGCGGGTGACCCGGACGACGGGGTCGCCGCTCGTGCCGCTCGAGCTGTTCCGGGCGCGGAACTTCACGGTCGGCAACCTCGCGACACTGTCGATCTACGGCGCGCTCGGCATGGTGTTCTTCGTCGTCACGCTGTTCCTGCAGGAGGTCTGGCGGTACCCGGCCTGGCTCGCCGGACTCGCGACGCTGCCGCCGACGATCATGCTGCTCGCGCTCTCCACTGCCGTGGGCTCCGCGGCGGGTCGGTTCGGCCCGCGGTGGTTCATGGCCGCCGGGCCGGCGGTGGGGGCGGTCGGGGCGCTCCTGCTGCTGCTCGCCGGCGACGACCCGACCGGCTACTGGTGGTCGGTGTTCCCCGGGCTGGTACTGATCGGCGTGGGCATCGCCCTGATGGTCACACCCCTGACGAGCGCGGTGCTCGGGTCGGTGCCGCAGTCCGAGGCCGGGTCCGGTTCGGCCGTGAACAACGCGGTCGCGCGGATCGCCGGCCTCGTCACGGTGGCACTGGCCGGTGTGGTGCTCGGCGGCGAGGTGAGCGTCGACGGGCTGCACCGGGCCATGGTGGTGATGGCGCTCCTGCTGGCGGCCGGTGCCGTCGTCAGCGCCGTCGGGATCCGGAATGTCCCCGACCGCACGTAAGTTGAGTGGAGTAGACTCAACTCCAGGACCACCGCAACGAAAGGACGGAACGCATGGCGAACCTCCAGGGCGCTCCTGACTCCCAAGAACGACAGAAGACCGCCCTCGAGCAGTACGGCATCGACCTCACGGCGATCGCCCGCAGCGGCAAGCTCGACCCCGTGATCGGACGTGACTCCGAGATCCGACGCGTCTCCCAGGTGCTGACGCGCCGCACCAAGAACAACCCCGTGCTCATCGGCGAGCCCGGCGTCGGCAAGACCGCCGTCGTCGAGGGGCTCGCGCAGCGCATCGTCGCCGGCGACGTCGCCGACTCCCTCAAGGACAAGCGACTCATCTCGCTCGACATCTCCGCCCTGATCGCCGGCGCCAAGTACCGCGGCGAGTTCGAGGAGCGGCTCAAGGCCGTGCTCAAGGAGATCAACGACTCCGACGGGCAGGTCATCACGTTCATCGACGAGCTGCACACGCTGATGGGTGCCGGGGGCGGCGAGGGCTCCGTCGCGGCGTCGAACATGCTCAAGCCGATGCTCGCCCGCGGTGAGCTCCGGCTCATCGGCGCGACGACCCTCGACGAGTACCGCGAGTACATCGAGAAGGACGCCGCGCTCGAGCGTCGCTTCCAGCAGGTCTACGTGGGTGAGCCCAGCGTCGAGGACGCCGTGGCGATCCTCCGCGGGCTCAAGGAGCGCTACGAGGCACACCACAAGGTGACGATCAACGACTCCGCACTGGTCGCGGCCGCGAGCCTGTCGAACCGGTACATCTCCGGCCGCCAGCTGCCCGACAAGGCCATCGACCTGATCGACGAGGCCGCGAGCCGACTCCGCATGGAGATCGACTCCAGCCCGGTCGAGATCGACGAGCTGAAGCGGAACGTCGACCGTCTGCGGGTCGAGGAGTTCGCGCTCAAGCAGGAGAAGGACGACGCCTCGAAGGCCCGCCTCGAGACCCTGCGCAACGAGCTGCACACGCGCGAGGAACGGCTGGCCGAGCTCGAGCAGCGCTGGCAGGCCGAGCGCGCGAGCCTGAACCGCATCGGTGAGCTCAAGCAGCAGCTCGACGACCTGAACATGCGGTCGCAGCGAGCCCAGCGCGAGGCCGACTACGAACTCGTCTCCCGACTGGAGTACGGCGAGAAGCCCCGCATCGAGGCCGAGCTCGCCGCCGCCGAACAGGCCGAGAGCGCCGACCGGATGGTGAACGACAGCGTCACCGACGAGGACATCGCCGCGGTCATCGCGCAGTGGACGGGCATCCCGCTCGGCCGACTGCTGCAGGGTGAGACCGAGAAGCTCCTGCACCTCGAGAGCGAGCTCGGCCGCCGCATCATCGGGCAGCGCACCGCCGTGACCACGGTATCCGAGGCCGTCCGTCGCACCCGCGCCGGCATCTCCGACCCGGACCGCCCGACCGGTTCGTTCCTGTTCCTCGGCCCGACCGGCGTCGGCAAGACCGAGCTGGCCAAGGCGCTCGCCGAGTTCCTGTTCGACGACGAGAAGGCCCTCGTCCGCATCGACATGAGCGAGTACGGCGAGAAGCACTCCGTGGCCCGCCTGATCGGTGCCCCGCCCGGGTACGTCGGGTACGAGGCCGGTGGACAGCTCACCGAGGCGGTCCGCCGCCGTCCGTACTCGGTGATCCTGCTCGACGAGATCGAGAAGGCGCACCCCGAGGTGTTCGACGTGCTGCTGCAGGTGCTCGACGACGGGCGACTGACCGACGGCCAGGGGCGCACGGTCGACTTCCGGAACACGATCCTGGTGCTGACGTCGAACCTGGGGTCGCAGTTCATGACCGACCTGTCCCTGAGCGACGTGCAGCGGGAAGAGGCGGTCCGTGAGCTCGTGCAGCAGGCGTTCCGACCGGAGTTCATCAACCGTCTCGACGACATCGTGGTGTTCCAGGCCCTGACGGCCGACGACCTCGGGCAGATCGTGTCGCTCTACGTCGACCGGCTGGCCCGCCGTCTGACCGACCGTCGGCTCGAGCTCGCCGTCACCCCCGAGGCGCGCGGCTGGCTGGCGGAGCGCGGGTACGACCCGCTGTACGGCGCGCGGCCCCTGCGTCGCCTGATGCAGCGGCAGATCGACGACCGGTTGGCACGCGCCATCCTGTCCGGTGACGTCCGCGACGGCGACACCGTGCGGGTGGACGTCGCGGCGGACGGGGACGGCCTGACGGTCGAGCCCTTCGAGCTGGCCGAGATCGTCGAGGAGTAGCCCACCGAGACGGACGGGAGGCCCGTCACCGGTTCCTGGGACCGGTGACGGGCCGTTCGTCTACCGTCCACGGCATGCCTGAGATCCGCGCGATCCGTCGCCTCACCGACGCCGTCGAGCACGCGAGCGTGCTCGACAAGGCCGTCGACATCGACCGTGCCGTCGTTAACGCCCTCGCCAAGCCGAAGGCCCTGCGCCAGCTGCTGCACGGCGTGCCGTTCGGCCACCCGATCCACCCGCTCATGGTGCAGGTGCCCCTCGGTGCCTGGATCTCCGCCGCGGTCCTCGACCTGGTCGGCGGGAAGGGCAACGCGAAGGCCGCCAAGACCCTGGTCGGCGTCGGGGTCGTCTCGGCGAGCAGCGCCTCGGTCGCCGGCTACGTCGACTGGTCCGAGCTCAACCGCGAGCAGCTCCGCACCGGATGGGTGCACCAGGCCGTGAACTGGACCGGCCTGTCGTTGTACGGGCTGTCGTGGCTGCAGCGGAAGCGCGGCAACCACGGCGCCGGCAAGCTGCTCGGCTTCGCGGGTCTCGCCGTCGTCAGTGTCGGCGGGTACCTCGGTGGGCACCTGTCCTACCGACAGCGTGCCGGCGTCAGCGCGCACGGCGAGGTGCCGTTCGACGCCTGATCCACTTCCCAGGTTCGTCGAAGGTACGTCACGTGTGATGTATCGATGCGCGTACTCGTGGTGGACGACGAACGAGCCCTCGCCGACCTGGTCGCGACGGGCCTGACCCGACAGGACATGGCGGTGGACGTCGCCTACCGCGGCGACGACGCCGACGAGCTGCTGGCGGTGCACGACTACGACGTCGTCGTGCTCGACCGTGACGTCCCCGGGCTGCACGGCGACGAGGTCGCACGGCGGCTCACCGCGCGCGGCGCACTCACGCGGATCCTCCTGCTCACCGCCGCGACGACGTTGAGCGACCGTGTGCACGGGCTCGAGCTCGGTGCCGACGACTACCTGACCAAGCCGTTCGAGTACCCAGAACTCGTCGCCCGGGTGCGCGCGCTCGGTCGACGGAGCGTCGCACCCGTCGCCCCGGTGCTCGAGCGTGCAGGGTTCGTCGTCGACACGAACCGGCGGATGGCCACACGCGACGGTCGCCCGCTCGACCTGACCTCGAAGGAACTCGGGGTGCTCGAGACCCTGCTCCGTGCTGACGGTCGGATCGTCTCCGCCGAGCACCTGCTCGAGAAGGTCTGGGACGTGAACACCGACCCGTTCACCGCCGCGGTCCGGGTGACGATGTCGAAGCTCCGCCGGAAGCTCGGGGATCCGGACCCGATCCGGACGGTGCCCGGTCAGGGTTACTCGCTTTGAGTCGGTGGGCCCGGGGCTGGAGCATCCGGACCCGGACGGCCCTGACGTTCGCGCTCGCGGCCATGGCGCTCGCGACCGGGGTCGTCCTCTTCACGAACACGATGTCGCTCGCTGGTGTCGATGCCGGCCTCGACACCGCGGTCGTGCAGCGCGCCCCGGCCGGAGCAGCGAGCGCCACGAGTGCGCCCGCCGCGATCGAGGTGGACCGGACCGCAGCGGAGCGTGACGGTGCGGTCGCGGTGATCCGGCTCGTGGCCGTGCAGCAGTGGCAGTGGTCCGCGATCGGGATCGCGGGCGCCGGGATCGCGGCCGGGGGCATCGGCTGGCTCGTCAGCCGCCGGGTCCTCCGGCCCATCGACCGGATCACCGCGACCACGAACCGCATCTCGGCGTCGAACCTGCACGAGCGCATCGCGCTGGACGGTCCCGACGACGAGCTCCGGCGGCTCTCGCGCACCGTCGACGACCTGCTGGCCCGCCTGGAGACCGCGTTCGAGAGCCAGCGTCGATTCGTCGCCCAGGCTTCCCATGAACTCCGGACGCCCCTCGCGGTGCAACGCGCGGCGGTGCAGATCGGTCTGCACGACGACGCCGACCCCGCAGACGTCCGAGCGGTCCGGGCGGAGCTGCTGGAGCAGAACCGCCGGACCGAGCGGTTGGTCGAGTCGTTGCTCGTGCTCGCCGAGGCCGATCGCGGGCTGGCGGGTGCGACGCGCCCCGTCGACCTCGACGAGGTGACCGCCGAGGTCGTCGCGGGGGCGGCTCGAGACGCGGCCGAGGCGGGCGTGACGCTGACCCACGAGCGCCGCACCGGGCCTCCCGGCCTGGTCGTACCGGGGGAGCCGACGCTGCTGCGGCAGCTGCTCGGCAACCTGGTCGGCAACGCCGTCGAGTACAACGAACCCGGCGGCGCCGTCCTGGTGACCACGGAGCCGGACGGGTTCGTCGTCGAGAACGGAGGGCCGGTGGTCCCGGCGGACGAGGCGGGGCTGCTCGTCGAACCGTTCCGCCGCGGCGCGACGGACGACGCACGCGGGCAGCACAGCGGTCTGGGCCTGTCGATCGTGGCCGCCATCGTGCACGCACACGGGTGGCAGCTGTCGATCACCGCACGGCCGACCGGCGGGCTGCTCGTCCGGGTCCGTGTTTCGCCAGTGCAACCCGATGTGTACGCGGAGCGAAACAGCCGTTCCGGTGTGCTGGAGGCATGAACCACACCATGACGACCACACGTCGCACCCGGTCCCTGATGAGCGCGGCCGCGGCCGTCTTCCTGCTGCCCCTGCTGCTGGTCGGCTGCTCGGACGCGGCACCGAACGACGACACGACGACCGCGGCCGGGGGTGCTGCGCCCGGCGTCGCCCTCGCCGAGTGCCTGCGCGACCGCGGCTACGACATGCCCGACCCCGGCACGGGTGGCGAGTCGATGCAGCTCAGCGCACCTGACGGCGTCGATCCCGAGCAGTACCAGGAGGACCTCAAGGGCTGCCTCGACGACTCCGCAGCGGCGGGTGACGCGCAGGCCGCACAGCCGATGCCGGGCAGCGAGGAGATCGCGAGGAAGACGGCGGAGTGCCTGCGGGGCCAGGGGTTCCCGGACTACCCGGACGACCAGGACGCACAGGCCCGGTTCGAGCCGGACGACCAAGAGGCGTTCAACGAAGCTGCCGGCACCTGCACCGACGCGGCCTTCGAGGCCGTCCGGGGCGGAGCCGGGTCGTGAGCCACCGGCGCGCCCGACGCAGGACCATCGTGTCGGTGTGCCTCGTCGTGGCGGTCGCCGCGGGGGCCGGGACCTGGGCCCTCGCCACGGTGCCGAGTGGTCCGGGAGCCTCGGCCAGCAGCGGGTCGCGCGGCGGGACCGCGTCGACCGGAGCCACCGCCACGGTCACGCGCGGCGACCTGACCGACTCGAAGGTGTTCGCCGGGACGCTCGGGTACGGCGCGGCGACCGGGGTCCCCGGGGCCGCCGCCGGCACGATCACCTGGCTGCCCCGCGCCGGCGACGTCATCGAACGCGACGGGGCCCTGTACGCCGTCGACGAGCGGGACGTCCGGTCGATGTACGGCACCGTGCCGCTCTGGCGTGACCTGGAACGGGGGCTGCAGGGCGCCGACGTGCGGCAGCTCAACGAGAACCTGGCCGCCCTCGGGTACGACGTGTCCGTGGACGACCGGTTCGGTCCACGGACCGAACGAGCCGTCCGGCAGTGGCAGCAGGACCGCGGACACGACGTGACCTCGGTGCTGACGGCGGACGACGTCGCCTTCGTGGACGGCGCGGTCCGGGTCGCCTCGGTCGACGGTCGGCTCGGGGAGCGGATCGCCGGTGGGGCTGGTGCGGGAGCGGGAACGGGAGCGGGTGCCGGTGGCGCTGGTGCAGCGGCCGGCGCGGGTGCGGCGGCCGACGTCCTGCAGGTCACGAGCACCCGACGCGTCGTCGCGGCGACCGTGCCCCAGCGCGACGCCGAGCGGCTCGCGGTCGGCACCGACGTCGAGGTCCGGGTGAACGGCGCCGGGGCAGCCATGCCGGGTTCCGTCGTCGACGTGCAGCCGACGACGAGCGAGGACGGCGGGACGGCCGTCGACGTCTCGGTGTCGTTCGACCCGGGGAAACGCACGCTGCCCGCGGCAGCGTCCGCGCAGGTCGACGCGAAGGGCACCACCGAGCACGACGTCCTGTCGGTGCCGGTGGCTGCACTCGTCGCGGGCGCCGGTGGCCGGTACGCCGTCGACGTCGTGCAGCGGGACGGCACGACGGAGCGGGTCCGGGTCGAGCCCGGCTTCAGCGCGGACGGACGGATCGCGATCACGGGCGACCTGGCCGCCGGCGACCGCGTGGTGGTGCCCGGATGAGCGCCGTGCTGCCACCCGCCGTCGTGTTGCCACCCGCCGCCGTGCTGCCACCCGACTCCGTCCTGTCGCTCCGTGACGTCACGAAGACCTACGGCGACGTCGGAGCCCTGCGCGGGGTGTCGCTCGAGGTCACCGCGGGTGAACTCGTCGCGGTCGTCGGCCCGTCGGGGTCGGGCAAGTCGACGATGCTCAACGTCGTCGGGACCCTCGACCGTCCCACGTCCGGCACGGTGACGATCGCCGGCAACGACGTCGCGACGATGTCCGACGACGACTTGTCCGGACTCCGTGCCGACCACATCGGGTTCGTCTTCCAGCACTTCCACCTGCAGGCCGGCGCGACCGCCACCGAGAACGTCGCCGACGGCCTGCTCTACCAGGGCGTGCCCCGGCGCGAGCGGCACCGGCTGGCGGTCGAGGCCCTGGGCCGCGTGGGCCTGGCGCACCGGGTGGACCACCGACCGCACCAGCTCTCCGGCGGCGAGCGCCAACGCGTCGCCATCGCGCGGGCCGTCGTGGGTGACCCGACGATCCTGCTCGCCGACGAACCGACGGGTGCACTCGACACGGCGTCCGGTGCCGCGGTGGTCGAGCTCCTGCGCGAGCTCAACGCGGCGGGCACGACGGTCGTGGTCATCACGCACGACCTCGACCTGGCGGCGTCGCTGCCCCGGCAGGTCCGGATGCGTGACGGCCGGATCGAGCACGAGGTCGCTCCCGTCGTCGACGAGGTCGCCCGATGAGCCGGCGTCGGTCCGTGGGCGCGGTCGACCTGCTCCGCCTCGGCGTCTTCGGGTTGCGGACCCGTCCGGGTCGCGTCGTGTTGTCGGCGCTCGGCATCGCGATCGGCATCGCGGCGATGCTCGCGGTCGTCGGGATCTCGTCGTCGAGCAAGGCGAAGGTCGACCAGGTGCTCGACACGCTCGGTACGAACGTGCTCACCCTCACCCAGGCGCAGGGCCTCGGCGAACCGGTCCCGTTGCCGTCCACCGCACTCGAGTCGGTGCTGCGGCAGGACGACGTCGAGTCGGCCGCGGCCGTCGGCACCGTGCCGGCCACCGGTGTGTACCGGAACGACCACGTCCCGGCACCCGAGACGAAGGGCCTCGGGGTGCTCGCCGCGTGGGGCGACGTGCCACGGGTCCTCGGCGGCCAGCTCGCAGCCGGGCGGTGGATCGACGACGCAGCCGGGGCGCCGCCGCAGGTCGTGCTGGGGGCGCGGGCAGCCGCGGTCCTCGGCTTCGACGACCTGCATCCGGACAGCCGGGTCTGGATCGGCGGTCGGTGGGTGCAGGTGGTCGGGGTGCTCGATCCCGTCGCGCTCGCCGAGGACCTCGACTCGCGGGTGTTCGTGCCCCGCGGGTTCGCCGGGCAGCTGGGCTTCGACGGGGCTCCGACCGCGGTCTACACGCGCGTCGACCAGGCGCACGTCGAACGGTCGAGGGACCTGCTCGCCGGTGCGGTCCGACCCGGGGCACCGCAGGACGTCGGCGTGACACGGCCGTCGGACGCGTTGGCCGCGAAGGACGCCACGGACGACTCCTTCACCGGGCTGCTGGTCGGCATCGGCGGGGTGGCGCTGCTGGTCGGTGGCATCGGGGTGGCGAACACGATGGTGATCACCGTCCTGGAACGCCGCGCCGAGGTGGGCGTCCGCCGTGCGCTGGGGGCCCGTCGTCGGAGCATCCGCGACCAGTTCCTGGTCGAGTCGTTGCTGCTGTCGTTCCTCGGCGGGCTGGCCGGCGTCGTGCTCGGCGTCGCGGTGACGGTCGTCTTCGCCGTCACGCAGGGCTGGCCGGTCGCACTGCCGGTGTGGGCCGTCGTCGGGGGACTCGGCGCCACGGTCGTGATCGGCGGGGTCTCCGGGCTCTACCCGGCGGCACGCGCGGCGCGGATCCCGCCGACGTCCGCCCTGGCGGCCGTCTGACGTGTGCGGTGGACGCGCGCACGGGAGGCCCGGTGCCGGTCCGGCGGACCGGCACCGGGCCTCCAGGCGGTCGCTTCCCCCCACCGGACGCGAGTCGCAGATCATGCCTGGTCATGACCACCTGGTCAAGCATCTGCGTCGATCTGTTCGACATCCGTGATGCCCCGGAAACACGCGGATCGAAAGCGGTCACCGGGACCGATCCAACGGTTGACAAGGGGCCGTGCAGGGTCTTCTATTGCGAATACGCAACGTCCTTTCATAAAGGTCGGACCAAGGGAGTCATCGTGACACGAACGCGTTTCGCCGCACTCGGTGCGCTCGCCCTCGCAGGCGCGCTCGCCCTCACCGGGTGCTCCGCCGGGAGCAACGCCGCTTCCGACGGCGGCACGAAGTCCATCGGCACACCCGATGGCAAGGGCAAGACCATCACCGTCTGGATGATGAACGGCGACCTGAGCGACAAGGTGCTCGACGCCGCCGGCAAGCAGTTCACCGCCGACACCGGGGCGAAGGTGAAGATCCAGACCCAGCAGTGGGACGGGATCACCACCAAGCTCACCACGGCGCTCGCGCAGAGCGACGCCCCCGACGTCGTCGACCTCGGCAACACGCAGGTGCCGGTCTACGCGGCCGCCGGCGGGTTGACCGACCTGACGCCGTACCGCGACGAGCTCAAGGACGGCCAGACCTGGCTCACCGGGCTCGAGGGCCCCGCCACCGTCGACGGCAAGCTCTACGGGGCACCGCTGTTCGCCGGCAACCGGGCCGTGGTCTACGACAAGAAGGTCTGGAAGGACGCCGGCGTGACCGACGTGCCGACCACCTACGACGAGCTCACCGCCGACCTCGACAAGGTCAAGGCCGCCAACCCGGCCAGTGACTTCTCCGCCTTCTACATGCCCGGTCAGTACTGGTACGGCGGGCTGCAGTGGGTCTGGGACGCCGGCGGCGAGATCGCGACGGACAAGGACGGCAAGTGGACCGGCACGCTCGACTCCACGGACGCGGTCGAGGGGCTGACCGCCTGGAAGGACTTCCAGAACGCGTACTCGGCGAAGTCCACCCAGGACATCAACACCGACAAGCCCTCGCAGAGCGACGTCTTCGCACAGGGGAACACCTCGGCGTTCCTCGGGTCCGCCTGGGAGATCGGCTCGATCACCACGGCGAAGCCGGAGCTCGCCGATCGCATCGGCACGTTCCCGATGCCGTCGTCCACGGCGGGGAAGACGCAGCCGGTGTTCCTCGGCGGCTCCGACCTGGGGATCCCGGCCAAGGCGAAGAACCAGGAGCTCGCGCTGTACTACCTGAAGATCCTGACCTCGAAGGAGTTCCAGCAGGACCAGGTGTTCGGGGTCGACGGCTGGGAGCCGAACTCCACCGAGCTGCTCGACGCGGTCGCCGACGACGTCGACGAGCTGCACAAGCCCTACTTCGAGGCGGCCGGCACGAGTCGACCGACCCCGGCCACGCCGGGCTGGGCCACCATCGAGGGCGACGCCTCGTTCCAGTCGATGTTCGCCGACGTCGCGACCGGCCGGAAGTCGCCGGAGCAGGCCGCCGAGGGCTTCTCGAAGCACCTCACGACCGCGCTGAACGCGCAGCCGTAGGCGATGACGTCCACTGCGGAGCCGGTGACCGACGCGGAGCAGTCCGCGCGGGTCACCGGCGGGCGGGGCGCCGGCGGCCGGCGTACCGGGGGCCGGCGTACCGGTGGCCGGTGGGCCCGGGGTCGGCGGGCCGACGGGCCGGTTCAGGGGCCGTCGCGGGGGACCCGTCCGGGTGGGAGCGGCGCGGGTCGTCGGTCGCCGGTCGGGTCGCGGGCGCCGCTCGTCCTGCTGGCCCCGGCGGCGCTGCTGCTCCTGGCCCTCGTCGTCTACCCGCTCGTCCGGCTCGTCGTCATCTCGTTCCAGGACTACGGGCTGCGGGCGATCTTCACCGGACAGGCCGGGTTCACCGGGCTGACGAACTACACGGACGTCCTGACCGACCCGTCGTTCTGGCCGGTCATCCTGCGCACCGTGCTCGTGACGGGCGCGATGGTCCTGGGCACGATCGTCATCGGCATGGGGGTGGCGCAGCTGCTCACCCGCCTCGGCGTCGCGATGCGCACGATCGTCAGCGTCGTGCTCGTGCTGGCCTGGGCGATGCCGAACGTGGCCTCGAGCCTGGTCTGGCAGTGGCTCTTCCAGCCGTTCTACGGCGTGCTCAACTGGCTCATCACGCAGCTGCGGGTGTTCGGGGACCACACGCAGGACAACTGGGCGTCGCACCCGGGGCAGGCGTACACGATCGTGCTGACCCTCGTCATCTGGCAGGCCGTGCCGTTCGTGGCGCTGACGCTGTACGCCGCGCAGTCCCAGATCGCGCCGGAGTACTACGAGGCCGGCGCGCTCGACGGGGCCTCGGTGTGGACGATGTACCGCGCGATCACGCTGCCGGCACTGGCGCCGACGCTGCTGCTCGTGTCGATCCTGTCGGTGATCTGGGACTTCAACGTCTTCAACCAGATCTGGCTGCTCACCCGCGGTGGACCGGAAGAGGCCACGCTGACGCTCGGCATCTGGACCTTCGTGCAGTCGTTCGTGTCCAACGCCTACGGGCAGGGCGCGGCGATCGCCGTGATCTCGACCCTGATCCTCGGGGTGCTCACCAGCTACTACATCCGCCGGCTCGTCCGCAGCGGTGAGGAGGACCTGTGACCGTCTCGAGAACGGCGCCTCGTACGAGCGGGGCGTCCGCGCCGGGCCCCGTGCGGGTGCGCAAGCGCAAGCCGCGCGTCGTCGCGAACACCATCGCGGTGCTGTTCTGCCTGGTCTGGGTGTTCCCGATCTACTGGATGGTGAACACCGCCTTCAAGCCCGCCGACGAGGTCACCACGATGACCCCGATCTGGGCGCCGCTGCACCCGACGCTCGACAACTTCACGCGGGCGCTCACGCAGGAGGGTTTCCTGGTCTACCTGCGGAACTCCACGATCGTCGTGGTGGCGGCCGTGCTGCTGTCGATCGTCGTCGGGTTCCTGGCCTCGGCGGCACTGTCGCGGTTCCGGTTCCGGGGACGGCGGGCGATCCTGGTCGCGATCCTGTTCGTGCAGATGATCCCGTCGGGTGCACTGCTCATCCCGCTGTTCCTGTCGTTCCAGACCCTCGGACTGCTGAACAGCTACGTCGGGCTGATCCTGGCGTACGTGGCGAGCGTGCTGCCGTTCTCGATCTGGGTGATGCGCGGCTTCTTCGTGGCCGTCCCCGTCGAGATCGAGGAGGCGGCGAAGGTGGACGGCGCCGGCACCTTCCGGATCCTGTGGAGCGTGCTGTTCCCACTCGTCATGCCCGGGGTCATCGCCACGAGCGTGTTCGCGTTCATCGCGGCGTGGAACGACTACCTGATCGCGTACGTGATGCTCAAGGACCAGGGGATGTACACGCTGCCGGTCTGGCTCGCCGGGTTCTCGACGAACAAGGGCACGGACTTCGGTGGGCTGATGGCGGCGAGCGTGCTGTTCTCGATCCCCGTCGTGGTGTTCTTCCTCATCGTGCAGCGCCGCCTGGTCAGCGGGATGACGGCGGGTGCCGTGAAGGGGTAGCACGTCGGACGACCGACACTTGCGTCGTGTCGCGAGGTCACAACACCCCGCATGCTTGCCTGCGAGCGGTCACGGAGCGTCGGCTGGCGCGGTCGCAGCCGACACTTCGTGACCTCTCGGCCTCCGGCTTGCGACGTGTTGTGACCGCTGCAGCGCACGGCCTGCACCTGTGGACGTGTTGGTTGTGTGACGGAACGGTTGCGTTCTTGTGGGTTTCGGACGTACAGTGCTCGAAACCCAACGGAACGAAGGAGTTCGGGCATGTACGCAACCGAGCGGCACACCGCCATCGCCGCCGAGCTGCAGTCCGCCGGCCGCGTGTCGGTCGCCGGTCTGGCCGAGCACTTCGACGTCACCACCGAGACCGTGCGCCGAGACCTCGACCTGCTCGAGACCGCCGGGGTCCTGCGTCGGGTGCACGGGGGAGCGGTCCCCGTCGGGCGCTCGAGCGTCGTCGAGCTCAGCGTCGCCGAGCGGGAGGGCCAGCACGGCTCCGCGAAGTCCGCGATCGCCCGGGCCGCGATGCGCCTGGTCCCGCCGACGTTCACCGGCTCGATCGCCCTCGACGCCGGCACCACCTGCGCCGCCGTCGCCTCCGAACTCGCCCGCTGGGAGCCCGAGGTCGCCGGCTCGACGATCACCGTCATCACGAACTCGGTGCCGATCGCCGCCACCCTGCAGCACAGCGAGCACCTCGAACTGCACCTGCTCGGCGGCCGCGTGCGCGGCGTCACGAGCGCCGCGGTCGGCACGGCCACCGTCGAGCAGATCGGTGCCCTCCGGCCCGACGTGGCGTTCATCGGCACGAACGGCCTGTCCGCCGGCTTCGGCCTGAGCACCCCGGACGAGTACGAGGCCGCCGTGAAGGGCGCCTACGTGCTCGCCGCACGACGGGCCGTGGTGCTCGCCGACGCCGCCAAGCACGGCGTGGAGGCCCTGATGCGGTTCGCCCGCCTGGACGAGATCGACACGCTCGTCACCGACCAGCAGCCGCCCGCCGACCTGGCCGAGGCGCTCGCCGGCTCCGACGTCGAGGTCGTCGTCGCATGAACGTCCGCATCGTCACGGTCACCCCGAACCCGTCCCTCGACCGCACGATCGAGCTCGCCGGCGAACTGCAGCGCGGCGCCGTCCAGCGTGCGACGCGGTCCACCGCGGAACCCGGCGGCAAGGGCGTCAACGTCTCCCGCGTGGTCGTCGCGAGCGGCGGGGACACCGTCGCCGTCCTGCCGGGCGACGAGCTCGACCCGGTCCTGCTCGGCCTGGCCACGCGCGGCATCCCCACCGCATCGCTGCCGATCGGGGCGCCGCTCCGGTCGAACGTCACCGTGACCGAGCCGACCGGCACCACCACGAAGCTCAACGAACCCGGCCCCTCACTCGCCGGACGCCTCGACGACCTCGCCGCCCTGGTCGCCGACACCGCCGCCGCGACCGCCACGGGTCCCGCCGCCCGCTGGGTCGTGGTCGCCGGGTCGCTGCCGCCCGGTCTGCCCGACGACGCGCTCGCCGTGCTCGTCCGAGCCGTCCGTGCCCGCCACGGTGCGGACGTCCGGATCGCCGTCGACTCGTCCGGGGTGCCGTTCACCGCGCTGCTGCAGTCGGGCGAACGGATCGACCTGGTGAAGCCGAACGCCGAGGAACTCGCGGAGGTCGTCGGCGGCGACCCCGAGGAGTACGAGCGCGACCTCGACGCCGCGGTGGCCGGGGCGCAGCGGCTGCGGCGGAGGAACGTCGGCACGGTCCTGCTCACCCTGGGCAGCGCCGGCGCCGTGCTGGTCTCCGACGAGGGCGCGTTCGCCGCCGCCGCTCCGAAGATCGTCGCCCGGTCGACGGTCGGCGCGGGGGACTCCTCGCTCGCCGGCTACCTGCTCGCCGAGGTCGCGGGAGCGTCGCCCGAGCAGCGTCTCGCCCAGGCCGTCGCCACCGGTGCCGCGGCCGCAGCCCTGCCCGGCAGCGACGTGCCGGCACTCGACCACACCGACCCGACGGCGGTCTCCGTCCGGGTGCTCGAAACGCACCCGGCCCCCGAACCCGCCTGATCCCCTCCCCACCCGATCACCCCACGAACACCTGCACCACCGCGCGATCAGCGCCATTGCGAAGGAGCAAGCACATGTCCGCAGACTCGAGTCCGCGCCTCATCAGCGCACAGCTCGTCGGCCTCGACGAGGACCTCGGCGCCACGTCGACCGACGTGATCCGGGTGCTCGCCGACCGCGTCGCCGCGACCGGCCGCGCCGCCGACGGCACCACGCTCGCCGACGACGCCATCAAGCGCGAGGCGAGCGTCGGCACGGGCGTCCCCGGTGGCATCGCCATCCCGCACGCCCGGTCGGCGTCGGTGTCCGAGCCGACGCTGGCGTTCTCGCGCCTGGCCCGGAAGGTGCCCTTCGGTGCTCCGGACGGCGACGCCGACATCGTGTTCATGATCGCCGTGCCCGAGGGGGCCGACAAGGACCACCTGACGGTCCTCTCGACCCTGGCCCGCGCGCTCATCCGTGAGGACTTCACCGCCGCGCTGCGCGCCGCGACCACGGCCGACGAGATCGTCCGGTTGGTCGACGACGAGGTGAGTGGCGAAGTGGCCGAGGCCGGCGTCGGGAAGGCGAGCAGTGCCTCCGATCCGGCCACCGCGCCGGAGGCGGGCCGCAAGGTCTTCGTCGGCGTCACCGCCTGCCCGACCGGGATCGCGCACACCTACATGGCGGCCGACGCTCTCGTCGCCGCAGCCCAGCGCGCCGGTGCCGAGATGCACATCGAGACGCAGGGGTCCTCGCAGGTCGAACCCCTCGACCCGGCGCTCATCGCCCGGGCCGACGCCGTGGTGTTCGCGGTCGACGTCGACGTCCGCGACCGCGGTCGGTTCGCCGGCAAGCCGCTGGTGTCCGGACCCGTGAAGCGCGGTGTCGACGAGCCCGACAAGATGATCGCCGAGGCCATTCGCGCCTCGGAGGACCCGCACGCCGCACGCGTGCAGGGCGGCGCCGCCGTCGAGGGCGAGACGAACAAGTCGAACGAGCACTTCGGGCAGGCGCTCAAGCGCTGGCTGCTCACGGGCGTCAGCTACATGATCCCGTTCGTCGCCGGCGGCGGGCTCCTCATCGCGCTCGGCTTCCTGCTCTCCGGGTACGGCATCGCGCTGACCCACGGTGACTCGGGCCAGAACAACGCCGTCTTCACGCTCACCAACTACACCCTGCTGAACCTGCCGCCGGAGGGCCTCGGCTACTACCTCGGCGCCGCCGCGTTCCAGATCGGGTCCGTGTCGCTCGGGTTCCTGGTCGCAGCACTCGCCGGGTACATCGCCTACGCCATCGCCGACCGTCCCGGCATCGCACCGGGCTTCGTGGCCGGGTCCATCGCCGTGTTCATGAACGCCGGGTTCCTCGGTGGTCTGGTCGGTGGCCTCATCGCCGGTGCCGCCGCGTACTGGATCGGGCGCATCCCGACCTGGCGCTGGCTCCGCGGCCTGATGCCGGTCGTGATCATCCCGCTGTTCGCCTCGATCATCGCCTCGGGCCTGATGCTCCTGGTGCTCGGTGGCCCGATCGCCTGGGTCATGACCGAACTCACCGCCTTCCTCAACTCGCTGTCCGGTGCCTCGGCCGTGCTGCTCGGGATCATCCTCGGCCTGATGATGGCGTTCGACCTCGGTGGTCCGGTCAACAAGGTGGCGTACGCGTTCGCCGTCGCCGGGCTCGGTGCCGGGACCGCCACGAACGTGGTGCCGTTCGAGATCATGGCCGCCGTCATGGCGGCCGGCATGGTGCCGCCGCTCGCACTCGCACTCGCCTCGACCGTGCTCTACCGCAAGGGCTTCACGAAGCCGGAGCGCGAGAACGGCAAGGCCGCGTGGCTGCTCGGTGCGTCCTTCATCTCCGAGGGTGCGATCCCGTTCGCCGCTGCCGACCCGCTGCGCGTCATCCCGGCGTCGATGGTCGGTGCCGCGATCACGGGTGCGATCTCGATGGCTGCCGGCGTGACCTCGCGAGCGCCGCACGGCGGGATCTTCGTCTTCTTCGCGATCGGTGACGTCCTGATGTTCGTCGTCGCGATCCTGGCGGGGACCGTGGTGTCCGCGCTGGTGCTCGTCGCGCTGAAGAAGTGGGTCCGTCGTCGCCCGGTCGACGAGGCCGTTGCGGGCAACGAGGCTGCCGTGGCCGGCGAGACGGTGGGTCAGCGCGCACCGGTCGCCGCGTAGTCGACGCGACCCCAGGGAAGACGGGAGGCCCGGTGCCAGCTGGCACCGGGCCTCCCGTCCGTCGTGTGGTCGCGACGCACCGCCGGCCGCGCGTCGAGCGGTCACGTCACGTCGCTGGCGTGGCGCCCACACGTCGGAACCTGACCGCTCGGCGGAACCGAGCGGGGTGTCGCGACCGCTCGACGCGCGCTACTCGGCGATGTTCGCCGTGACCGCGTCGATGTACGCCGCACGCTCCTCGCGCGAGTGCGGGCGACCCGGCACGCCCGGTCGCTGCTCCCACGGGAACGGCCCGGCCTCGTGCCGGTACTCGATGCCCATGGCCTCGAGCCGGGCGGTGTGCTCGGCCAGGCGTCCGCGGAACTCGGCGAGGTCGCGTGGCCCGGTGACGTCCGCCGACCACAGTGCCTCGGCGAGGGCGGCGACGCGGGGGAAGAGCTGGTAGTCGAGTCGACGGGCGGAGTCGACGTGCTCCGTCCACATGTTGCCCTGGCCGCCGATGACGTGGGCGCGCTCGGCGTCGGTGAGTCCGGACGGCACCGGGTCGAAGGCGAAGACGTCGTCGACCGTGAGCACGATCGAGACCGGGATCGGCTCGGTCGGCAGGTCGCTCTGGCGGTAGTCGAGGTACACCTGGTCGTCCGGCGACGAGATGACGTCGTGCCCGCGGCGGGCGGCGGTGCGTGCGCCGGTCAGCCCGCGCCAGGAGACCACGGTCGCCGAGGGGTCGAGCGTGCCGCCCTCGAGGATCTCGTCCCACCCGAACGCCCGCCGGCCGTGCGACTCGACGTGTGCGGCGAGCTGCCCGATGATCCAGGCCTGCAGCTGTTCCTCGTCCTGCAGCCCGAGCTCGCGGATGCGCTCCTGGGTGCGCGGGTCGGTCTCCCACTGCACCTTCGGGCACTCGTCGCCGCCGATGCCGATGTAGCCGGACGGGAAGAGCGCGATGACCTCGTCCAGGACGTCCTTGAAGAACTCGATCGTGGCGTCCTCGGCGTTCAGGACGTCGTCGGCGATGCCCCACTCGGTCCACACCTCGACCGGCTCACCCGTGACGCCGAGCGACGGGTAGGCCGCCAGCGCCGCACGGACGTGCCCGGGGGTCTCGATCTCGGGGACGACGGTGACGAACCGGTCGGCCGCGTACGCCACGATCTCGCGGACGTCGTCCTGCGTGTAGTACCCGCCGTGCGGGCGGCCGTCGAACCCAGCGACGACGAGTGTGCCGTCGGGCCCCGGGACGTGCGCGCCGACCTGGGACTCCCGACGCCAGGAGCCGACCTCGGTCAGGCGCGGGTACTTCCGGATCTCGATGCGCCACCCCTGGTCCTCGGTGAGGTGGAAGTGCAGGCGGTTGATCCGGTGCGCGGCGAGCTGGTCGACGACCCGCATGACCTCGTGCTTCGTGCGGAAGTGGCGGGCGACGTCGAGCATCACGCCGCGCCAGGCGAAGGCCGGGGCGTCCTCGACGACCACGGCGGGGACGGACCACGGGCCGGTCGCGACCCGGCCGCTGCGGTACACGTCCGGGGGCAGCAGCTGCAGCAGGGCCTGCACGCCGTAGAAGACCCCGGCGGGCGAACCGCCGACGACGTCGATGCCGTCCGGTGTCACCGTGAGGCGGAACGACTCCACCCGGTCGCCCTCCGGCGTCGTCGGGCCCGCGGGCAGGGACGGGTCGTCGGCGACGCGCAGCGCGATCGTGCCGGCCCCCGGTGCCGTGTCGTCGAGGGCATCCCGCACCGGCAGCCCGGTCGATCCCCGCAGGGTCTGCTGCAGGTACAGTCGGACGGACTCGCTCGCCGGGTCGGCGGCGATCCGGGTCGACGGGGTGATCTCGAAGGCCCCGGCACCGGGAGCGGTGCGGCGCGGTCGTGGGACGAGCATGTCGGAGCCACCATTCCTCAATGATCTTTCGTAATGTGGAGGCTATGACCGTGGAGCAGACCGTGTCAACGACCCCGAGCGTCGCGGGCTCGATCCCCGGTGTCGTGGGGACGACCCCCGGCGTCCTGCGGCAGATGAACTCGCGGGCCATCCTCGACGAGCTCCTGCGCGACGACGTCTCCCGCACGGTCACCGAGCTCGGCCGCACGGTCGGACTCTCCCGCCCCACGGTCGAGGCCGCACTCGCCGACCTGGTCGACCAGGGCTGGGTGACCGAGGCCGAGGCGATCGCGACCCCGAACAAGGCCGGTCGTCGCGCCAAGCGCTTCGCGGCGGACGCGTCGGCCGGCTCCGTGCTCGGCGTGGACCTCGGCCTGCACGGCATCGTCGGCGTGCGGGCGGACCTGCGCGGCGTCACGCTCGCCCGCGTCGAGGAGCGCTACACCGACCTCGCCGACGCCGAACAGGCCTGGTCGAGCGTGCAGGACGTGGTCCGACGGCTGACGTCGCCCGTCGGCGGCGCGGTCGGCGGCCCCGCCGGTGGAGCGCCGGTGCTCGGTGCCACGTTCGGCGTCCCGGCGGTCGTCGACCGCGACGGGGCGATCGACTACACGGTCGCGGTGCCGGAGTGGGTCGAGCGACGGGTGCCCGGCCGGATCCAGGACCTCTTCCCCGGGGTCGCCACCTTCTTCGACAACGACGCCAAGCTGGCCGCCACGGCCGAGGCCCGGTGGGGTCGGTTCCACGGCGTCCGGGACGGCCTGTACCTGGTGATGGGTCGGCAGATCGGTGCCGCCCTGGTGGTCGACGGCTCGTTGGCGCGCGGTGCGCGCGGTGCCGCCGGTGAGATGGGCGGCATCGCCTCGACCGGCTGGCCCGCCGCACCCGCCCGCCTGGAGGCCCGGATCCCGTCCGACACGGACCTCGAGTCCGTCTTCGCCGCGGCCGCCCAGGGCTCGGTGTCGGCCGTCGAGACCGTTTGTGCGTTCGCGGCCGACGTGGCACCCGGCGTCGTGCAGCTCGTGACGACGATCGACCCCGAGGTCGTCGTCGTCGGTGGCGAGGTCCTGCCGGCGGCGGAGGTGTTCTGCGCCGCGCTCGACGAGATCGTCACGCCGCAGCTCCGGCACCCGGTGGCGTTCACCCCGTCGACCGTCGGGCGGGACGCCGTGGCCCGGGGTGCGCTCGCCCGGTCGCTCGCGCACGTCCGATCCGTCCACATGGGACTCGGCTGACACCCAGGGAGCGCGCCGGGTCCTGACAGGGCGTTCAGGGATGCTGGGGGCATGACGACTGCCGTGACCGCCCGTGCCATGACCGTCGCCAGTGGCGACTCCACCGCTCCCTCGGACCTCGGGGGACTCTCCGGCCTGGTGCTCCAGCTGATCGACGCCCTGGGGGAATGGGGCGTCGGGCTGATGCTCTTCGTCGAGACGGTGTTCCCGCCCATCCCGTCCGAGGTCATCCTGCCGCTGGCCGGGTTCCTCGCGGGCGCCGGCCAGATGAACCTCGTGCTGGTCCTGGTGCTGGCGACGATCGGCTCGTACCTCGGGGCGCTGGTGCTGTACTGGCTCGGCGCGAAGATCGGGTTCGAACGCACCACACGGTGGTTCGGCAAGCTGCCCCTCGTCGACGAGGACGACTTCCGCAAGGCAGCGGGCTGGTTCCACCGGCACGGCAAGAGCGCGGTCTTCTTCGGCCGGTTCGTCCCGATCGTCCGCAGCCTCATCTCGTTGCCGGCCGGCGCCGACCGCATGCACCTCGGCACGTTCTCGGTGTTCACGATCATCGCGAGCGGCATCTGGAACAGCGCGCTGGTGCTGCTCGGTGCCGCGTTCGGGTCGCAGTACGACCAGGTCGAGGCGTACACCGAGTGGATCGACCGCGTGCTCTACGTCGCGATCGCCGCGGTCGTGGTGACCTTCGTCGTGCGCCGGATCCGCCGTGTGCGCGCCGAGCGGCGCACCGGCGGCCCCGACGACCACGACGACGCCGCCGGCAGCCCTGCCGTGGGCGGTGCCCGGGGTCGTCGTCGCGCCGAGCCCGCCCGCGACTGAGCCTCAGGCCTTCGTCAGCGCCGACTCCTTGTGGGCGGCCTGCTTGCCGCTCTTCTCCGACTCGACGATCCAGTACGGGTCGTCGTCGGTCGGCCTGAAGTGCTGCCCGTCGAACTCGAAGTCGCTCGTCCGCTTGCGCACGAGCGTGCCGGTCGTCCTGCCCTGCGAGGTGTTCCAGTGCACCTCGTCACCCTTCGACAACGCCATGCTGTCCTCCTTGCGCGATTCCTCGTCCTGGTGGAGGTCGGACTGTACCCCGTCGATCCCCGGAAACCCGGGGGAGTACGGCGATCACGATGTCGTAACGGCCATGCGGATCGAGAGTCGGACGCGTACCGTTTCCCTTGAGTCCACACGTCGGCAGCGGCCGCGGAACCACGGGCTCCGGACGGGACGACGGACACCATGACCCTGCTGGACAGCGCGCGGGCGGACACCGTCCTCTCTGCGCGGTACCGGCTCGTGAAGCTCATCGGCACCGGCGGCATGGGATCCGTCTACGAAGCCCGTGACGAGCACACGTACCGGGCCGTGGCCGTGAAGCTCTTCGCGACCCCGGACAAGATGACCACCGCCGACCGCGTCCGCCAGGAGCGCGAGATCCGGCTGCTCAGCATGCTCTCCCACCCGGGGCTCATCCCGCTGTACGACGCCGGCACCCACGAGTTCGAGGACGGCCCGCACCGGTTCATCGTGATGGAGCTCATCGCCGACACGACGCTGCTCCGCCGCCTGTCCGAGGGCGCCCTGCACAACTACGAGGTGGCCGACCTCGGTGCGCAGCTCGCCGACGCCCTGGCCTACGTGCACTCCCGCGGCATCGTGCACCGCGACGTGAAGCCCGCCAACATCCTGATCAGCGACGAGGGCTCGTCCGGGTTCGCCCGCACGGTCAAGCTCACCGACTTCGGCGTCGCCCACTTCGTCGACGGCTCCCGCCTGACGAACGACGGCACGGTCATCGGCACCGCCGCTTACCTCAGCCCGGAGCAGGTCGCCGGCGAACCGATCAGCTTCGCCACCGACGTGTACTCGCTCGGGCTCGTCCTGCTCGAGGCGCTGACCGGCAAGCAGGAGTACTCGGGCACCCTGATCGAGGCCGCACTCGCCCGGCTCCGTCGCGATCCCGAGATCCCGGACGACGTCGCCGACGAGTGGCGCGAGCTGCTCAGCCGGATGACCGCCCGCGACCCGGAGCGCCGGCCCACGGCGGTCGCCATCGCCAACGCGCTGCGCGGCGGGTCCACCCAGATCACCGGCCCGGTGCCGCTCGGCCCGGAACGGGTGAAGCACCAGCGCGACCACCGCATGCACCGCGCCGCGCACCGGCACGCCAAGCGCGGCACGTTCTCCGCCGTGCGTCGCTGGCGCCGGCGGAACGTCCTGGTCGGGTCCTTCGCGGCCTTCGGCGTCACCGCGGCCTGCGTGGCCGCCTACGTCGCGGGTGCCCTGCACTGACCCGCTCGGCGGCTCCGTGCTCCGAGCACCGGAGCGCCCTGGCAGGATGGACAGCATGACCGACCAGCGCTGGATCAAGATCTGTGGCCTGTCGACGCCCGACACCGTGGACGCCGCCATCGACGCGGGTGCCGACGCCGTCGGGTTCGTCTTCGCGGCGGGCAGCCCCCGGACGGTCACCGCCGACCTGGCGAAGGAACTGGTCGAGCGGGTGCCGGACGGCATCGACGCCGTCGGGGTCTTCCGCGACCAGAAGATCGACGAGATCGTGGGCATCGCCTCCGAGGTCGGGCTCACCACGCTGCAGCTGCACGGTGGCGAGTCGGCGTCCGACTTCGCCCGCGCGCGCGATGCCGGCTTCTTCACCATCCGGGCCATCGCGGCCGAGGACTACCTGCGCGAGACGCCCGAACAGCGCGCTGCGTTCGACCACGACCTGCTGCTGCTCGACGCCGCCGTGCCCGGCAGCGGGCGGCTCGTCGACCCGGCCACGATCGACGGCGTGGACGAGGCCTGGATCCTCGCCGGTGGGCTGACCCCGGCCAACGTGGTCGCCGCGGTCGAGGCACTCGACCCCGACGGCGTCGACGTGTCGAGCGGCGTCGAGTCCGAGCGCGGCGTCAAGGACCCCGCGAAGATCCGCGCCTTCGTCGAGGCCGTCCGCAGCCTGGGCTGAGTGCCCGGCTGCGTCGGTCGCGTTCGCGGCTCTGGACGCGACCGCGGACGGACAGGAGGCTCGGTGCGGGCCCGCCACGGGCCTCCCGTCCGCCGCGCGCTCAGCGCAGGGTGGGGATGAGCTCCGTCAGGAACGCGTCGGTGTCCTCCCAGCCCTCGACCGCGTGGCAGGGGACGCCGAGCGCCTTGACCGGGTAGTCGTTGCCCTCGGGGTCGAGCCGGTCGCCGACGAAGAGCATGTCGTCGAGCGCGATGCCGGTGATCTCGGCCAGACGCTGCATGCCGTAGGCCTTGTCGATGCCCTTGCGGGTGATGTCGATGCTCGTGGAGCCGCCCGAGCGGACCTCGAGGTCGGGCAGGTCCTGCTGCACCAGGCGGCGCAGGTGGTCCTTCTTCTCGCCGGTCGGGTCCCACTGCTTCTTGACGTCCACCGGGGCCGACTGACCGAGGGCGGAGAACGTGATCTGCGACCCGCGGTCCTCGAGGATGGCGCCCCAGGTCTCGGACTCCCAGTACCCGGCTTCCTTCGCACGGGCCTCGACCGCGGCGAGGGCGCGGTCCTTCTGCTCGTCGGTGAGGTCCTCGGCGTACTGCAGTGCCCAGTCCTGGTCCTCCCAGCGGTAGTACCGGGTGCCGCAGGTCGGCAGGAGGTGCAGGGCGTCGAGCGTCAGGCCCTCGCGCTGCCGGAGCGGGGTGACCAGCTGCTGCTCGAACTGGGTGAAGTTGCCGCCGGAGATGACCGCGACCGGCACGACCTCGAGCAGGGACGCGAAGGTCTCGAGCATGCGGGGGTCGAGGGAGGACTTCGACGGGGCGAGCGTGTCGTCCAGGTCGAAGGCGACGAGGCGGGGCGTGGTCATGCCACCGATCCTGCCAGAGCCCGCCGACCACCCGCAGGGTGCGACCACCCGGGTGCCCGGGTGGTGCGCGATGTCTGCGGGGTCACGCGCGGTGCGTGGCGGGGACCCGGTCGCGGGCGTAGGTGATGTCCGTGTAGCCGTGCGGTGCGGGGTTGCCGTCCTCGTCGAGGTTCACGAAGACGACCTCGTCGATCGTCAGGATGCTGCGGTGCGTGAAGAGGTTGCGCGCCTCGGCCCGCATGGTCAGCGACGTCCGGCCGAACCGGGTGGCGACGAGGCCGATCTCGACGATGTCGCCCTCCTTCGCCGAGGACAGGAAGTTGATCTCCGACATGTACTTCGTGACGACCTTGCCGTTGCCGAGCTGGATGATCGCGTAGACCGCGGCTTCCTCGTCGATCCAGCGGAGCAGGCTGCCGCCGAACAGGGTGCCGTTGGCGTTGAGGTCCTCGGGTCGCACCCACTTCCGGGTGTAGAAGTTCATCTCCGGCGGGGCGTCGTCCTGGTGCTGATCCATGTCACGTCATGGTACGCCGACGGCCGCGCCCCCGCAGGGACGCGGCCGTCGTGGCGATCGCGGGCGGCGGTGCCGCCGGTGCTCACTCCTTGACGAGGACGACCTCGTCGAGGGGGATGCGGGTGCGCGGGGCGACCTCGCGCTCGGCGGCCTTGTCGTCGAGCTGCGACGGGTGCGCGACGGTGCCGACGGCCGTGACCGTGTACGGCAGGAACCGCTCGGGCAGGTCGAACGCGGCGCGGAGCCCGGCGGCGTCGATGCCCGCCATCTGGTGCACGTGCAGCCCCTCGGCGTGCGCCTGCACGGTCAGAGCGGCGAGCGACTGGCCGAGGTCGTACTGCGCGAAGGGGCGCTCCTCACCGTCGGCGGTCACGGTCTCGAGCACGCCGACGACGAGGGCGCTGGCGCGGAAGGCCCAGGCGGCGTTGAAGCCGAGCAGGTTCTCGTTGATCTTCCGGAAGGTCTCGGTGCCACGGCGGCCGGCGATGAAGCGGCGGGGCTGGAAGTTCATGGCCGAGGGGGCCCAGCGAGCGGCCTCGAGGACGGCGTCGAGCTGGTCGTCCGAGATCGTCGCGGTCTCGTCGTAGGAGCGGGGGCTCCAGCGTTCCTCGAGCAGCGGCACGAGCGGCTGGCTGGAGTCGGTGGACCGGGTGAGGGTGTCGGCGTTCGTCGAGGTCATGATGCGCTCAACGGTATTCGATGCGTACGCATTTCCGACCTGAGTGACGTCACATCACTGCCGGCAGGTGCCAGGATGGACGGGATGGGTGGCGTGTTGACCGGCTTCGCGATCATCGGCGCGATCATCGCCGGTGGGTACGTCGTCGGACGCATCGGTCTGCTGGGCCCGCACGCGCAGTTCGTGATGAGTCGGCTCGCGTTCTTCGTGCTGATGCCGTGCCTGCTGTTCCACACCATCGCGACCGCCGACATCGCGTCGCTGCTGTCGTCGATGCTCTGGGTCTCGCTGCTGAGTGCCGCCGTGGTCGCCCTCGGTGCCGCGGCCGTGTTCCGCCTCGTGCTGCGTCGCCCCGTCACCACGACCACCGTCGGCGCCTTGGCGTCCAGCTACGTCAACGCGAACAACATCGGACTGCCGGTGGCCGTGTACGTGCTCGGCCAGGCGACCGCGGTCGTGCCCGTCATCCTGCTGCAGCTCGTCGTGATGGCCCCGATCGCGCTGACGATCCTGGACGCTGCGACCGCGGGCGGCGGCGGGTGGGGTCGGCGGATCGCGGGGCCGTTCCGGAACCCGATCATCATCGCCTCGCTCGTCGGGCTCGTGTGCTCGGCGACGAGGATCACGCTGCCCGACCCGGTGCTCGAGCCGTTCTCGCTCGTCGGCGCGGCCGCGGTGCCCGTCGTGCTGCTGTCGTTCGGGATGAGCCTGCACGGTGCGACCCCGCTGCGGGACCCGGCGATCCGCACCGACGTCATCGTCGCGTCGTCGATCAAGCTCGTGGTGATGCCGGCCGTGGCGTTCGTGTTCGCACGCTTCGTGTTCGGGCTCGGTGACCAGGAGGTCTTCGTGCTCACCACCCTCGGCGCCCTGCCGGCGGCGCAGAACGTCTTCAACTACGCGCAGCGGTACGGGGCAGCGGTCCCGGTGGCGCGCGACGTCGTGCTCATCTCGACGCTCGGCTCGGTGCCCGTGCTCGTCGCGATCGCCGCCCTGCTGCACCCGTAGCGCGCCGTGGTCGCGCGACGCAGCGGACGGGAGGCCCGTGGCGGGGCCGCACCGGGCCTCCCGTCCGGCCGTGGTGGCGACCACCGCCGATGGTGAGCAGCAGAGGTCGGGTCGCGTCCGCCGACCCGACCCGTTCTGCTCACGAAGCGCGGACGGCACGCGCGTACCCTGGCGGGCACGCGGGGCGGACCGCCCCGTGACCGACGACCACGACGAGGAGACCGGCGATGGACACGATGGCGATGATGAAGAACATGTCGATGACGGACATGCCCATGGAGATGGACATGGACATGATGCAGGACACGATGATGGCGATGAACGCCGCGTCGATGGCGGCGACGATGTGCTCCGCGGCCGACATGCGGATGGGCGGCGAGATGGCGACCTGCGCCGCGATGTGCTCGAACACCGCGATGCTCGCCGACACCGGCATGCGGATGATGATGCGTCCGATGGGGATGGACACCGCGGCGATGCAGGCGATGCTCATGGCCGTCGTCGCGATGGGCACCGCGTGTGCCGCCGAGTGCCGCCGGCACCAGGACATGGACGAGTCGTGCCGGTACTGCGCCATGGCCTGCGACGAGATGGTGTCGAAGTGCCAGGCGATGCTCGACTCGATGGCGGCCTGAACCGCTCCGCCTGAACCGCTCCGCCTGCGCTACGCGACGCGTGCGGTGGTCTGTCGACCGCCGGCGCTGAGGATCTCTGCGACCGGGTGGTGGGCGACCGGCTCGCCGACCGACAGGACGCCGTCGGCGTCCGCCACCCGCAGCTGCGTGATGCTCCCGTCGAGGAACAGCACCACGGCGTCGGCTGCGCGGGTCTCGACGACGATGCCGTCGCGCCACGCACCGGGGGCCGCGGTCGCCATGAGGCGCTGGATGGGAAGGATCGTCGTGCGGGACATGGCTTCACCTGCTCTCGAAGGGGTTCGGTGCAGGAAACCTACGTCGGCGTGACGGACGGCTCAATCACGGCGGACGCCGGGCGTAACAGAGCCGGACGTGCGTCGTCGCTCCGGGCCAGTGACCGGACTCCGATCAGAAGATCATCGGGCGGTCGTCGTCGAGCGACGTGTCCAGGTCGAGGTCGACCACCACGGGCACGTGGTCGCTCGGGGCGTCGCCCTTGCGCTCGTTCCGGTGGATCGAGGCGTCGGTGACGACGTCGACGAAGGCCTGCGAGCCGAGCACGAAGTCGATGCGCATGCCCTCGTTGCGCGGGAACCGCAGCTGCTTGTAGTCCCAGTACGTGTAGCCGTCGGGCACGATCGGGCGGACGACGTCCTGCAGACCCCGCGCCTCGAACTCGCGGAACGCGGCCCGCTCGGGGTCGCTGACGTGGGTCGACCCCTCGAAGACCCGCATGTCCCAGACATCCTGGTCGAGCGGTGCGACGTTCCAGTCGCCCATCAGTGCGAGCGGGGTCTCCGGCGACGCCTGGATCCACTCCGAGGTGCGGTCGGCCAGCTGGGCGAGCCAGTCGAGCTTGTACGTGTAGTGCGGGTCGCCCACCTCGCGGCCGTTCGGCACGTAGAGGCTCCAGAGCCGCACGCCGTCGACCGTGACGCCGATCGCGCGGGCCTCGACCGGCAGGTCCGGCCCCTCGTGGCCCTTCAGGAACCCGGGCTGGCCGGGGAAGTCGCGGGTGACGTCCTCCATCGGCAGCCGGCTGGCGAACGCGACGCCGTTCCACTGGTTCAGACCGTGCGCCTCGACGTGGTACCCCGCAGCCTCGAACTGCTCGACCGGGAACTGCTCCGGCTTGCACTTGATCTCCTGCATGCCGAGGACGTCGACGTCCTCACGCACCAGCCAGTCGACGATCCGACCCACTCGGGTGCGGACGGAGTTCACGTTCCAGGTCGCGACGCGCATGGAACAAGAACCTACCGGTGCCGACTGACGACGAGGTCGGCGGGTGCGTCGCCTGTGCGGCGTGCGGCACGTGCGCCGCCTGTGCGGCGTACGGCGTGCGTCGCCTGTGCGGCGTGCGGCACGTGCGCCGCCTGTGCGGCGTACGGCACGATGGTGTTCGCTGGAGACCAGCAATCGATCGCACGGAGGCAGCAATGGCATCGACGACGAACCGCGTCGACGGGACCACGACCGGGGCCACGCTCGGCACCGGGGCCGGGAGCACCCAGCCCGCCGGCACCACCACGACGCAGGTCACCGCCAAGGGCAGGACCATCATCGACGACACGGTCGTCGCGAAGGTCGCGGGCATCGCCGCCCGCGACGTCCCCGGTGTCTTCGCGCTCGGCGGCAACGCCTCGCGGGCGTTCGGTGCCATCCGCGACGCCATCGGCTCGAGCGCGCTCGGCCAGGGCGTCCGCGTCGAGGTCGGTGAGACCCAGGTCGCGGTCGACCTGACCATCGTCGTCGACTACCCCACGCCGATGATGGAGGTCGCCTCCGCGGTCCGCGCCGCCGTGACGAACGCCGTCACCGAACTCGTCGGCCTCGAGGTCACCGAGGTCAACATCGCCATCAACGACGTGAACATCCCGGCGCTCAACGGCGTCGCGGACGAGCTCGACACCCGGGACGGTCGAGTCCGGTGAACGCCACCGTCGTCGGGATGGGCACCGGCGCCCTGCTCGCGATCGTCGCCGTGACGCTCGGGTTCTGGGCGTTCGTCGTCGTCGCCGTCTGCATGGCGGTCGGCGCTCTGGTCGCCCGAATCGTCACGGGTGACGTCGACTTCCGCCGCCTGCTCGACGTGCTGCGCGGACGCCGGAGCTCGTCGTGAGCGACGCCGCCGTCGCCACGACCGGCGACAGCGGCGTCCGGCTCCGCGGCTCCGACCGCATCGGCACGTCGGCGCTGGTGCACACCGCCCAGGCGGTCGCCGCCGAAGCACTGCGCGTGGCCTTCCGGGAGGTCCGTGCCCGGGTCGCCGACGATGGTCGCGGCGCCCTGGCGGTCGAGATCACCGCCCCGCTCGCCCTGCCGGTGCTGGGCTCGCACGCACTCCCCGACGAACCGGTCGTCGCCGCGGCGCACCGGGCTCGCGGCACGATCGCCGAGCGCTTCCGCACCATCACCGGCCGACAGGTCGCCCGCGTGACCGTGACCTTCGCCTCGTCGGTCGTGGACACCCCGCGGAGGGTCCGGTGACCGCCGCCCCCGCCGTCGGGAGCACCGAGTCGGTCGTCCCCGCCGGCCCCTCGCACGACGACCACCACGCCACCTACCGCCGCCTGCTGCGCCGCGAGACCCACGTCTCCCGCTCCGCCGCAGTCGTCGTCGCGATGCTCATCGCCCTGGTGCTCGCCGCCGCCGCGGTCTTCGCCGGTGCGCTCGTCCTGCTCGACCAGAACGTCCTGGGTGTCGACCCCCGTGCCGTGGTCGACGCCGCGCTCGCGGCCCCGGACGGCCTCGAGACCACCGTCGTGATCGGCATCGGCGCCGTCGTGGCCCTGATCGGGCTCGTCCTGCTGCTGCAGGGGATCCTGCCCCAGCGCCGTCCGCGGCACGTGATGTCGTCCGACCGGCTCGCAGTGGTCGTCGACGACGAGGTCCTGGCCTCCGCTGCGGCCCGCGCCGCCCGTTCCGCGACCCGTCTGGGCGCCGACGCCGCCGTGGGCACTGTCGGCCGCCGCACGGTCGACGTCGTGCTCCGGCCCGCAGCCGGGGTGGACGTCCCCGCGGTCGCCGCGACCGAGGCCGTCGAGCGGGAGTTCACCGCGATCGACGCGCAGCCGCCGCTGGTCGCGCGGGTCCGGGTGCAGCCGACCGGGCGGGTGGACGGATGAACGCCACGAACCGTGGGCTCGGCCGGACGGCGCTCGTCCTGCTCGGGCTCGTCCTGCTCGTCGCCGGGGTGGCGGCGATCCTGGTGCAGACCGCCCAGGGGCTGCCCGTCGTCGCCTCGTGGTGGCGCACGGTCGGCGATGCCCTCGCCGGACTCGGCACCGGGGCATCGCGTGACGACTCGGTGTTCGCCTGGACCTGCGTGCTCGGCGGTGGCGTCGTGCTCGGCGTGCTCGCCCTCGTCGTGCTGACGACGCTCGGCGGTGGCCGCGAGAGCACCGTCGTGGACAGCGACGGTTCGGCCGACGGCGTCGCCGGCTCGGTGCGCATCGAGGCCACCGCCGTGCAGCACGCGCTCTCCTCGGCCATCGGCGACATGCCGCAGGTCGGGTCGCTCGCCGTCGACGTCTACCGGGTCCGCGGAGGCCGCGCGATCCGGGTGCGGGTCCGTCCGCGCCGGGGGGCCGCGCCGCGCGAGATCACCGAACGGGTCGAGGCCGTCGTCGCCGACCTCGACGCCCTGCTCGGCGAACGCCTGCCCGTGCTGCTCGAGATCGCCCGCGGTGGGTCGGGGTCCTCCCGCCCGGACCGCGTGCACTGAGCATCACCGTGGTGCGCTCGATCGGTGGACTGCCCCGGCCGGGCGAGACGGTCCCGGTGCCGCGCATCGTCACCGAGGTCGCGCGAGGGCGTGAGTTCGCGCTCGTCTGGCACAACCAGATCGGCGGGACGACGTTCCGCATCGGACCGGATGCGCAGGCCGAGGAGTTCGTGAAGGTCCTGCCGCACGCCTACGGTTCGTGGATCAGCGGCGAGGCCGCGCGGCTGACGTGGGCGTCCCGGTACGCCCGGGTGCCGGAGGTGCTCGACCACGGCACCGACGACGACGGCGTCTGGCTGCACACCCGTGCCGTGCCCGGGTGGAGCGCCGTCGACCCGCGCTGGCACGACGAACCCCGGACCGCGGTGGTCGCGGTGGGCGAGGGGCTGCGTGCGCTGCACGACACGTTGCCCGTCGACGACTGCCCGTTCACGTGGTCCACGGCGGACCGGCTCGATCGCGCGCGTGCGGCGGTCGTCGACGCCGAGACCGACGCCGGCCGCGGCCCGGGCGGTCTCGGTCCGGAGCCGCCGGCCGACCGGACCGTCGTCTGTCATGGTGACCCGTGCACCCCGAACACGTTGATCGGTGCGGATCGGCGGTGGAGCGGGCACGTCGACCTGGACGCGATGGGCGTCGCCGACCGCTGGGCCGACATCGCGGTGGCGACGATGGCTCTCGGCTGGAACTACGGACCCGGGTGGGAGCCGCTGTTCCACCGGGCGTACGGGCTGCCGGACGACCCGGAGCGCACCGCGTGGTACCGGGCGCTGTGGAACACCGACGTGGACGACGTGGGGAGCGTTCCGAGCTGATGGGGCTCGGGTCCCCCCCCACTGCCGACTCGTGTCGTGTCGTGTCGTGTCGTGTCAGATCTTGGGGTGGTTGACGATGGGATCACCCATTCCGGGAAAGCTGGGTGGACGCCCGGGCGAGATCGATCCGGGAACGTGACCGTCGACCGTCCGTAGATGGCGCTCGACAAGGCATCACCGTCGTTGGTCCAGAAGGGTTCGCTGTAGACGGTGATGGGGTTGTCGCCGTTCTCCTGCGCGGCGTACTGGATCTGCCAGCCGTCACCGGTGGTGGCCCAGACTTCGCGGTCGCCGGTGATCGTGCGTTGCTCGATGTGCCAGCCCTGGTCGGTGAACCAGTCGATCATCGGCTGCAGGTCCCGCTGCTGGTCGATGACGCCGGGCGGGGACCAGAGCCGGGTGGTGCTCATGTCGTAGCTGTTCTTGGTGTCGGACCCGGGCAGCGGTGCGACGCCGTCTCCGCCGATCCCGGGCAGGTCGTCGCCGCCGCCCCATTCCCATTCGCCGTCGTGGACCTGGAGTTGCGCGTTCCGCAGGAGTCGCTGCATGTGGTCGTAGTGGTCGCGGTACGCGTCGAACTCTTGGTGCAGGGACATCTCGGCGACCTCGTGCTGGGTGAGGCCGGCTGCGTCGGTGGGCATCTGGGTTCCTCCTGCTGCGCACCCGGTCAGCAGTCCCAGGGTCAGGGCAGCGGTCGTGATGGCGCGGAGCATCGGTCAGATCTTCGGTGGGTTGATGATCGGGTCGTCCCATTGGGGGAACGCCGGGTAGACGCCGGGGAGGGAACGATCAGGGAAGTCGGCCTGGGAGCGTCCTGCCACGGCTCGCCGGAGCTTGTGTGCGTCGTTGGTCCAGAAAGGTTCGCTGTAGACGGTGAGGGGGTTGTCGCCGTTCTCTTGGGCGGTGTACTGGATCTGCCAGCCGTCGCCGGTGGTGGCCCAGATTTCTTGGTCGCCGGTGATGGTGCGGCGTTCGATGGTCCAGCCTTGCTCGGTGAAGTAGTCGATCATCGGTTTGAGTGCCTGCTGTTGGTCAGTGCCGCTGGGCGGGGACCAGAGCCGGGTGGTGCTCATGTCGTAGCTGTTCTTCGTGTCGGAGCCGGGCAGGGGTGCGACGCCGTCTCCGCCGATGCCGGGGACGTCGTCGCCGCCGCCCCATTCCCATTCGCCGTCGTGGACTTCGAGTTGCGCGTTCCGCAGGAGTTGTTGCATGTGTTCGTAGTGGTCGCGGTAGGCGTCGAACTCTTGGTGCAGGGACATCTCGGCGACCTCGTGCTGGGTCAGGCCGGCTGCATCGGTGGGCATCTGGGTTCCTCCTCCCGCGCACCCCGACAGCAGCCCGAGCGTCAGGGCAGCAGTCGTGATGGCACGGAGCATCGGTCGCATGGTCTTCATCATGGCGTCCCCGTCGCGATGATCTTCGCGATGGTCTGTTGTGCGGTGGCATCTCGGGACAGGTAGCCGACACCGCTGTCCGGGAACATGTCGTGCCCGGTGACGGCGCTGCCGCCAGGGGAATCATCAGCGCCGAACGTTTCGACGTCCGGAAGGTCGCGTGGATCGGTCCGTCCGATCCGGCCGAGGATCGCTGTGTGGTCAGCGGACCCCTCGGTCGCGTACACGTGGTCAACGTTGAGATGCTCGGGAGTCGTGGTGTCGGTGAATCCGACGGAGCCGTACGTGACGAGCGAGTCGACCCGGTACCGAGTCTGCGCGAGCGCTTCGGCCGCGGTGGTGGACCCGTAGGAGTGCCCGAGGACGGTCAGCGACCGCGGCGCGCTGCCGCGGCTGTCGTGGATGCCGTCGAGGAACGAGGCGAGATTCGCCCCACCCGCGGTCGCGCGCGCCTGGCTGGGGACTTCGACGGCGCCCGGTGCGTGGTACCCGATCCAGGACACGACCGCGAATGATTCAGACCGGCGCTGTTTCCACGCGGTGCCCAGAAGACCGTTGGCGGCGCGGACCTTCTCGTCCATGCTGTCGACGGCAGTTGTCGCCCCGGGGACGTTGACCGTCACGTTCGACGCGGTGTCCAGGTCGCCGAGGACGACTGCGGCGACGAGTGAGCCGTCCGACACGCCGAACCCGACAAGTTGTGCCACGGCCCTCGACGGCCGGGGGATGGTGCGCGCGAGATCGTCGGCGTCACGGAGGCCGTCCCGAAGTGCCACCACCTGCTTCCGGAACTCGTCGAGGCTGACCGCACCGTAGGTGTAGGGCAGCCCCATCAGCCGGTACAGCCGCTCCGGGTCTCGTACCGCGGCCGAGAGGACGGCCCTGGACGCGATGTCGCGCTGCGCTGCCGGGACGCCGTCGAGTCCTGCGAACTGCAGCTGCGTGGCCAGGGGCAACGCCCGGACGTCGGCGTCGGTGAAGCCGAGCGCGGCCCAGGCCGCTGCGACCTCAGCCGGGGTCAGGGACGGATCGAGCAGCCGCTGCAGCCCGAGTGGAAGTTTGGAGGTGCCGGCGACGTCGAGCGCAGCGTTCGCGAGGGAACCGCCGCCAGCGGCCCTGAACGCGCTCGCGATCCGATCGATCCACGACGCGTCGTCGGCGTTCTCGGCAAGGTAGTCGGCGAAACCACCTGACAATGACGCCCTGTCGACCGGGACCCAGCTGCAACGGTTGCGGAACACAGCCCACGCGTTGCGCATCCGCACGAGATCCTGCTCCGTCGAGGAGTCCTGCACCCGGGCCACGGCAGCGAACTTCCGCAGCCGAGCGGGATCTGCCCCGCTCCGTCCTCCGGACCGGCCACCGGTGCGCTGCCGCGAACGCGCGCTGAACACCGCGGACACCGGAGAAGGTCGCTGCGGCCTGCCCGATGGTTCAGGGTCGAACACCGAGCTGCTCCAGTCGAGCACGGGTTGCAGCGGGAGCCCGCCACCGGCGCGCACCAGGTCACGGTCGGCTTCGCGCTGCCGCCACGCGGCGACGTCCGCCAACCGCTCGCGTTCGGTGTCTGCCTGCCGCTGCGCGGTCCGAACCTGTTCGACCAGAGACTCGAGCGCCGTCGCCAACCGGGTTCGGTCTTGCGACTCCGTCACCCGAGCGGCCTCGAACAGCCGCGAGTAGGCGCCGTCGAAGTCGTGCAGGGCGGCCTCGGCGTTGTTCCGTCGTGGTTGGGCGCTGGCACGCAGCGAGAGCGCCACCTCGGCTGCGCAGTCGGCCAACCGCGACGCGGCTGCGTCGTCGAACTCGATCCCCATCGTCCCCCCACCATCCGAACTGGTCGATGGGGGAAACGTAGCATTTCAGCGGTGCAGTACGAAATGACAACGATGCGCTTGTGGAAACAACAAACCGCCGCCCACTGGGAGTGGACGGCGGTCTGGTGAGCGGGCTGGCTAGAAGGCGACCCCGCGTGCACCCATGAAGGGCACCGGGTCGGTGGTGGCGCCGTTGATGTGCACCTCGACGTGGCTGTGGCAGCCGGTCGACGCCCCGGTGGAGCCGACGAGCGCGATGAGCTGTCCCGCCGCGACTCGCTGGCCCTGGGTGACCCGGAAGCCACCGTTGACGATGTGCCCGTAGGCGGTCTGCACGCCGTTGCCGTGGCTGATCCGGACGTAGTTGCCGTACCCGCCGTACCAGCCGACGTAGTCGACGGTGCCGGCCGAGGCCGCGACGATGGGCGTGGAGCAGCCGCTCGCCAGGTCGGTGCCCTCGTGCATGGTGACGACGCCGGTGATCGGGTGCACGCGGTACCCGTAGGGGCTGATGACGTAGCCGCTGGCCGGGCGGACCCAGCCGGTCCCGGAGCCCGCGCCGACGGAACCGCCGCCGCCCGAGCCGCTGCTCCCGGTCGACCCGCCACCCGACGACGAGCCCCCGCCGGAGTTCGCGGCTGCCGCTGCTGCCGCCGCCGCTGCGGCCGCGCGCTGTGCCGCTTCGCGCGCAGCCTTCTCCTCCGCCGCCTTGCGGACGCGCTCACCCTTGGCGAACTCGGCTTCGGTCCGGACACGGCCGGAGGTCAGGGTCGCGAGCTGGGCGTCGAGTCGGGCCTTGTTGGACTGCTGTTCGTCGTAGGCGGCCTGCACGGCGTCGGATGCCGCCTGGGCTTCCTGCATGCGGTCTTCGGCCTCGGCAGCGAGGTCGCCCAGCGCTTCTGCGGCGCGGTCGGCCTGTGCCTCGAGCGAGCTGGCGACGGCGGCGTCGGCGCTCGCGGCGGCCTGCACACGCTCGGCCTGCTCGGAGAGCTTGCTCAGCGCACCGAGGTTGTACAGCAGATCACTGGCGTCTTCGCCCTGGGTGATCACCGAGGTGGTGACGTCGGCGCCCCCGGAGCGGGACATCTGCGCGGCGAACTGCCCGGCCTGCGCGGCGCTCTGGTCGGCGACCTTCGCGTGCTCCTTCGCGTCGGCGCGGAGCTGCTGTTCCTTCTCGGCCGCGGTCTGGGCCTTGCGCTGCGCCTTGTAGAACACGTCACCGAGCTTCTTGGCCTTGGCCTCGGCAGCGTCGACCTTGGCGTCGAGCTCGCTGATGATGCCCCGGATCTCGGTGATCTGCCCCTGCTTCGCGGATTCCTTGCCGCGGGCGGACTCCACTTCGTCCCACGTGGGGTAGGTCACCGCCTGGGCGGCCGGAGCGTCGGCGATGACCGTGCCGACGAGGCCCGCGAGCGCCAGGCCGGTGACGGCGAGGCGCAGGCGCACGGGGACACGGTGGGCGCGGGGGCTGGTGGGGCGAGACATCGAGCACGAGCCTATACATCCGTACAGCGAGCATCGGACGGCAACGCGCCGCTGTGGACAACTTCAGCAGTGCATCAGAAGCCGCGGTCGCGTCGGATGACGTCGGCGCTCCCGACGACGTCGCGCCGCAGGATGGCCTGCCCCGCGGTGCCGGCGTAGTCGTAGACGTCGAACCCGGTGCAGTGGGTGATCGTCGCCGGGGGCCCGAGGGAGTCCTCGACCGCGGTGGTCCAGAGGTCGTGCGACCCGACCACCACGAAGCTCGGGTCGGCGTCACGGTAGGCCCCGAGGTCGACGAGCCAGGGGTACGTCTCGAAGGTGTCCCGGACCTGCAGCAGCCCGACGTTCCTCGACGCGTAGGTGGCGAGGGGCCGGACGGTCCAGAACTGCCCGACGCCGGTGACCTGGCGCCCGTCGGCCCAACGGTCCAGGCACGCCGCCGCCGGGTACCGCGCGGTCGCCACGGCGTGGGCGGTACCGGGGGCCACGGCGATCCCGGTCGCGAGCACGGCGGCCATCGCGACCGCCACCCCGGCCCGGACCCCGCGGTGCGGGCGGTGCACGCGGGTGCGGCGGACCGCGGTGCGGGTGAGCTCGGCCACGGCGACGAGCGCGAGCAGCGGTGCGGTCACGATCGGCTGCAGGTAGCGCGGGGTCTCGGACCCGGCGACGACGACCCCGACGGACACGGCGACGACGGTCACCAGGGGCAGCAGGGTCGCGACCAGCACGGTGCGTGCGGTGCGGACCCGCCAGGCCCAGACCGTGCCGCCGACGGTGACGAGCACCCCGGCGAACAGCAGCAGGAGCCCGAGATCGCCCGGTGCCGTGCCCGCCCGGTCGTCGGTCAGCGCCGCGAAGAACCGCAGGGTCTCCCCGGCCCGCGACGGCTGCACGTACGTCGCCGGGTCGAGGGAGACGAACGGCCGGAGCGGGATCCGCACCAGGTACCCGACGACCGATCCGACCGTGACGGCACCGGCGAGCAGCGCGGCCGGACGCCACGGCACCCGCCGCGCCAGCACGAGGAGCCCGAGGGTGACGACCACCGGGGCCGCTGACCACGGCACGTACAGCGGGTTCGACGCGGTCGTGCACGCGGCGACGAGTCCGAGCACCACGAGCAGTGGCACCGACGCTCGGCCGAGGCGCACCGCCCGCAGCACGAGCACCGCGGTGCCGAGCATCGCCAGCACGGCGCCGTAGTAGTAGGTCGTGGTGAGCAGCAGGGACGCCAGCTCGAGCGACGTGGCCGTCGCCGACGACTCGGTCAGCACCAGCAGCGTGACCAGACCGAGCGCCCCGGCCGACACCGCGATCCGGGCGGGGCGCCCGGCGGACGGCATCAGCTCGTTCGCGGCCGCCCGCACCAGGGCGTAGACGGCGAGGAGCACGAGCACCCCGTTCAGCGCCAGGGCCTGCTGCGGCGTGGCGGTCACCAGCGAGCAGAACAGGTACACGGGCAGCTCGGGGAAGAAGAACAGCGCGGGCGACATGGCCCACTCGAACGGCTGGCCAGCCTGCAGCGAGCGCTGAACGAGCGGCAGCAGCACCGAATCGCCGTCGTACCAGAGCAACGCCACCCGCTCCGTCGCGATGACGTGGCGCAGGGCGACGACGGCCAGGGCCAGCGCGACCAGGCCGCCCAGGGCCTCCCGTCCGATCGTGACGGCCACCTCGCCGGGCCGCCGGTCGCCGGACGGAGCCGGCTCCACGGCGGGGCGGCGCGGTGCTCGGGACATGCCCCGGAGCGTACCGAGGCCGCCTCGGTGCCGGCACCCCGCGGCCCACAGGCTGGGGGAGCGCATTGCGGGTCCGACCGACTACCCTTGTGGGCTGTGACCGACGCGCGCGAACAGTTGATCCAGTACATCTCCTCCGAAGCGGTGTTCCACGGCGACTTCACCCTGACCAGCGGGAAGAAGGCGACGTACTACATCGACCTGCGGAAGGTCAGCCTGGACCACCGCGTCGCGCCGCTGATCGGGCAGGTCATGACCGAGCTCGTGCAGCAGGTGCCGGACGTCTCCGCCGTCGGCGGCCTCACCATGGGCGCCGACCCCATCGCCAGCGCCGTCCTGCACCAGGCCGCCGCCCAGGGGCTGACCTACGACGCCTTCGTCGTCCGCAAGGAGCCGAAGGACCACGGCCGCGGCAAGCAGGTCGAGGGGCCGGACCTCAAGGGCAAGCGCGTCGTCGTGCTCGAGGACACCTCCACCACCGGCGGCTCGCCGCTCAAGGCGGCCGAGGCGCTCGAGCGCGAGGGCGCGATCGTCGCTGCCGTCGCGGTGGTCGTGGACCGGGACACCGGTGCCAAGGAGTCGATCGAGGCGGCCGGCTACCCGTACTTCGCGGCCATCGGGTTGGCTGATCTGGGGCTGACCGCGTGACCGAGGAGCGTCCGGACGACGCACGCGAACCCGACGGCACCGCCGGCCCGGCAGACGGGGACGACGGCCTGGAGGCTCGGCGTGCGTCCGGCTCGGACGCTCCGTTCCACGGTCTCCGCAGCGCTGCGGACATCTTCGGCGCTCCGCGCGGCGAGGAGGACTGGCCGTCGCGACGGGAGCGCCGCGAGGCGGAGCGCACCGCCCGCGAGACGGGCGCGCCGCTGCCGGAGCCCTTCGTGGCCGAGGGCGAGGCGGAGCCTGCTGAGGCCGAGGCCGAGGCCGAGGCTGGGGCTGCGGCAGCTGCTCCTGCGGCGCCTGAGCCTGCTGCTCCGGCGCTCGACGACGGCGCGACCCAGGCCATCTCGATGCCGCCCGAGTTGCTCGCACCCTCCGAGAACCCCGACGCCGTCGTCGAGCACGAACGCTCCACACTGCACGACCGGATCCCCGCCGCCGCCGACGCCCCGCCGGACTCCACCGCGCCGCACCCGTCGTCGATCGTGCTGCCGACGGCGCAGACCCACCGGGACGAACGTGCCGCCGCATCGAAGGCCATCGAGGACGAGCGTCGCCGCGTCGACCCGTTCGGTGAAGGTCGTGCCGACGTCGACTGGCTCGGCCGCGCGACCGGGAACCACCCGGAGTCCGTGCCGCCCGCTGCTCCCGCTGCACCCCAGCCCCTCGGCGTCGAGAACGTCCTGCCCCCGACCGAGGAACCACCGACCTTCACCGACCTGCTGCGCATCACCAGCACCGGGCCGGTCCCCACGCAGACCGGCGCGCACGACCGGCCGTTCGACTGGGCGATCGGTGACGACGAGCCCGGCGAGGTCCCGGCGACGCTGACCACCGACTCGTTCGACACCACCGCACTGTCCGCCGGGTCCTGGTCGCTCGCCGACGAGTCCGACGACGAGGACGAGGTCGTCGCCGGCGAGGCCGACACTCCGGCCTCCGGGCTGCCGCAGGCACCGCGGACCTACCCGGTGCCGCCGGCGGTCCCCGTGCCGCCGGTGGTGCCCCCGGCGGTCCCGGCAGCGCCCGTGTCGGACACGGCTGCTCCGGCTGCCGTGCCGGATGCCGACGCCGCTGGTGCTGCCGCTGCCGCTGGTGCTCCGTCGGAGGCGACCGAGGCAGTGGACGCACCCCGTCGGCCCGCCGGAGACGTCGTGCCGGACGCGACCGAGGGCCTCCAGGCCGACGCCCCGACCACCGCGATGCCGGCGGCCGGGACCCCCTGGTGGTCCGAGCCCGACGCGACCGTTCCGCCGACCGCAGCACCTCCGCTGGTCGAACCCACCGGTGCACAGGAGTACCCGGCGCACCTGCCGCCGTCGGTGGGGCAGGACCTCGACGCCGTTCTGGGACTGCGTGGGAACGACACCGGTCCGCAGCCGGAGCCCCTGCCCGCCGCGGCGCCGGACGACCTGGACCAGTCCGAGTGGGACGGCCGCGAGACCAGCGACACGAGCGCCATCAAGGACCTGTTCGGCACCGAGGCGGTCGGGCAGCTCGGTGGCACCGGCTACGACCCCGAGGACACCGGGACGCGGATGATGCCGGCGGCTGCCGTGCCTGCTGCTGCCGCCGCTCCTGCTGCTGCCCCCGCGCCCGCTGCGGCCGGACGGCCCGCCGGCGGTCCGGACCGGCCGTCCGGCGAACGCGACAACTTCATCAACGAGGGCTTCGCGCGGCTGCGGAACGAGGGCAAGCGCGGCAAGCAGCTGCTGATCTACGGGTCGATCGCGCTGATCCTCGTGCTCATCGTGCTGGTGTTCCTGCTGTCGAAGTGGATCCTCGGCAACAACATCGCCGACCAGGCCGTGCCGACGAAGTCGCCGGCGGCCGCTTCGGCGCCGGCGACACCGAGTGCTGCGCCGTCAGCGTCGGCCTCGCAGTCGAGCGAGGCCGCCGCGCCCGCCGCCACGCTGCAGTTCGCCACGACGCCGGCGTTGCCCGGCGAGCACCCGTGGACCGATCTGGCCGGCGGGGAGTGCCTGTCGCCGTTCACGAACGCGTGGTCGCAGACCTTCACGGTGGTGGACTGCACGACGCCGCACATCGGGCAGCTCACCGCACGACTCCCGGTCCAGGGCGACACCTACCCGGGCACCGAGGCCCTCGCGACCCAGGCCGCCGACCAGTGCCAGTCCGACGCGGCGCTGAACGCCTCGGCCGCCGCTGCCGTGGGCGACGTGCAGGTGCAGGGTTCCTACGCGCCGGACCAGGCGACGTGGGACCAGGGTGACCGGTTCATCTCGTGCTTCGTGACGCGGTCGTCGGGGCAGCCGCTGACCGGGTCGTTGGCGCCGGGGGCGTAGGCGCGGGTCGCTCGGCGGCGGCGGCGGCGGCGGTCGGTCGGGCGGTGGGGTCCGACGCGGAACGACGATGTCGACGTCGTACGACAGCGACATCGTCGTTTCGCGTTCGCGTCCGCGTCCGCGTCTGTTTCCGCCCGCGACCGCCGGCGTCGCTCGACAGCGCGCGGGTGTCAGGCGCTCGCGGGCACCTTCGCCGACACGTCGGACAGCGTCTGCAGCTCGTCGGCGCTGAGCTCGAGCTCCGCCGAGGCCAGCAGCGCCGGCAGCTGCTCGGTGTTCCGGGCGCTCGCGATCGGCGCGACGACGTCGGGCTGCGCCTGCAACCAGGCGAGTGCGACGGTGGCGATCTCGGAGCCGTGCGCGTCGGCGATCGAGGACAGCGCGTCCACGACGGCGAGCCCCTCGTCGGTGAAGTACCCGGACACCTGGCCCTCGCGGTCCTTGCCGGCGAAGTCGTCCTTCGAGCGGTACTTGCCGGTCAGGAACCCCGCGGCGAGCGAGAAGTACGGCACGACGCCGAGTCCGTGCTCGTGCGCGAGCGGCGCGATCTCCGCCTCGAACGGCTGGCGGGTGACCAGGTTGTAGTGAGGCTGGATGGCGACGGGCTGGGCGAGCCCGTTCTCCGTTGCGATGCGGATCCACTCCGCGGCGCGGTCCTTCGAGTAGTTCGAGATCGCGGTGTAGCGGACCAGTCCGTCCTGCACGAGCTGGTCGAAGGCGCGGACGGTCTCCTCGAGCGGGGTCGACTGGTCGTCGAAGTGGGCGTAGTACAGGTCGATCCGGTCGGTGCCGAGGCGCTCGAGGCTGGCGCGGGCGGCGGCGGCAACGGTGTCCGCGGCGAGGCCCTGGAAATCCGGGTGCTGCGAGCCCTTCGTCGCGATGACGACGTCGTCCCGCTTGCCCGAGGCACGGAGCCACGAACCGATGACCCGCTCGGACTCACCGCCCGAGTTGCCCGGCGCCCAGGCCGAGTAGACGTCCGCGGTGTCGATGAAGTCGCCACCGGCCGAGGTGTAGGCGTCGAGGACCTGGTGCGAGGTCGACTCGTCCGCCGTCCACCCGAAGACGTTGCCGCCGAGGGCGAGGGGGAACACGTGCAGGTCACTGGTACCGATGCGGGGCATGCGGACGTCCTTTCGTGGTCGTGGGTGCGGTGGGAGCGGACCGCACGTCTCCCGACGCTATGCCCCGATGCTTGACACGGCCCCGGCGCGAGGGGCTTCGATGGAGGGATGACCACGCTCACCGACGCCCTCGCCGACCCGCGATCCTCCGCCCGGCTGCAGGCCGTGATGGCCGCGGGGACCACCCCGGACCCCGCGGACCTCGAGGTGCTCGTCGCGCAGTGCGCCGTCGAGCCGGACTTCTTCGTCCGCGACATGCTGACGTGGGCACTCACCCGGCACCCCGCCGACGACGTCGTGGCCCGCGTGCTGCCCGAGCTCGAGCGCCCCGATCCGCAGGCTCGCAGCCAGGCGCTCCACACCCTGTCGAAGATCGGTGACCCGGACGCGTGGCCCGCGGTACGGCCGCTGCTCGAGGACCACGACGACGAGGTGCTCCGCGCGGCCTGGCGGACGGCCGTCGCACTGGTGCCGGACGACGAGCGGGCGTCGCTCGCGCGGACCCTCGCGGTGCAGCTCGGCATCGGCGACCGCGAGCGTCGGCTCAGCCTGTCCCGTGCCCTGGTGGGCCTCGGCGAGGACACCGTCGGACCCGTCCTCGCCTCGGCCGCCGAGCGGGGGACCGAGGCCGTCCGGGAGCACGTGCGCGAGACCGAACGACTGCTGCACGACCCGGACGCCGCATCTGCGCTCGCCCTCGAACGCGCCCGGCGCGAGGTCGCCCTCGGCCGGACGCGCTCCGTCAAGGGCTAGGGCCGTCGGGCGCGCCCGGCCGGGAGCGCCGGGTGGTCACGAAGCGTCGCCGCCATGGTCGTGGGGCGGCCGCGTCGCGCGGTCACGACACCCCGTGGGTGGGGTGCCGGGTGGTCGCGAACCGTCGGTTGCGGGGCTCCCGGGTGACGGTTCGTGACCGGTGGGGGAACGTGAGCGGGGTGTCGTGACCGGTGGGGCGCCGGACGGGAGGCGCGTGGCGGCGGGGCACCGGGCCTCCCGTCCGACGCCACGCGCGTTCGCGGGCCGCGGTGCGGTCACGACACCCCGTGCGCTGGGCGCCGAGTGGTCGCGAACCGTCGGCTGCGGGGCTCCCGGGCGACGGTTCGTGACCGGTGGGGGAAGGTGAGCGGGGTGTCGGGACCGGTGGGGCGCCGGACGGGAGGCGCGTGGCGGCGGGGCAACGGGCCTCCCGTCCGACGCCACGCGCGTTCGCGGGCCGCGGTGCGGTCACGACACCCCGTGCGCTGGGCGCCGGGTGGTCGCGAACCGTTGCCTGCGGGGCTCCCGGGCGACGGAGCGTGACCAGTCGGCGGACGTGAGCGGGGTGTCGTGACCGGCCAGCCCGCGCACGCCAGCCGGCCAGCCCGCGCAGCGGGGTCAGTCGCCGTCGGGCGCGAGCCAGATGGACGACGCCGCCGCGGCCGGCAGGTCGACGAGGGACTCCGAGCCGTCGGTGGCCCGCCGCGACACCGCGATGACGCCGGCGTAGTCCCGCACCCGCTCGACGCGCAGGTGCGTGCCCAGCCCCACCCCGAGCTCGTCGAAGTACCGCAGCAGCGAGGGATCGTCGTCCGAGACGCGGTCCACGGTGCCGCACGCTCCCGGCTCGATCGCACCGAGGAGGGTGCCGGGGGAGTCCGGCACGATGCCGTCCGCACCGGGGATCGGGTCGCCGTGGGGGTCGTGCGTCGGGTGGCCGAGGTCGGCGTCCACCCGGTCGAGGAACTGCTCCGACACGGCGTGCTCCAGAGCCTCGGCCTCGGTGTGGACCTCGTCCCACGAGTAACCGAGCCGCTCCACCAGGAACGTCTCGATCAGCCGGTGCCGCCGGACCATCGCCACCGCGACCTGCTGCCCGAGCGGGGTGAGCACGACGCCGTAGTACGGGGTGTGCTCGATCAGGCCGTCGCGGTCGAGCTTCTTGAGGTTGCCCGACACCGTCGACGCCGACACCTTCAGGGACGCCGCGATGTCGCGCGTCGCCAAGCCGGGTCCGCCGCGCTCGCTGGCCTTCCAGATGAGCTTGACGTAGTCCTCTGCCATGGTGGACAGGGAGGGCAGGCGCATACCGCCAATCGTACGTCCCGCCTGGTACAACCAGCAGATGACCACCACCGCCCCCGTCCGAGCCGCTCGCCGCCGCTGGCCGGTGCCCCCGTCGCTGCTGCTCGGGCTCGCGCCGATCGTGGTCTTCGCAGCGATCAGCGCCTGGCGGTCACGGCCGAGCGACGACTACGCGACCCTCGGGCAGACGGTCGACAGCGTCGTGCACGCCCTCGTCATCCCCGAGGGCATCGCCGTCGCGGCACTCGCCCTGTTCGTCACGGCGCTCGGCTGGTGGCGGATCGCCACGGTCGACCCGGTCCGGACGCGACTCCGGTGGACGATGGTTGCGCCGATCCTCGTGCTCGTGGTGTGCGTCGTCCGGCTGCCCCTGATCGACTGGACCGCGCTGCCCGCGCACTACTTCCTGCTGCTCGCCGTCGGGGTGCTGTTCGTCGGGGTGTTCGAGGAGCTCATGGCCCGCGGCACCCTGCTCGTGGGGCTGCGGCGGCGCCTGCCGGAGACGGGGGTGTGGGCCCTGTCGTGCGCGCTGTTCGGGCTGCTGCACCTGCTCAACGCGCTCGCCGGTGCCGGCATCGGGCCGACGCTGGTCCAGGTCGTGTTCGCGGCGTCGTTCGGGTCGACGCTGTACGTCGCGCGACGGCTGACCGGGTCGCTGCTCGCCCCGGTGCTGCTGCACGCCTTCTGGGACTTCGGGTCGATCGGGTTCACGGCGACCACGGACCCGGGCGACTTCGGGAAGCTGACCCTGCTCGGCCTGATCGGGCTGTTCTCGTTCGGGGTGCTCGCGTTCGGCATCGTGGCCGGCGGGATCATCGCCTGGTACGACGACCGGCCCCGTCGGCTCGCGAAGCGGTGGCGGACGGTGCCGCCGATGGCGGCGGTCGTGGTGCCGGGAGGCGAGCCGCGCCTCCAGGTCGACGTGGTCTGAGGGAACGGATCCGACGCGCGGCGCGACGACGGACGCGGCGACGACGGATGCGGCGCCGACGGGCGCTGGGCGACTGCGCGTGGACGCGACGGTGCCCCGGAGCGCAGGACGCTCCGGGGCACCGCTCGGTTCCGTGTCGGTCGGTCCGACGCTCCGTGTCGGTCGGTCCGACGCTCCGTGTCGGTCGGTCCGACGCTCTGTGTTGGTCGGTCCGACGCTCTGTGTCGGTCGGTCCGACGCTCCGTGTCAGTCGGCCCGACGGCGGAGCTGTCGACGACGGATGACGACGAGTGCGATGCCGGCCATCAGGAACACGATCGCGGCGATCGTGACCCCGGTGAGCTGCACGCCGGTGAAGGCCAGGCGCTTCGTGGACGGATCGGCCGCGGACGGGTCGGCGGCAACGGTCTGCCCCGCGCCCGCGCCCGCGCCCGCGGCTCCGGCCGAGGCGCTCGAGGCCGGCGCCGCCCCGCTGCCGGTACCCGCACCGGTGCCGGCTCCGGATCCCGCGCTCGAGCCCGTCCCGCCGCCGGTCCCCGCGTGCGGCTTCGCCGTGGGCTTCGGGGTCGGCTTCGGAGTGACGGCCGTCGACACGATCCGCGAGACCGCACCCGTCGTCGTGTTCAGCAGCACCTCGCGGTGCTGCGGGTGCGTGAAGTCGAACATGCCGCGGAGGGACCCCGCCCGAGCGTCGAACGACTGGTCACCGATCCGGCCCGTCGACCAGTTGTCCTCGATGAACTTCGTGGTCGAGGTCTGCTCGATGGCGGTGTGGTCGACGTGGTTCTGCTTGGCGAACGGCGAGATGACCAGGTACGGCAGCCGCTGCGAGGGGCCGCACCGGTCGAGGTACCCGCCGGCGACACCCACCTTGGTCGCAGCCGAGGTGCAGACCGTGGTGTCGTTCGAGGAGTCCGTCGAGCCGTTCAGGATGGTGGGCGCGACATGGTCGTACCAGCCGTCCGAGTCGTCGTAGTTGATGATGATGGCCGTGTTCGACCACTCCGGCGACTGCTCGATCTCGTTGATCTTCGACGTCAGGAACTTCTGCTCGTCGAGCGGGTCGGAGTAGGCGGCGTGCCCGTCCTGGGCTTCGGGGGCCTTGAGGAACGACACGGCGGGCATCCGGTGCTCGGCGAGGGCCGTGTCGAACGAGGACAGGTCGTACTGGTGGTTCGCCCGGTCGGTGGAGCCGATCATGCGGTCGCTCGTCGGCGCGAGGTGGTGCGGGTTCGACGTCGACGCGTAGTACGCGAACGGGTTGTGGTGTGGCGAGTAGTCGTTGCTGACCGACCCGCCCACGTTCGTCGTGGTGGCGTCGCACTTGGCGAGGGTGCCGGTGCCCGCGTACGCCGTCGTCGGGGCGAAGCCACCCTGGAACCAGCCCCAGGTGACCCCCTTCGCGTTGAGCAGGTCGCCGATGTTCTTGCCCGACATCTTCACCAGGTTCGACGTCGACGTGCGGTCCTTGTCGGAGCAGTCGTCGTAGGCGGGGTCCGGGTCGGCCGTGACGGTGCCCTGGCCCGCGGCGTCCTTCGCGACGACGGAGGTCGAGGTCGGCACCGTGGCGCCGGTGACCGAGTCCACGCCCGTGCCGCCGTGGGTGTTGCCGCTGATCAGGTTGAGCGCTCCGGGGGTGGAGGGGCCGAAGCCGGTGTCCCAGGCGTTGTCGCTCATCGCGTAGTTCTGGGCGTAGTTCCACAGCCCGGTGGTGGTGTTGCCGTCGTAGTAGTCCATCGTCAGGCCCGGCGACCCGTACAGCCCCGTGCAGGTGTCCACCGAGGTGCTCTCGACGAACTTGTCCATGGCGCCACCGGCGACGGCCTTCTGCTCGGGCAGGTAGTTGTGGTTCTGGTCACAGGTGAGCGCCTGGGCCGGCGTCAACCGTGACGGCGCGTAGGCGTTCGGGTTCTTCGTCAGGGTGCCGGAGGACGCGAGCGTGTTCACCGTCGGCGTGCCGCGCCCCGCGGTGAAACGGGTGCCGTCGGTGTTCGCGGCCTTCGGGTAGGTGCCGAAGTAGTGGTCGAACGACACGTTCTCGTCGTACATCACGACGACGTGCTTGACGGGGGTGGTGGTCCGCAGGGAGTTGTCCGCGGCGGACGCCGACTGCGGGATGGCGATGGCCGTCCCCGCGACGGCCGCCAGGGCCATGATGGCGAGCGCGCCCTGTTGGATGCGTCGTTCGGAAGGTCGGAACACGAGGAACCTCTCACTGGTCGGGACGGTGGGGATGGGGAAGCAGTGGGGCCGGCGGGCCCGGTCAGGTGCGTGCGAACAGTCGACGGCCCAGCCAGTCGTCCGCGTGGCGGACCCCGGGCAGGGCGAAGAAGTAGCCGCCACCGACCGGCGACACGTAGTCGACGAGGGGCTCGTCGACCAGGCGCTTCTGCACGGCGACGAACTGCCGTTCCAGGTCGGCCTGGAAACAGGCGAACAACAGGCCCATGTCGAGGTCGCCGTTCGTGTCGGTGCCGTTGTCGAAGTTGTACGGGCGTCGGAGCATCTGCTGCGCACGGGCTTCGGCCGTGCGCGGGTTCGCCAACCGGATGTGCGCGTCCATCTGGATCACGTCACCGGTCGGGTCGTCCTGGTACCGCGGGTCGTCGAACTCGCCGCTGCGGGTGAGCGGGGCACCGGAGTCGCGGTGGCGGCCGATCATGTTCTCCTGCTCGTGCAGCGAGACGCGATCCCAGAACTCGACGAACATCCGGATGGTCCGCACGACGTGGTAGCTGCCCCCGGTGACCCAGTCGGGTTCGCCGTCCTGTCCGCCGCGGGTCCAGACCAGGTCGTCCATCACGCTTCGGTCCGCGGTGGAGGGGTTGCCCGTGCCGTCCTTGAACCCGAGCAGGTTGCGCGGGGTGCCGGAGGGGCGCGGCGGCGAGGCGAAACCGTCCTGCCGCCAGCGCACCTGCATGCCGCCGCGGGTGGCCCGGGCGATGTCGCGGACGGCGTGCAGGACCGTGTCGGTGTTGTGCGCGCACACCTGGAGCAGCAGGTCGCCGTCCGAGATCGACCGATCGAGGTCGTCGTTCGGGAAGTCCTCCATCGTCCGCAACCGCGCCGGGCGCTGCCCCACCAGACCGTACCGGTGGTCGAACAGCGAGGCACCCACGCTCGCCGTCACGGTGAGCCCGTCGGCCGCGACCTCCGGTCCGAGCACACCGGAGTCGGCCGGCGGCGCGGTGATCCCGACGTCGGCGGGCGTGCCGCCGCGGGTGAGGAAACGGGCCCGCTCGGTGATCGTCCGGAGCAGGTCGGCCAGGTCCCCGCGGCTGGCCGCGGTCACGTCGAACGCCAGGAACGCCGACTGTCGCTGCGCCGGTGTGCTGATCCCGGCCTGGTGGGCGCCGTGGAACGCGTACGAGGCCGCGTCGGCACCGCCGGTGGTCGCGGCTGCTGCCTGGAGGCCCGTCCCGCCCCCGGCGGTCAGGCTCGCTGCCGCCGCCGCGGCGGCTCCGGCACCGGCCGCGACCGCGCTGGTCAGGAACGCGCGACGGCCGAGCCCGCGGGTTCCCGGGGTCGACGGTTTCCGGTCGTCCGGACCACCGGCCGGGCACGCGTTGCCGTCGGCGGACAGCCCGAGGCTGGCGTGCGCCTCGGCCATCCGTCGGTACGTCGCCGCGTCCATCCCGCGTGGGTGCTGCCGGCGCCGGGGGTCCTGCTGGATCTGGTGCCCCTGCGGGCTCTGGTGCTGCGGTCGTTCGGTCACGAGGTCCTCCTCGGGTCGCAGATGGCGGCGACGGGCGCGAGTCGCTCGAGTGCGGCGTCGAGGTCGGCGTCGAGGTGCTCGCGGTCGGTGCGGCCGAGGCCGTCGAGGGTGTCCCAGCTGCCGTCGGTCCGTCGGTGCGATCCGACGTCGGCGCGGAGGGCCGCCAGCGCACGATCGGTGGCGGGCAACCCCGGATAGCGGCTCCGCAGGATCGGCCGGAGCGGCTCGAGCGCGTGTTCCGTCCCGCTGATGTTCGCGTCGATCGTGGCCAGAGCCGTGTGGCTGCCGGCGTCGGTGGCCCCGGTCGCCTCGAAGCGCAGCGCGTTCTCGAGGATCTCGTGCGCGCGCAGGCCGACGTCGAGCGGGTCGACCCGCTGGGTGGGGAACGTCCGGCGCAGGTGCGCGACCGCGGCGACCAGGGCGTCGGCCGGCGCGACGGCACGGCTGCTGGGGCCGCCCGACCACAGCAGTGCCTCGACACGGTGGAACCCGGCCAGGTGCGGGTCGTCGAGCGCGGTCCGTCCGGCTGCGGGGACGCCGTCGATCGCGGTGTCGTCGTCGCCGAACGCCCCGTAGGCGGCTCCGAGCTGCTCGTACTCGCGGTGACCGACCAGCCAGTCCCGCTGTGCCGCCCGGACGTCGCCTGCACGGACGTCGGCGTCGAGCGCACGCACGTCGTCGAGCAGCGCCGGCAGGCGGCTCTCGATCCAGGTGCCGTAGGACTTCGCAGCGGGGATCAGGTCGTCGCGGGTGACCGGGACGATCCCCGGGGTCTCGTCGCTGACGTGGGCGGCACCGCGCAGGTGGACGACCGGTCCGGTGCTCGGGTTCGCGTCGGCGGGCAGGCAACGGAAGCGGTACTGGCCGCGCGGGAGTCGGACGCCGTAGTCGTGCGTCGCGCCCGCCCCCAGCCCCTCCGCGTCGAGGTAGACCGCGCCGCTCGTGGGGTCGACCAGCTGCACCTCGATCCCGGCGACGGACGTGTTGTGGATCCGGAACGTGTGCGGGCCGGCGAGGGCGCGGTCCGGACTCGCCGGCCACCCCGCACCGCAGGCGTCGGTGCCGGCCTGCACCCAGGCCGCCGCCGTGTGCGGCGCCGACGAGGGGACCAGGTGCGGCGCGACGATCGCGGTCCCCACGAGCGCTCCGAGCGCGCCGACGACCACTGCCGTCGTGGCACGAACCGACATCGGCACCGATGACCCCATTCTGTAGCGATTCACAGAAAACCCTGATCAGAGCCACTTTGGCCCTGCCCAGGGCAACCCTAGGGTCGCCCGCGCGGCAGTTTTCCCGTCGTTCACCGCGGAACGGTTCTGTTCACCCGATCGTCACCAGGGCGACCCGCCTCCGTGGGATTGCGTCTTGCAATAAGGAATGTAAAATGTTGCATGGACTATCCGTCGATCGTCCGCGAGCCCCCGTCCGAGCGCATGCGCGGACGAAGACCTGAAGGAGACCGATGACATCGCCACAGGGCGCTGGAGCCTGGAAACGGTGGTCGGCGTTGTTGGCCGTCGCTGCGACCATCACGGCCGGACTGTCGCTGACCGCCGCCGGCGCGCATGCCGAGGTGCAACTGCCGCGAGCCGGAGCTGTCCCACCGGCTGCGGACGGCGCGAAGTCCGCGAGCGGCTCTGCTCCGAAGGTGATCTTCAGCGAGGACTTCGAGCAGGGAGTCGGCTCCTCCACGATGCTCCTCACCCAGTACGTGGGGCTGAACGGTGTCAAGTACCGCGCCGACCCCGAGTGGGTCAGCGCGGCGCAGTGCAACGGCATCGTCACGAACTTCGTCGCGCCGACCGCGCCGACCTGTCACAGCGACCAGGGGAGTGTGGGCGAACTCGCCTACGTGCTCGGCCAGATCAACGGTGGGGACCCACGCACGAACCACGCCGTCAGCGCTTGGACCTGGGACCGGTCCACCACGCCGGGCAGTGTGCAAGTCGGGTCAGTGCGCGACGTCCCGATCGGCGGCACCGACCGGTTCATCTCCTTCGGAGTCGATGCCGCCGCGTCGGCGTGCAGCGGTTTCGCCCACCCGTCGCTCGTGTTCTCCCTCGTCGACGGCGGGCGAGAGCGTCCCGTCACCGATTCCGCGATCGACCCGTGCACCACTGCGGGGACCAAGGCGTACTCGGTCGGTGGGCACCAGGTCCGCGGGGGACACTTCGTCGCTGATGCAGCGTTGCTGGTCTCGAACGACGCGGTCGGCTGGACGATGCGGAACCGGCAGGGGAACTTCTCGGGGAACGACGGAGCGATCGACGGTGTCACGATGTACGACGCCACACCGCGTCTCGCGAACGCATTCGACGGGACCACTCCGTTCGTCGGCGAGTCCGCACGGTTGACGTTCACCGTGCAGAACACGTCCGAGAACGGTGCGAAGTCGGGCTGGTCCTTCTCGGACACCTTGCCGGACCACCTCGTGCTGTCGGCCGACCCGCGTGCCGAGACCACCTGCGCACAAGCCGATGTCGCGGCGGATGGGGGCTCGTCGACGGTCACTGTCTCGGGTGGGCTCGCCGCTGGGGCAGCTTCCTGCACGGTCACGGTCGACGTGACATCGACAACGGCGGGTACCTACTCGATCGGTGCCGACACGGTGAACGACCACACCGGGATCGACCTGCCCGAGACCGCGAGCATCACGTTCCTGCCCGAGCAGAACGAGCTCGTCGTCGAGGACCGTCCCGTCCTCAGCGGAAGCAGCGATGCGGTGGCCGATCTCGGTGAAGGAATCGCGTTCGCACAGCGCGTCACCAATGCAGGGGCGCTCCCCGTGACCGGGCTCGAGGTCGAGGGCACCAACGGTGTCGTCGTCTGCGAGGCTGACGACCTCGCCCCTGGCGCGTCGACGGACTGTGCCACGCCGTCCCGTCGTGTCGTCCAGGCGGACATCGACCGGGGGCACATCGATGACGAGGTCGGTGCTACCGCACGATCGCCCCTCGGTGCAGAGGTCGAAGCCACGGACTCCGCTTCGCAGCCGACCACGGCGTCCGCTCCGGCGATCGGGACCTCAGTCTCTGCGACCCTCGAAGCGACTGACATGCCGGTTCCGGGCCTCCCGGTCGAGCTGCGGTTGTCCGCAACGAACATCGGGAACGTCACGCTGCACGACGTGGCGGTCACGATGCCGGGTCTGGTGGGCGCAGGGGTCAGCTGCCCGCAGGACGAGCTCGCACCGACGGACAGGGTCGAGTGCACGGTGCCGGACCATGCCCTCACGCAGGCCGACATCGATCGCGGAAGCATCGTGTTCTCCGACCGTGCGGTCGGGATCGCTCCGGACGGTCGCACGGTGAACGCTGAGGACGACGACACGGTCACGCTTCGCCAGGTGCCGAGTGTGTCCACCTCGATCACGGCGAACCTCGCGTCGTCGGAGCACGACGTTCCCGCTGCGGGAGACTCGGTGGAGGTCGCTGTCACGGTGACGAACACCGGCAACACGACGCTCAAGGAGATCGGCGCTGCGATCCAGGATCGGCCCGAGCTCGCCGTCACCTGCTCCGCGGAACCGCTCGTGCCCGGCGGATCGACCTCGTGCACGGTGCCCGACCATGCCCTCACGCAAGACGACATCGACCGCGGAAGCATCGTGTTCTCCGACCGTGCGGTCGGGATCGCTCCGGACGGTCGCACCGTGAACGCTGAGGACGACGACACGGTCACGCTTCGCCAGGTGCCGAGTGTGTCCACCTCGATCACGGCGAACCTCGCGTCGTCGGAGCACGACGTTCCCGCTGCGGGAGACTCGGTGGAGGTCGCTGTCACGGTGACGAACACCGGCAACACGACGCTCAAGGAGATCGGCGCTGCGATCCAGGATCGGCCCGAGCTCGCCGTCACCTGCTCCGCGGAACCGCTCGTGCCCGGCGGATCGACCTCGTGCACGGTGCCCGACCATGCCCTCACGCAAGACGACATCGAGCTCGGGGCCGTCGAGTTCATCGAGACCGCGAGCGGCAAGGACCCGAACGGTGAGTCCGTGACGGCGGACGACTCCGTCACGGTCGGCCTCGATGCACGCTCGGCCTTGTTCCTCGAAGGAGCCTGGACGCCGAGTGACGGCAAACCGGTGCGATCCGGCGACGAGATCGCGTCGACCTACGAGGTGACGAACACGAGCAACCTGGTCGCCCGTTCGATCTCGGTCCAGAGCGTGGAGGCCGGTGTGATCACCTGCCGAGCCGAGGAGCTCGCCCCCGGTGAGCAGACCGCGTGCACTGCGAGCACCCCGCGTCAGGTGACCGACGGCGACGTCACCGTCGGTCACGTCCTGTTCGAAGCGGTCGCGATTGGTTCGGTGGCGCGCGAAGACGGGGCCGTGGGTCCTCGAGGTGCCGTGGAGGTGCGGTCCAACGAGGTCGAGGCCCGGTTCGTCGTCGCACCGTTGCCGGCCGACCTGGCGTACACGGGGGCGGACATCGCACGGACGGTCGCGATCGCCCTGGGCGTCTTCGGCTCGGGGGCCGTGATGCTCTTGGCGGTCTGGCTGCGCCGTCGCCGTCGAGAGGTCTGAGTGGTCCGAGAGATCGCGGTGTGAGAAGTCACCCGGGCCGTACGACGTGCGGTTCCGGGTGACTTCGTTCGCCCTGCGCTAGAGCTCGACCTCGAAGGGCTCGGTGCGCACGAGCTCGTGCACGCCGGAGATGACCTCGCTCGGGCGGAACGGGTACCGGTCGATCTCCGCCTGGTCGCTGATGCCCGTCATCACGAGCACGGTGTGCAGCCCCGCCTCGATGCCGGCCTGCACGTCGGTGTCCATGCGGTCGCCGATCATGCCGGTGTTCTCGGAGTGCGCCCCGATCCGGTTCATCGCGGAGCGGAACATCATCGGGTTCGGCTTGCCCACCACGTAGGGCTGCTTGCCGGTGGCCTTCTCGATCATCGCGGCGATGGCGCCGGTCGCCGGCAGGACCCCCTCGGCGCTCGGGCCGGTGGCGTCGGGGTTCGTCACGATGAAGCGGGCGCCGGCGCGGATGAGCCGGACGGCCTTGGTGATCGCCTCGAACGAGTAGTTGCGGGTCTCGCCGACGACGACGTAGTCGGGAGCGGTCTCGGTCATGATGAACCCGGCTTCGTGCAGAGCGGTCGTCATGCCGGCCTCGCCGATGACGAACGCCGAGCCGCCGGGCATCTGTGACTTGCAGAAGTCCGCGGTTGCCAGCGCACTCGTCCAGATCCGCTCCTCGGGCACGTGCAGGCCCGAGCCGCGGAGCCGGGCGCTGAGGTCGCGCGGCGTGAAGATCGAGTTGTTCGTCAGCACGAGGAACTCGGTGCCGTCGTCGAGCCACTGCTGGATGAGCTCCGGGGCGCCGGGGAGCGCCTGGTTCTCGTGGACGAGCACGCCGTCCATGTCGGTCAGCCAGCACTCGACATCGTCTCGGGTCGCCATGGGCCTCACCTTACTGCGCGGGGGTTCGCGCCCACCGTCCCGGGCTCGACAATCACCATCAGCGATATTCAGAACATGAATAATCGATGTGGCATGCAATGTGTGCGTACGCTGCCTGTTGGGGCGGTTCTCGTCCCGACGATCTGCGGGACATCAGCCTCGCGAGAACAAGGAGACCCATGCGATCTCGAAGTAGAGCGCGCATCGCCGTGTCGACCCTGGCCACCGCTGGCGTCGTCCTCGGTCTTGCCCTGCCGACCGCCCCGGTGGTGGCGAGCGAGCCGGAAGCACCCGGCGGCACCGCATCCGCCGCGCCGCAGAGCACGGTGGCCGTCGCGATCGACGTCACGAAGGACGGCAACGGCCCCTTCACCCCGACGGACGGCGCTGGTGGCGACGCGAGTGAGAAGAACGGCATCGTCCGCACGATGGACGCGGTCACGTACCGCGTCTCCCTCAACTCGAACGACGGCACCAGCACGAACGAACGCTTCACCGTGACCGCCCCCGCCGGCACGTCGTGGGCAGGGGTCCCGACCATCTGCGTCGGCCCGGGTTCGGCGATCTCGGGGGCCGTGCTGACCTGCAACATCGGCACGCTGGGAGAAGGCCGGACGGTCTTCGTGTCGATCGTCCTGGGCGTCTCGGGTGACTTGCAGAACGGCGACACGATCGCCGTCCCGGTGACCGCCACCGCGGACGAAGCCGAGAACGGGACCGCCACCGCGGTCGCCGACGCCGTCACCGTGTCCGCAGCCGCGCGCTACAACCTAAGCAAGAACGTCCACGCGTCATCGCTCCGGACCGACGTCACCGGTCCGGACGGAACGACGAAGGGGCTGCAGCTGATCTACCCGATCGCCGTGGACTGGCAGCCGCTCGTGCCCGGACAGGGGCTCCTCGGGTTCGAGAAGAGCGCCGGCCCGATGACGTTCGCGGACGACCTCTCCCGGATCCTCGGCGCCGTGCCCTCCGATGCGGTCCTGTGGAACGGCGGCAACCCAGTCTGCGGCCCGAACGAGCCGGGTGACTGGCGGATGGGCGGCCTGCCCGGCGGCAGCGGCGGCGGCGAGCAAGCGGTCACGGACTCCGGTGCGTTCTCCTGCGAGCAGTCGGCCCCCGGCCGGGCGGTCGACGTCACGATCACCGGGACGGTCACGGACCCCGAGCACGTCCCCTCGAGGAGCCTCACGAACGGGCCGATCGCCGGCGGCGCCAAGCCCTACTTCGTGAGCGGCTACATCAGCCTCTGGATGCGCAACCCTCCGACCGGGACCTCGGTCGAGTCGGTCAACACCTTCACGCCGCTGCAGACCACGTCCGTCAGCGGAGCGCCGAACTTCCCCGGCGGCACGGAACCGACGGGTGACAACTCCGCCGAGCGCAACGTCCTCGAGTACGCAGACGGCTCCGCGCAGAAGCGGCTCCTCCGGGTCATCGGCGACGGGCAGGCCGTCGAGCGGGGCTCTGCTCGCGACGGCGACCCGTGGGCCACCCCGGGCACGCTGCTCCGGAGCGACGTCAGCGCCTCCAACAGGGGGCTGGCGTCGTTCGAGAACGCGATCCTCTGCGACACCTTCGACCGCGACACGCAGCACGTCACCCGCGTCGGCGGCGGCGGGGTCGCGGCGTTCACCAGCGGCATGACCAGCGCGAAGGTGCAGTACGCCGCGTACGACATGACCGCTCCCTCCGCGGGCCAGAAGGCGACCTGCGACGACGAGGACGGCCCCTGGTACGACCAGCCGGAAGACGTCCCCGGCGGCATCGACGCCGTCGGAGCGGTCCGCGCGACCGGTGACGTCCCCGGTGGCAGTGACGGCACGCTCTACAGCTACGTCACCACCGAGGACGCCGCGGACGGCACGCGGGCCTACGACTTCGGTCACGCGTGGTTCGGTGACCGCTCGGAGCGCTGGGCGCACGACGTCTGGTCCGACGCGGACCTCGGTGCCGGTCCCCTGTCCGACAGCGTCATCCTCACCGAGAACCTCGCCCGGATCCAGAAGAAGATCGTCGACCCGGGCCACGACGCGGCCGACACCCCCGACGAGACCACCTTCACCGTCGCCGGCGACACCGTCGACTACGCCCTGTACCCGTCGCTCACGAACGGCAACACCACGGGGAAGGAGACCTCCGTGACGGTGCGGGACGTGCTGCCGAACCACGTGACCTACGTCGCCGGCAGCGCCTCCGAGGTGCCGGAGATCGACACCACGAAGGACGATGACGGCAACGACGTCCAGCGTCTCACCTGGACGACCGCGGTCCGGCCGAACGAGGCGATCGACCCGATCACGTACACCGCCGCGGTCTCGAAGCTCGCCCCGGCGGGGGCGATCACCAACGTGACGGACATCGCTTCGCCGACGGACAAGTCGCCGCAGGCCCTCCGCAACGCCCAGCGCGCCGTCCAGGTCGTCGCCACCGGCGGGGTCGGCGTCGAGAAGACCGCCGTCGAGCCGGTCGTCGTGTCGGGGGACCACCTGGAGTGGGACCTCGGGTACACGAACATCGACGCCACCCCGATCGACGGGCTGGACGTCATCGACGTCCTTCCGTACCGGGGGGACACCCGCAACTCCACCTTCCACGGCACGGTCGGGCTCGCCGAGCCCATCGCGGTCGCCGCCGCAGCCGGTGAGCGCGTCCGCTACACGAGCCGCGACCCGCGCGACGTCGTGCTCGACGCCGCTGACCCGTCGAACCAGGCTGGTGGCACCACCACCTGGTGCTCGGCGTCGGCGTTCGGCACCGAGGGGTGCCCCGCCGGGCTCGCGGACGTCACGGCTGCGCGCATCCTGCGGACCGCCCCCGTGGGAGTGGGCGAGACCGTCACACACCGGGTCGTGGTCGCGACGGCGGGCCAGCGCGACGGTGACGCGTACACGAACCGGTTCGGCCTCCGCGCCTCGAACCTCGCGCTCCCGGTCCAGTCCAACCCGGCGACGGTCACCGTCGTGGCCGGTTCGATCGGCGACTTCGTGTGGTCCGACGAGGACGGCGACGGTCTGCAGGACGACGACGAAGCCGGCATCGCGGACGTCTCGGTCCGCCTCACCGGCTCGGACGACCGCGGCGACGCCGTGCGCCGGACCACCACCACGAACGGCGACGGCGAGTACACCTTCGACGACCTGCGCCCCGGCTCGTACAGCGTGCACTGGACGGCACCGGACGGTCGGGAGTTCACGAAGGAGCTCGTCGGCGACGACCGCGCGATCGACTCCGACGCCGACGCCTCCGGCGTGACCGCCCCCGTCGAACTCGCCGCGATCCGTTCCGACGAGGGCCAGCTCGAGCACATCGAACAGGACCGCACCGTCGACGCGGGGCTCCTGCCCGCAGCGGAGACACCGACCGGACCGCCGGTGACGCCAGGTGGCCCGGGAGTGCCCGGCACGCCCGGACATCCCGGGAATGCCGGGAATGCCGGGTCTTCGGGAACACCCGGCGGCCGTGACGACGCGGAGGCGGCGGGTACCGGCGACGGATCCCGCGGCCCGGCACGCGGCGGACTGGCGTTCACCGGAGCCGACGGACTCGGACTGGCGGCGGTGACAGCGGTGCTGCTCCTAGCCCTGGGTGGCCTCCTCGCGGCGCGCAGACGTCGCACCCGCGGATCGAGCCAGCGCTGAGCAGTGGGGCCGCGGCGAGGCAGTCGCCGCGGCCCCACTGACGGTCCGCTCAGAAAGGGCCGGGAGGCCCGGAGCGGCTCTTGCGCGCTGCTGCCAGACCCGAGATGGTCGAGACACCGAACCGCGGTCGGCTTTTGCCCTACGCTTTTCGGGACACGTACCGAATCAAGGAGGCCCCCTCGTGCTCGTCGAACCCGGAACCCCGTCCACCGCGCCCCGACCCACTCCGGTGTCGGAGACGGAGCTCGAGGTGACGCCGCGACGACGCCGGGGCCGCCCCAACGTGCTGTCCCGCGAGCAGGTGATCGACGCCGCCACGACCATCGCGAACGAGGACGGCCTCGACCGCCTGTCCTTCCGGGCACTGGGCGTGCGGCTCGGCGTCGCCCCGATGACCGTGCACCGGACCATCGGCGGCCTCGACGACCTGCACGCCGAACTCGTCCGCCGCACCGTCGACGAGTTCACCGCGACCTTCGTCTGGCCGGACGAGTGGCACGCCGTCGTCCGCACCTTCGCCACGACGTTCCGCGACCTGATGTGCACCCACCCGCTCGTGCTCGAGTCGCACAGCCAGCGCGCCCCGCTCGCCTCGACCGAGTCCGACGCCGTCGTGGCGAAGGTCGTCGGTGCCCTGCAGGACGCCGGACTGCCGCCGGCCGAGGCGATGTACGCCTTCTTCGTCGTCTACGACTTCGTGGTCGGGCACGCCGGGGTGCAGGTCGGGCGCGGGGACTCCGAGGCCGGACGCCCCGAGCGGCACCGGCTGGTGGGCGAGATCCTCGGCGAGCACTCCTACGACGACCGGTTCGCGCTCGGCCTCGACATCCTGATCGCCGGCATCGAGTCGCGCATCGACCACCCGGCGCGCACCGCCTGACCTCGGCCGTACGCTGGTCGGGTGACCACAGCGCCCGAACCGTCGCACGAGCTGACGACCAACGGGGTGGGGCCGCACCCGGAACCCTGGCCCGACGACCCGCGGCTCGACCCGGAGCTGCTGGCCGCGGGGGACTCCCGGAACGTGCTCGACCGCTACCGGTACTGGTCGATGGACGCGATCGTCGCCGAGCTCGACACCCGCCGGCACGCGTTCGACGTGGCGATCGAGAACTGGCAGCACGACCTGAACATCGGGTCGATCGTGCGGAGCGCCAACGCCTTCCTGGCCGGCACCGTGCACATCATCGGACGACGCCGGTGGAACAAGCGCGGGGCGATGGTCACCGACCGGTACCAGCACGTCCGGTACCACCCCGACGTCGAGGCGTTCCTCGCCGCGATGTCCGAGGAACAGCGTCCCGTCGTCGCCATCGACAACACCCCCGGTGCCGAGCGCATCGAGACCGCGACGATCCCGGAGCGCTGCGTGTTCCTGTTCGGGCAGGAGGGCCCCGGGCTGACCGAGCAGGCGGTCGCCGGTGCCGACGCACACCTGGAGATCACGCAGTTCGGGTCGACGCGGAGCATCAACGCGTCGGCCGCCGCGGCGATCGTCATGCACAGCTGGGTCGTCCAGCACGCGGAGTTGCCCGGCGCGGCTTTGTGAGCAGAAAAGGTCGGGCACGGGCCCTGAACCCGACCATTTCTGCTCACGAAGCGGGCGGGGCGGAGGCAGGTCGGGCCTCCAGGCCGGAGTCCGGGCTGCCCCGTCAGCGCGCGGCGGTGGTGCGGCGCGCGACCAGACGGGGTTCGACGAGGAGTTCCGTGGCAGCGATCCGTGGATCGGCGATCCGGGCCAGCAGGCGCTCGCCGGCGCCGCGGCCGATCTCGACGCTGCGGTCGTCGATGCTCGTCAGGCCGACGTAGCGCATCGCGGCCACCGGGGTGTCGTCGTACCCGATGACGGAGACGTCCTCGGGCACGCGCAACCCGCGTTCGGCGAGTTCGGACAGGGCGCCGAGGGCCATCACGTCGTTCGCGGCGAAGACCGCGGTGACGTCCGGGTGCTCGTCGAGGAGCATGCCGAGGGCGCGGGAACCGGCCTCTTCGGTGGGTTCGCCCGGCAGCACCGTCGTGACGACGGACGCGCGTGCCGCCGCGGCCTGCGCGAACCCGGCCTGGCGTTCGGCCGAGGCCGCCGAGCTCGCGCCGACGAACCCGAGGCGGGTGTGGCCGAGGTCGAGCAGGTGCTGCGCCGCGATGCCGCCACCGGCGTGGTCGTCGTTCGCCACGGTGTCGGCACGGGGGATCGCGACCCGGCCGCCGGCGATCACGAGCGGCATCGAGGCCGGGATCGCGAGGTCCGTGGTGGGCTCGCCAGCGATCACGATGCCCTCGACGCGCATCGAGAGGAAGCCCTCCACCGGAGAGGCATCGAGCCCCGTGTTGAGGAACCGGTCGGCGACCACGAGCCGGTGTCCCTGGTCCTGCAGGCTCTCGCGCAGGCCGGTGAGCAGGTCCACGAACCACTGGTTGCGGAAGTCGTCGAGGACCACGCCGATCGTGCGGCTGCGCGTGCCGGCGAGGGAGACGGCCGCGGTGGACGGGCGGTAGTCGAGTTCCTGGATGGCCTTGAGCACGGCGGCCCGGCGCTGGTCGCTGACCCGGGGGGAGCGCTGCAGCACGAGGGAGACGAGGGACTTCGAGACCCCGGCGCGTGCGGCGACGTCGTAGATGGTCGCGGGTTTGCCGTCTCCCATGATGCGCTTCGACCTCCGTTGGCTCGTGCGTCGATCGTAGCGGTTGACGTGACATGGGCCGGGCGGGGTCGTGGTGGGGTCGCGGTTCGCTTCGTGAGCAGAAATGGTCGGGTGCGGGGCGGCGACCCGACCATTTCTGCTCACGATCTGCGCGTGGCTGGTCCTCCACACGGGAGGCCCGGGGTGCGCTGTGCACAGAAGTCGCGTTCGGCGCGCAGGCGGTGGGCGCGGGGCGCGAACGTGGTGGTCATGCGAGCACGACCACTTCCGACACCGCTGCGCGGGCGCACGTTCGACGTCGGTGCCGCCGACCGCCTGGGCGTCTCCCGGCAACGACTCCGACGGCGTGACCTGATCCTGCCGACCCGGTCCATCCGATGGGCACGTGACCGTCCGCCCGACCCGGTCCACCGGATCCGGGCGTTCCGGCCGGTCCTGGTTCCCGGGCAGTTCATCAGTCACGTCTCGGCGGCGGTCCTCTGGCAGCTGCCGGTCCCGTTCGCCGACGACGGACCGGTGCACGTCACGAGTCCCGTGCCGATCGCACAACCGCGCCGCCGCGGGGTCGTCGGGCACCGCATCACACCGGACCGTGCCCGGGTGACGGAGCGGTGGGGGATGCCGACGAGCACGCCCGCGGCGCTGTGGGTGGACTGCGGTGCCGTGCTCTCGGTCGACCAGCTCGTCGTACTCGGGGACGCCATCGTCACGGAACGACGGTGCGGGACGACGATCGACGACCTCGCTGCCGCCGTCGCCCTGGCGGGCGCGCGATCGGGTGTCCGACGACTGCGCGTGGCGCTCGGGCTCGTGCGGGTGGGTGCCGGGTCGCCGCAGGAGACCAGAGCACGGCTGGCGATCGTCCGCGCGGGGCTGCCCGAGCCCGACCTGCAGGTCGACGTGCTCGACGAAGACGGTCGGTTCGTCGGCCGTGTCGACCTGGCCTACCCGGAGCAGCGCATCGTCATCGAGTACGAGGGTGACCACCACCGGACCGATGCCGAGCAGTGGGGCCGTGACCTCCGCCGCTACCGCGAGATGGAACGAGTCGGCTGGGCGGTCGTCCGGTGGACGAAGTCCGACCTCGACACCCCGGCGTTCGGCGCGGTCGCACACCTGAGGTCGCTGCTCGCGCGCCGGGGGTAGCGTCCGCGGCATGGCGACGCTGCTCATCACCGGAGCCGCGGGTCGGATCGGGAGCGCCCTGCGTCCTCGACTGCGGTCCGCGGGACACGACCTCGTGCTGCTCGACGAACAGCGGCCCCACGATCCGATCGTCGCCGGGGAACGGTTCGTGCCCGGTTCGGTGAACGACCCGGCAGCGCTGGACGATGCGCTCGCCGGGGTCGACACCGTGGTGCACCTGGCGGGCATCCCGACCGAGGCTGCCTGGGACGACCTGATCGCGGCGAACCTGACCGGCACGAAGAACGTGCTCGAACGGGCGGCCGCCGCCGGGGTGCTCCGGGTCGTGCAGGCCAGCTCGATCCACGCGGTGGGGCTGGTGCCCGAACCCCTCGACCAGCCGGGGAGCGTGCCCGGCGACCGGCTGCCCCGTCCGGACACGTACTACGGCGTGACGAAGGCGGCGATGGAACTGCTCGGCAGCCTGTTCGCCGATCGGTACGAGATGTCGATCGTGTCCGCGCGGATCGGTGCGTTCGGGGCGCTGCCGCCGACGACCCGGGGGCTGCTCACGTGGACCTCGCCCGACGACCTGACGCGCCTGGTGCTCGCGACCGTAGCGCTCCGCGATCCCGGGCACCACGTGGTCTGGGCCCTGTCGCGGAACACCGGGTCGCCGGCTGACCTGTCCGCCGGGGAGCGCATCGGGTTCCACCCCCTCGACGACGCGTCCGCAGTGCTCGACGCGGACGCCCGTGCGGCCCTGCCGACGGACGACCTGCGCACCCTCGGCGGTGGGATGGTGCACCAGCCGCTCGGCGAACGCACTTCGTGAGCAGAAGAGGTCGGGTGACCTGATGTCACCCGACCTCTTCTGCTCACGAAGCGTGCCGCGCGGCGCCCGCGCCCGCTACCCGATCAGGCTCGGGCGCAGGTCGCGCAGCGTGCGGGAACGGGTCTGCCGCGCCGTGACCACGAAGGACACCAGGAGCGCCCCGAGCAGCCAGCAGAGCAGCACGCCCGCGTCGGACCACGCGGCGCCGAGGTTCCCGCCGTACATCGTCTGCCGGATCGCGTCGACCGAGTACGTCATCGGCAACGCGAAGTGCAGCGCCGCCAACGGCCCCGGCAGCGTCTGCCACGGGAACGTCCCGCCGGCGGTGACGAGCTGCACGAGCATGAGCACCAGGCCGAGGAACTGCCCGACCGATCCGAGCAGCACGTTGAGCGCCATGATGATCGCCGCGAAGGTCGCCGAGGCCAGCACCATGATGCCGATCGTGCCGCCGACGTGCACCACGTTCAGGTCGAGGGCGAAGCGCACGATGAAGAACAGCGCCACCATCTGCACCAGGCCGAGGAGCGCCGGGGTCAGCCAGCCGCCGAACACCACCGCGAGGGGCTTCCGCACCGCCGTGATCGCACGCTTGGAGATCGGCTTGAGGATGAGGAACAGCGCGTACATGCCGATCCAGGCCGCGAGCGAGATGAAGAACGGCGCGAGACCGGCACCGTAGTTCGACGCGGCGGCGACGTTGTCGTCCCCGACCTTGACCGGGTCGGAGATGACCGAGGCCTGCGACTCACGCTCCGAGGCGTTCGACGCCGGGATCTTCGTGCGGCCCTCGTCGAGCGACGACGCGAGCTTCGACGACCCGGTCGTGAGCTTGTCGAGCCCCGACGCGAGTGATGACGCGCCCTGGTCGGCGGTCTTCGCACCGGTCGCGAGCTGCGAAGCACCGGATGACAGCGTCGGAGCGGCCGAGGCCAGCTTCGACGTGCCGTCCGCCACCTGGGCGGCCCCCGATGCGAGCGTGGATGCCCCGTTCGCCGCCGAGGAGATGCCGGACGCGAGCGTCGGCGCCGCGGAGGCGAGCGACGACGTGCCGGCCGCGACCTGTGCGGAGCCGTCACGGAGCTTGTCCACCGAGGACTTCGTCGTTTCGTAGGTGCTCTTCGCGGAGGCGCCGGCGGTGTTGACCCGGGTGACGGCGTCGGTGACGGTCGACTGCAGGGCAGCCTGCTGTTCCTCGGTGAGCTCGACACCCTCGGGCAGGTTGTCGGTGATGCCCGAGATCACGGTCTCGGCGTCGAGGGGTCGGAGCGACTCGACGTCGGCGCTGTACGAGTCGACCGTGTCGGCGAGCTGCTTGTTGCCGGCCGCGACCTGCTGCGCCCCACTGTTCAACTGCTGCGTCTGCGACGGCAGCGCCGCCGTCTGCTGCTGCGCGCTGGCCAGCCCGGACGCCAGGGTCGACGCCCCCGACGCCACCTGCTGCGCCCCGCTGTTCAGCTGCTGGGTCTGCGACGGCAGGTCGGCCGTGCCGGACGCGAGCTGCGCCGCACCGGACGACAGCTTGCCGGTGCCGTCGGCGAGCTGGTGCGCGCCCGAGTCCGCCTTGGCGGTTCCGGACGCGAGTTCATCGGCCCCGTCGACGGCGTCGCCGAGGCTGTCCCGCACGTCGGCGAGCCCGACGAGCAGGGTCTTCGCCGCCTGCTTGCCGACGCGCTCGGCGACGGCGGTGCGCATGGTCTTGCCCGCCTGCTCGGCGATGGTCGAGGCCAGGTACGAGTTCGTGTCGGCCGTCGTCATGACGAGCTTCGCCTGCGTCGGGTCGTCGGACTGCGCGGACACCAGGTGCTCGGAGAAGTCGTGCGGGATGGTGACGACGAAGTCGTAGGTGCCGTTCCGGACGCCGGAGCGGGCATCGGCGGCGCTCGTCTTCGTCCACTTGAAGTCGGCGCCGTCGATGGCCTCCTTCGTGACGTCCTTGCCGTAGTCGACGTGCTCGCCGTCCAGCGTGGCGCCGGCGTCGAGGTTCACGATCGCGGCGGGGATCTGGTCGAGCTTCGCGTAGGGGTCGCGGTTCGCCCACAGGTAGGCGCCGCCGTACAGCAGCGGCACGATCATCAGCGCGATGAACGCCAGGCGTGCGAGCGGGGTCGCGGTGAGCCGCGCGAGTTCTGCGCGGACGAGCGAGGTGGTGGTCACTTCTGTGCCTCCGTCGGGACGGTTGCGGATGCTTCGGTGACGGAAGGAGCGGCCGGGAGGCCCGGCTCGGTTCCGTCGGTTCGGGCCACGTCCTCGGGGTCCTCGGTCTGGGGCGTCACGTGCGTCGCGACGTCGTCTTGCGTCGCGACGTCGTCGTGCGTGTCGATCGTGCCGAGCAGGTGCTCGACGGTCGTGGCGGCGGCCTTCGAGGTCACGAGGACCACGGTCACGCCCCGTCGTGCGACGTCGCGGACCACCTGGAACCAGTCCTCGACGGCGCCGCCGTGTCGCTCGGGCGAGGTGATCACGATGCCGGTCACACCGTCGCGGAGCAGGGCGAGTTCGACGAGCAGCCGGATGCGCACGGCGGTCGGCACCCGCTGCACGGCGGTGTCGACGTAGTCCCGCAGTCCGAGCTCGTCGAGCACGGTGTCGACGTGCTCGCGGTTCGGGCGCTGCCCCGCGAACGCGAGCTCTTCGCGCACGATCTGCTTGAGGGTCATGACGGGGAAGGGCTCGGCGACCCCGGGGGTGTCGACCAGGGCGAACGCGCGCCGGACGGCTGCCGGGTCCTCGTGGCCGTCGAGCAGCAGGCGGCCGGAGTCGGGCTGCATGCGGCCACCGGCGACGAGTGACGCGAGCACGGGTGCCTGCTCGGTCTCGACGGCGAGGACCCCCGGGCGTCCGGGGGCGGCGACGGCGGAGACGACGGGCAGGGGCGCGCCGGGCTCCTCGCCGATGCCGACGTGGTCGAGTTCGAGCGTCATGCGTGGTCCTTCGGGGCAGGGGCGGGAGCGGGAGCGGGAGCAGCGGGTTCGGAGAGCAGCGCGGTGCGCCAGTCGATGCCGGCCATGCCCAGCGCCGACACCACCACCATGCGCCGTCCGTCCTCGTCGCTCGTGCCGGAACGGGTGGCCTCGTCGAGGACGGCGATGCACGCGCCCTCGACCAGACGGCCGAGGGTCTCGGGGTCGACGTCGTCCCGCATGGCGCCGTCGGCGATCCCGAGCGCGCACGCCTGGCGCACCTGCGAGCGCAACGGGGCGAACACCTCGGCGACGGGTTCGGCGAAGGGGCTGCGCACGGCGACCCGGGCCATCGAGCGGACGTGCGACACCTCGCTCCAGAGCGTCACGGCGATTGCAGCGAGGCGTGCGGCCGGCGGGAGCTCCTGCAGGTCCGAGGTGGTGGGCATGGCGGCGGCGATCCGGGCGGCGCCGGCGGTCACGACATCGCGCACCAGGTCGTCGCGCGAGGGGAAGTGTCCGTACACCGCACGACGCGAGAGGCCGGCGGAGGCGGCGATCGTCTCGATCGAGGCATCCGGGTCCTGCTGCAGGCAGGTCTTCGCCGCGTCGAGGAGGGCTGCCCGGTTCTCCGTGGCGTCGCGGCGGGGCGCGCGCGAGGGCTGCTCGGTGGTGGTCACGCACCCCATCGTAATAACGTGCACACAGGTGTGCAACTTAACAGGTTCCGTCCCCCGGACGAGGGGAGTCCCCCAAAGAGCGGACTGTCCAGCCTGAGAACGAACGCATAGCTTCACAGGAATCTCATGCGAACCACGGACTGAGCCTGGAGTGCCCTCTTTGAACCGTGCAACACCGATTCCCGACCCGAACCCAACACCCCATCGCTTCACCCGCGTCCTGACCGCCGGCATCGCCGTCGCGGCACTCGCGTGTGGCGGTCTCGCAGTCGGGGGCGCGGCCTCCGCAGCTCCGGCCGGGATCTCGGTGGCCGACCTCAAGCTCTCCGCCCCGCTCCGTGACGCCAAGCCGACGAAGACCGTCGCCGCGTTCGTGCGCACGACCGGCCAGGGCGCCCTCGAAGTGGACGCCAAGGCGAAGGGCGGGGACCTGACGAAGTCGCGGACCCAGTCCTCCGCAGCCAAGAACCGCGTCGAGGCGATCCAGTCCACCGTCGCCGCGGTGCGGTCGGCCGTCAAGCGCGCGGACGCCCAGGCGGCCGAGCTCTACTCGACCGAGTACACCGTCCCGGGAGTCGCGGTCGTCGCCGACGTCGACGCGTTCCGGCAGATCGCGGAGCGCTCCGACGTCGAGAGCATCATCCCGCTCACGCCGAAGAAGATCGTCGAGCCGACGGTCAACGAGAACGCCGACGCCGCTCCCTCGGGCGTCGACCCGAGCCTGGTGCGCCCCGGTGCCGACGGCGTCACGCCGAAGAACGCCGCGAGCGACGTCTACACGCGCTCGCTCGACGCCTGGCAGCAGACCGGCCACACCGGCAAGGACGTCAACGTCGCCGTCCTCGACACCGGTCTCGACTACACGCAGGCCGACTTCGGCGGCCCCGGCACCACCGAGGCGTACCAGCAGGCCCTGGCGAACGCGAGCGGCGGCGCCCCGGACCCCAGCCTGTACGACGCGTCGAAGTTCCTCGGCGGGTACGACTTCGCCGGTGCGACCTACAACGCCGACCCGACGGACCCGAACACCTACGACCCGGTGCCGGCTCCCGACGACAACCCGATCGACGGCAAGGGCGGCGACCACGGCACGCACGTGTCCGGCTCGATCGCCGGCTACGGCCTGACCGCCGACAAGCAGCGGTTCGACGGCGACTACACCAAGCTCACGACGCAGCAGGTGCAGGACATGTGGATCGGCCCGGGCACCGCGCCCGAGGCCGGCCTGTACGCCCTGAAGGTCTTCGGCGACAACGGCGGCTCGACCGACGTCACCGGTGCCGCGCTCGACTGGGTGGGCCAGGCGCTCACCCAGGGCAAGGACATCAACGTCCTGAACCTGTCGCTCGGCTCCGACTACGGCGCACCGGACGACCCCGACAACGCCAAGATCGACGCACTGACCGCTCGCGGCGTGCTCCCCGTGATCGCCTCGGGCAACGCCGACGACTTCACCGACATCGGTGGTTCGCCGGGCAACGCCGAGGGTGCGCTCACCGTCGCCGCGAGCGCCACCGGCCAGTCGCTCTACGACGGCGTCCAGGTCACCGCGCCGGCCGACGTCGCGAAGACCTACCGCTCGCAGTACTCGTCCAACTTCAAGGGCACCCTGCCCGTCGAGGGCGACGTCGTCGTCCCGACCACGAACATCGACGGCTGCGCAGCGTTCAGCCCCGCTGACGCCGCGGAGATCGCGGGCAAGGTCGTCTGGCTGAAGTGGACGGACGCCGCGCTCGAGTGCGGTTCCGCCGTGCGCTTCAACAACGTCGAGGCTGCCGGCGGCGTCGGCGTCCTGCTGGCGGGCACGCTCGACACGTTCGAATCCGGCATCGGTGGCAACGCGACCATCCCGGGGGCCGAGCTGACCGCGAAGAGCGTGGCGAGCCTCCAGGCCACCGCGAAGGCGGGGACCCTGCACGTGCGCTTCGCGGACGAGCTCAAGGGCTTCGAGGTCGCCATCGAGGCGGATGCCGTGAACACGCTCGCGTCGTTCACCAGCCGTGGCGTGCACGGGTCGTTCGCCGACATCGTCAAGCCGGACATCGCCGGCCCCGGGGTCAACGTGATCTCGGCGGCCAACGGCACCGGTGACGGCCGCATGTCGATGAGCGGCACCTCGATGGCCACGCCGGACGTCGCGGGCATCGCGGCGCTGACGTTCCAGTCGCACCCGACCTGGTCCGCCCCGCAGGTGAAGGCGGCGCTGATGAACACGGCGACGCACGACGTCAAGGACGGCGACGGCACCGCGACCCTGCTCCGCCAGGGCACCGGCCGCGTCGACGCGCTGCAGGCCGTCACGGCGGACACCACGGTCCGCAGCGTCGAGAACGGCCAGCTCGTCACCGCCTCGTTCGGTGTCGTCGAGGTCGCCGAGAAGACCACCGAGACCCGGTCCCTGCTCGTCGAGAACACCAGCTCGACCGCGCACACCTACGACGTGGCCTACCAGCCTCGGGTGTCCCAGCCGGGTGTGGCGTTCTCGCTCAGCACCAAGCGCGTCACGGTCCAGCCGGGCCGGGGTGCCGTCGTGGACCTGACGTTCACGATCGCCGACCCGACGGCCCTCCGCCGGGTCATCGACCCCACCCAGGAGTCGGTCCAGAAGGGGTACCAGCGCGAGTTCGTCGCGGCGGCCACCGGGCTCGTCACCTTCACCCCGACCGACACCACGACCGATCCGCTGCGGGTCGGCACGTACGTCGCGCCGAAGCCCGTGAGCGCCGTCCGCGGCGCGGGCATCACGTACACCGGCTCCCAGAAGACCGCCGACCTGCCGCTTCGTGGCCGGGTGGTCGACCAGGGGACGGCGACGACGGGGTACCACGCGGCGGTCGCGCCGTTCGTGCTCGGCGGGACGGACCCCCAGGAGACGTTCGCGGAGGGTTCGGCGTCGCAGTCGCTCCGGGCAGCGGACGTCCGGGCCTACGGGGCGAGCTTCGACAAGGCCTCCGGCACGCTGGCGTTCGGCATCCAGACCGCGGGACCCGACGCCAACCCCGGCGCCGTGACCAACGTCGAGGTGCTGATCGACACGGACCGCGACGGTGAGCCGGACTACCTGGTCTACGACGCGAAGTCGGCGACCATCGACGCCACCCTCGCCACGACGGTGGACCTCGCGACCGGCAAGACCGTGGACGCGCAGCCCCTCAACGGCGGTGCGCCCGGCCAGGACGTCAACACCTTCGACAGCACGGTGAAGGTGCTGACGGTGGATGCCGCGCTGATCGGTGCGACGTCGACGTTCACGTACTCGGTCCTGACCGAGTCGGCCTACGCTCCGGCTGCGGCCACGAGCGGTTCGTCGATCGTGGACGAGACCACCGCGGTGGCCTTCAACCCGGCGAAGCCGCCCCTGGCCTTCGCACAGGGCTCGTCGACGGGTGTCGTCTTCGCCGACCGGGGCTCGCTCCAGGTCACCCGGTCGCCCGGTGTCGCGAGTGCCCGGGTCCTGCTGCTCCACCTCGGCAACGCGGTCGGCAGCCAGGCACAGAGTGTCGCCGCGACCTGGGTGGCTCCGACCCTGCAGCTCCAGAAGGGCAGCGGGGTGTCGATCGCCGGCACGCCGAAGGTCGGGTCGAAGCTCAAGGCGGGCCACGGCAAGTGGGACGGCACGGGCGTCACCTACTCGTACCGGTGGCTGCGCGACGGCAAGGCCGTGACGAACGCCACGGGTTCGTCGTACACGCTCGGCTCCGCGGACGCGGGGCACCGGATCTCGGTGACGGTCGTCGCGAAGGCGACGGGCTACCAGGACGGCACGGCGACGTCGACGCCGACCGCGAAGGTGGCGCGCTGATCCGCCGTTCGACACGGTGACCAGGAGGTGCCGGGCCCGGATCGGGCTCGGCACCTCTTGTTCGTGCAGGAGTCACGTCTCACCGGTGCGTGTACAGGACAGGTAGTTAGACAAACTAGTTACGTGGTGCCAGTGTTGCTCTCATGCAGAACACGCTGAACCAGCTCCGGTCCAACCCGGTCGAGTGGCGCCGTCGTGGACTCACTCCGCCGGACGTCATCCAGGCCATGATCGAGCAGCGCCTGGCCGAGCCCGGGCACTCCCAGCCCGTCGGTGACCCGTCGTACCAGGACTTCTTCCGGAGCTGATCCGGGGTCGGCCGGGCGATCCGGGACGCACCGACCGACAGACGGGAGGCGCGGTGCCAGCTGGCACCGCGCCTCCCGTCTGTACGTCGGTGGCGTCTCGGACGTCACTTGCCGATCTTGCCGTCGGCTGCGTCCTCGGCCTTGCCGATCTGGTCGCCGTGCCCGCCGCCGGTCGCCTTGTCGGCCGCGTCGCCCGCCTTGTCGAGGCCGGCGTCCGTGGCCTTCTCGCCCTTGTCGCTGTCGGCGAAGTCCTTCGCCTTGTCTCCGATGCCGCTCATGTCGTGCTCCTTCCCTGGTGGATCTGGACGGGTCCGACCGTGCTCCGACCGATCCGGACGGACACCCAGGTGCGCTGGATGTGGACAAGGGGCCCACGGTCCACAGGGCGTCACGGCGGGTGACGCGCAGGTGACCAGCCGATAGACTCGGGTGGACCACCGGCCCGGACGGCCGTGTGCGGTCCTCCGCCAACGTGAGGAGAACCAGATGCCCGCAGCAGTCATCATCGGCGCCCAGTGGGGCGACGAGGGCAAGGGGAAGGCCACCGACCTCCTCGGCTCCCGCATCGACTACGTCGTGAAGTTCAACGGCGGCAACAACGCCGGCCACACCGTCGTCGTCGGCGGCGAGAAGTACGCGCTGCACCTGCTGCCCTCCGGCATCCTGACGCCCGGCGTGACCCCGGTCATCGGCAACGGCGTCGTCGTCGACCTCGAGGTGCTGTTCCAGGAGCTCGACGCCCTGCGCGCCCGCGGCGTCGACGTCTCGAAGCTGCTCGTGTCGGCCAACGCCCACGTCATCACGCACTACCACCGCACCGTCGACAAGGTGACCGAGCGGTTCCTGGGCAAGCGCCAGATCGGCACCACCGGTCGCGGCATCGGCCCGACCTACGCCGACAAGATCAACCGCGTCGGCATCCGGATCCAGGACATCTTCGACGAGAACATCCTGCGCCAGAAGGTCGAGGCAGCGCTCGACCAGAAGAACCACCTGCTGGTCAAGGTCTTCAACCGCCGCGCGATCGACCCCGAAGAAGTCGTCGAGTCGCTGCTCTCGTTCGCCGAGCGCCTGCGCCCGATGGTCGCCGACACCGCCCTCGAGATCCACCGTGCCCTGGAGCGTGGCGAGACCGTCCTGTTCGAAGCCGGCCAGGCCACGATGCTCGACGTCGACCACGGCACGTACCCGTTCGTCACCTCGTCGTCCGCGACCGCCGGTGGCGCCGCGACCGGTTCCGGCATCGGCCCGGGCAAGCTCGAGCGGATCATCGGCATCGTCAAGGCGTACACGACCCGCGTCGGCGCCGGTCCGTTCCCGACCGAGCTGTTCGACGAGTCGGGCGAGTTCCTGCGCGCCAACGGCTTCGAGTTCGGCACCACCACCGGCCGCCCGCGCCGCTGTGGCTGGTACGACGCCCCGATCGCCCGCTACACGGCACGCATCAACGGCGTGACCGACTTCGTGCTCACCAAGCTCGACGTCCTGACCGGGCTCGAGACGATCCCGGTGTGCGTCGCGTACGAGGTCGACGGCGTCCGTGTCGACGAGGTCCCGGTCAACCAGTCCGACTTCCACCACGCGAAGCCGGTGTACCAGGAGTTCCCCGGCTGGACAGAGGACATCACCGGAGCCCGCACCTTCGACGACCTGCCGAAGAACGCACAGGACTACGTCCTGGCGATCGAGGCGATGTCCGGCGCACGGATCTCCGCGATCGGTGTCGGCCCCGGCCGTGACGCCATCGTCGTGCGGCACGACCTGCTCGGTGCTGACGAACGTGCCGACGAGCGCGCCGGCGAACGCACCGACGCAGCGTGACGATGCGGATCCTGTTCGTCTGCAGCGGCAACATCTGCCGGTCCCCGCTCGGCGCGCAGGTCCTGACGGCACGGCTCGGCCCCGACGCTCCGGCGTTCGTGGTCGAGTCGGCCGGCACCATCGCCGACGACGGCGCCCCGATGGACGCCGCCGCGGCCGAGCAGTCCGTGCGGCTCGGCGGCGATCCCTCGGCCCACCGGTCGCGGTACCTGACGGCCGAGATCGTCGAGCGGGCCGACCTGGTGCTGACCGCTGAGCGATCGCACCGCGCAGCCGCCGTCTCCCTGGCGCCCCGGGCGTCCAAGCGGACGTTCACGATCAAGCAGTTCGCGCGGGTGCTCGCCGGCCTCGAGCCCGGTGACCTGGCCGACGTGACGACCCCGCAGCAGCTCGTGGAACGCGTCGCCCGGCTGCGCGGCACCGTCCCGCCGCCCGCCGACCCGGCCGACGACGACGTGGACGACCCCTACCGTCGCTCGACGGCGACCCACCAGCGCGTCGCCGACGAGCTCGACGTGGCGCTGACGGGCATCGCGGACGCGTTGCGCGCCGTGGTCTGACCACTGACGGACGCCAGGCCCGGTGTCAGCTGGCACCGGGCCTGGCGTCCGTCCGGGCGCGAGTGCGCCGCTCGGGACGCCGGTGTCTTCCCCCGACGCCGCCGAGCGCATGAGACGCCTCCGAATACTGCGGCGTCTCGAGCACGACGGGGCGTCGAGCGATGACGACGGCGTGTTCATCCCCCAGGCGAAGCACGGCCCGCGCGGCTCTTGCATCCTTCGATGGAACTCCCGCAGGTGCATCCCGAAGCCGGTCGTCCCCGAGCGCGCTGGTTCCTAGCGTCGTGTCCATGACGAACACCACCGAAGTCCGGCCCGCCGCCGGCACCGCAGCCCGCGACCGAGGGGGTGTCCGCGGCCTCATCGCCCGGCACCCGCTCGTGTCCTTCTTCACCATGGCACTCGGCCTGAGCTGGCTCGCGTGGGTGCCCTACATCCTGTCGCCGCACGGCATGGGCGTGTGGGACATCCACTTCCCCGAGGTCCTGGGCAGCGCTCAGTTCACGGGCGTCCTGCCCGGGGCGCTCCTCGGCCCGCTGGGCAGCGCGTTCATCGTCACCGCGGTCGCCGACGGTCGCGCGGGGCTCCGCCGCTGGGTCGGACGGCTGTTCCGCTGGCGGGTCGCCTGGTACTGGTACGCGCTGGCGCTCGTCGTCGTGCCGGCCCTGATCGTCGTGTCCGCGCTGCCGTTCGCCGGTGGTGACGTGCGGGCCCCCTCGGCCCTGGCCTTCGCCATGCTCGTGCCCGGACTGATCATCCAGCTGTTCTCGACCGGCCTGAGCGAGGAGCCCGGCTGGCGCGACTTCGCCCTGCCCCGCCTGCAGCACCGCTTCGGGGGCCTCGGTGCCGCCGCGATCCTCGGCCCGATCTGGGCGCTCTGGCACATGCCGCTGTACTTCAGCGACTGGGGCGGCTGGCCGAACGCGCACTGGAGCGAGCCCGTCGTGTTCGCCCTGTTCACCATCACCTTCAACGTCGTGATGATCCAGGTCTTCAACAAGACCCGCGAGAGCCTGCCCCTGGCCCTGCTGCTGCACGTCGGCGTGAACAACACGATCTCGACGCTCTTCCCCGAGATGTACCCGAGCATGACCGCCGGCACGCTGATGATCGGCCTGACCATCATGTCGACGATCGCCGCCGCGGTGCTGCTCGTCGCGACCCGTGGCCGCCTGGGCTACGACCCCGCCCGACGCGCCCTGCCCCTCGACGCACCGGTCCCCACCCACGCCCGCCTCGTAGGATCCAACGATGGCACCCGCTGAGCACGACGCGCTGCGCGCACCGGCCGAGCCGGCAGCACGGCGCGCCCGCCGCGTCGACGTCTTCGTCGCCCTCGGCACGGCCGTCGTCGCCCTCGGGCTGCTGCTCGGCCTGCCGCCCCTGGACGCCCTCGAGCCCGACGGTGCCACCCTGGCGCTGCGGGCGCCCGCACCGTTCACCCTGGCCTGGAGCGTCCTGGCCATCGACCTGGTGGTGCAGTCGGCCGCCCTGCTCGCCGCCCGTCGGGCACCGCGCACCGTGCTGATCGTGGTCGCCGCCCTGCCGGTGGTGGTCGCGGCGCTCGCCCCGGAGTCGTTCGACGTGTTCGGCCTCACCGCACTGCCCGTGGTCGTCGCCGTCGTCCTCACAGCACTCCGTGTCCCGCTGTCCCGCCTGTGGCCGACGCTCCTGGTCGCCGGGGCGCTCGTCGCCGCCGGCAGCGCGGTGCTGTTCGCCATCGCCGGTGGCGCGTTCCGCGGTGACTTCTCGACGGGCCTCGCCGGCTCGCTCGGGCAGGGCGTGCTGCAGGCGATCGGTGCCGTGGGCCTGCCCCTGCTGGTCACCCTGCTGGTGCAGTCCCGCCGCGAGGTCCGCGTCGCCCGCACCGCCGAGGCCAGCGCCGTGAACCGTGAGCAGGACGCCCTGGTCGACGCCGCGGTGTCCCGCGAACGCGCCGCGATGGCCCGTGAGCTCCACGACATCGCCGCGCACCACCTGTCCGGCATCGCGCTGATGGCCGCCGTCATCGACCGGCAGATCGACGCGGACCCGGAGCGTGCCCACGAGGGTGCCCGCCAGGTCCGGGAGCAGAGCACCGCCGTGCTCGAGGACCTCCGCCGCCTGGTCGGCCTGCTCCGCGACGACGCCCCCGCCGAGCGCGCCGTCGAGACGGTCGCCGGCATCGTCGACCTGGCCGAACGCGCCCGGTTCCGCAGCGACGTCCGGCTCGACGTGCTGCCGGGTGACCGCCCGCTGGCCGACGGCGTCGGCCCGCTCGCGCAGCTCGCCGCCTACCGCACCGTCCAGGAGGCACTCGCCAACGCCGCCCTGCACGCCCCGTCCGCCCCGTGCACCGTCACCATCGACGGCCGTGACGCGACCCGGGTGGTGATCCGGGTGGAGAACGCACCAGCCACCGTCCCGGCAGCGGGGACCTCTCCCTCGGGCGGCAACGGCCTGCGGGGGATGCGCGAGCGGGCGGACCTGGTCGGGGCGCGCCTCCAGACCGGCCCGACCGCGACCGGCGGATGGCTGGTGGAGCTGGCGCTCGGCCGGGAGGCACCTGCCGCACCCGCGCAGGCCGACGACGGCACCGGGGTGGTCGCGTGATCCGCGTGCTGGTCGCGGACGACCAGCCACTGGTCCGCGCCGGGGTGTCCGCGCTCCTCGGCGCGGAGCCGGACATCGAGGTGGTCGGCGTGGCCGCCGACGGTGGCGAGGCGCTCGCGCTGGCGCGCGAGACGCGACCCGACGTCGCCTGCCTGGACATCCGGATGCCGGTGATGAACGGCATCGAACTCGCCCGGATCTTCTGTGCGCCGGACGCCGATCCGGCGATCCCCGCGCTCATGCTGACGACGTTCGACCTGGACGACTACGTGTTCGGGGCGCTCGAGGCCGGTGCGTCCGGGTTCCTGCTCAAGGACGCCGAGCCGGACACCATCGTCGACGCCGTGCGACAGGTCGCCGCCGGCAACGGCACGCTCGACCAGGCACTGACCCGGCGGGTGCTGCGGGAGTTCGTGTCACGGCGGAGCCTGCAGCCGGTCTCCGGCGACCGGGCCGACGGTGTGCTGACCGCCCGCGAGCGCGAGGTGCTCCTCCTGCTGGCGCAGGGGATGTCGAACGAGGAGATCGCCGCTGCGCTCGTGCTCGAAGTGTCGACCGTCAAGTCGCACCTGGCGCGGATGCTGCCGAAGCTCGGGGTGCGGTCGCGGCTGCAGGCCGTGGTGTGGGCGTACCAGAACCGGATCGTGACGGTGCCGGACCAGCCGTAGGGCCTGTCCGGGGAACGCGCGTTCCCGTTCGGGGGACTGTGCACGGTCGCTCCGGGCTGGTGCAGTGTATGCATGCACATCGAAACGCCGCCGGTCACCACCTCCGACGACACCTCCCTGCGGGGTGAGGTCATCCACGGGATGATCACGGCGTTGCGTTCCCGTCCGCTGCACGAGGTGACCCCCGGGGTCGTCGCGGCTGCGGCCGGTGTGGACACCGAGGTCGTCGCCCGGACGTTCCCGAGCTGGGACGGTCTGCTGCTCGCGACGATCGACCGGTGGAACGAGGAGCGCACCGTCCCGCTCATGCCCCTGGCCGAGCAGCACGGCACCATCCGGTTCCTGCGCGCGATCGTCACCGCGAACGTGGCCGACCCGTCACTCATGCGGTTCCTGACGGCGACGCTGAACATCGCGGCGTCGCCCGAGCACCCGCTCGCACCGATGCTGCACGTCCGGTGGCGACGGTTCCACGCCTTCGTGCAGCACGCCCTGGAGCGGGACGTCCTGCTCGGGCGCGAGCCGGGCACGATGGAGCCGGCGCGCGGCTCGGAGCAGTTGCTCGCGACCTACGAGGGGCTGCAGCTGCAGTCCATGGTGCGGCCGGAGATGGACCTGCTCGAGGCCTTCGACCGCGCCGTGACGCGCCTGCGCGAGGGCTGGTCCCGCGCGTACGTGCCGCCCCTCTGGGACCTCGACCGGGTCGGTTGACCCTCCGGGTGGCCCGTCGGGCCGCCCCCACAGACCGAGGACGCTAGGGCGTCCGAGGGCAGACGCTCACCGTCTGCACGCGTCGCCGCACGATTCGGGTTCGAGCGGCGGCGCGTACCAACAGCTGCAGGCCAGCGCTCGTTCCGCGCCGTCAGTCGGCGTGCATCGCGAGCGGTCGCTCCGTGTCCACCTCGACGGGCTGCCGGCGGATGGCGATCACCGTGACGTCGTCGTCGTGCGGCACCTCGTCGGCGCGGGCCGAGAGCGCGAGGACGACCGCGTGCGGGTCGCGGCCGGCACGGGCGATCGCGGCGACGGACTCGATCGTGTCGTCCAGGTCGTCGTACAGGTCGAGCACGCCGTCGCTGAACGAGACGAGCAGGTCACCCGGTTCGAGGGCGCCCTGGGTCGTCGCCCACTCCTCGCGGATGCCGAGCCCGAGCGGCATGTCACCCGACCGGAGCCGGTCGACGTGCCCGTCGGCGCGCAGGACGAAGCTCAGCCCGTGCCCGGCGTCGGCCCACTGGAGGCTGCCGTCGTCGGAGATTCGGGCGTGGAACAGCGTGGTGAAGGCGAGGTCGGGTCCGACGCCCTCGGCGGTCAGCCCGTCGGAGGCCCGCTTCAGCGCCTCGCCGGGGTCCTCGACGGTCCGGGCGCTGCGCAGGGTCGCGCGCACCGCGGCCGCGATCAGCCCCGCGCCGACGCCCTTGCCCATGACGTCACCGAGACTCACCGCCACGCCGGTCGGCGTCGGGTACCAGTCGAAGAAGTCCCCACCGACGCTCCGGGCCGGCAGGCAGGCACCGGCGACGACGACGTCCTCGGTGATGCGGCCGGTCGTCGTCGGGAGCAGGGACCGCTGCACGGCGGCCGCCCGGTCGATCTCCGCGCGGACCTTGCCCTCGCGTGCTTCGGCGGACCGCAGACTCTGTCGGGCGCGGCGGGAGAGCTCGTGCACGACGACGGCGACGGTGCCGAACACGACGACGAGGATGCCCAGACGGACGAGTTCACTCGCGCCGGGCGCGTCGGACGGGGTCAGGACGTAGGGCGCGAGGATCACGACCACGATGCCCGCGATCGCGAAGAGCACGGTGCGACGGCCCTCGAGCGACGCCCACCAGACCACGGGGAGCACCACGATCGCGGTGAACAGCGAGGAGCCGGAGCCCGTCCCGGTACGCAGCAGTGCGATCGTCAGGAAGTCGACGGTGAGCAGGACCGGCACCACCCAGGCCGCGCGGCGCAGGAGCGTGGGGATCGCGCTCATCAGCGTCGCGACCACCGTACCGATCACGCTCGCGACGAACAGGTGGTGCTGGGTGATCGCCAGCGTCGGCATCACGACGCTCAGGAACGCCGACAGCGCCAACAGGCCGCTGATCGGAGCCTGACGGACGAGAGGGTTGTCGACGATGCTGGTTGGGCGAGTCATGCTCAGTGCAGGCTAGTGGTCCCGGCTGCTGAGCGACCGACCCTGACCCCATCTGGGGACGCAGTCCTGGCCGCTCAGCGCGGCCAGGTGGCGACGACCGCGACCGCGTTGAACAGCACGTGCGCCAGGATCGCGCCGCCGATGCGGTCGGTCATCGCGACGAGCGTGCCGGTGAGCAGCCCGAGCAGGAACGTCGTCACGAACACCTGGAACCCGCCGAGCGACGTGCCACCCGCACCGAGCAGCAGGTGCAGCAGTGCGAACAGGAGTGCCGTGACCAGCACCGCGAGGAACCGGGTGCGGGGCGTGAGCTCGGCGGCGAGCCGGCGCTGGAACAGCCCGCGGAACACCACTTCTTCGAGCACCGGGCTGACGACGACGATGCCGATCGCCGACACGAGCAGCAGCCCGACGTCGGGCGTGCCGAGCGTCGGTGCCGGGACCAGCCCGGTCGACCCCGTGAACGCGATCGACAGGAACACGTCCACCGCGCGGCACACGATCACGATGCCGATCGCGAAGACCACGATCCCCAGGTCGAGCCGCAGCCGCGACACCATCGCCGAACGCGGGGTCCGACGGAGCACCACGGCGGCAGCGACGACGAGCGGCACCCACACGGCGGCGTCCGCGGCGAGCACCTGCAGGACCGGCGAGGGGATGCCCCCAGTCCGGGTGACCTGTCCGACGATCCGGGTCAGGATCACGGCGACGCCGAGTGCGACCAGGATGACGATGAGGTCGCGCTGTCGCCGCACGCTGGGCTCGGTGGTGGTCTGGGCCGGCTCGGAGCGCATGGGGCCACCGTAGAGGACACCGCGCGCCGGATGGCGACTTCCCCCGAGCAGCGCTCGTTCCTGTGGCACTATTTGTATGCCGTGCGCTGGGAGTACCCCGGCGTGCCTGTGTCGGGACCACGGGGACGGCCATGATCGGGGAAGGCAAAGGCGTGGAACTCCGCGACTACATCACGGTGCTCCGCAAGGGATGGGTGCTGATCGTCGTACTCGCCCTGGTGGGAGTGGCCGCAGCCGCAGGGTTCTCCCTGCTGAAGAAGCCGGTCTACTCGGCATCGGCGCAGGTCTTCGTCTCCACGGAGACGTCCGGCAGCGCCAGTGACCTGGCCCAGGGCAACACGTTCACCCAGCAGCGGGTGCTGACGTACTCGAACCTGGTGTCGACACCGATCGTGCTGCTGCCGGTCATCTCGTCGCTCAAGCTCGACATGAACGCGGACCAGCTCGCGACCATGGTGTCGGCGACGGCGCCGACGAGCACCACCCTCATCGCCATCTCGGTCGAGGGCACCGATCCGGTGCAGGCCGCGAACATCGCGAACGCGACCTCGCAGAGCCTGACCAACGTCGTGCAGGACATCGAGGCCACGGACGCGAGCGGCAAGAGCACGGTCAAGCTCACCCGCGTGAAGCAGGCCGACGTGCCGAGCACGCCGGTCAGCCCGAACGTCCCCGTCAACGTCGCGCTCGGGCTGCTCGTCGGGCTCGCCCTGGGCATCGGCATCGCCGTCCTGCGCCAGACCCTGGACAACCGGATCCGCACCGAGCTCGACGTCGAGAAGATCAGCGACAAGCCGGTCGTCGGCGGGATCGCCTTCGACGCCAAGGCCGCCGAGCGCCCGCTCATCGTGCAGGTGGACCCGCGCAGCCCCCGCGCCGAGTCGTTCCGGACGCTCCGCACGAACCTGCAGTTCCTGGACATCGGCACCGGTGCCCGCACGTTCGTCATGACGTCGTCGATGCAGTCCGAGGGCAAGAGCACCACGGTCGCGAACCTGGCGATCGCCCTGGACAGCGCCGGGTTCCGCGTCATCCTGATCGACGCCGACCTGCGCCGCCCCCGCGTCGCCGAGTACATGGACGTCGAGAGCAACGCCGGTCTGACCGACGTGCTGATCGGCCGCGCCGACCTGGAGGACGTGGCCCACCCGTGGGGACGCGGCAAGCTCGTCGTGCTGCCCGCCGGTCAGATCCCGCCGAACCCGTCCGAGCTGCTCGGCTCGCGCGCGATGCAGGACCTGATCGACCTGCTCGAGCAGCAGTTCGACTACGTCCTGTTCGACGCCCCGCCGCTGCTGCCCGTCACCGACGCGGCGATCCTGGCCAAGAAGGCCTCCGGCGCGATCGTCGCGGTCGCCTCGGGGCAGACGCTGAAGGGCCAGCTCGCCGCGGCCGTCGCCACCCTCGAGAACGTCGGCGCCCCGGTCTCCGGCTTCGTCCTGACGAAGATGCCGCTGAAGGGCCCGGGCGCCTACGGCCACGGCCGCTACGGCTACGGCTACAGCTACGGCCACGACGAGGACGACAACACCGTGACCACGTCGACGCACCCGCCGAAGCGTGCCGGCAAGAAGCTGGGCGTGCTCCGCCGCGCCGGACGCTGAACGGGGCCGATCAGATGAAGAATCGCCGGGGGACCCGAAGCCTCGGCCGCGCACTGCCCCGGACCACGTTCATCCTGGTGGCCGTCGTGGTGGTGGCGCTGATCGTCGTCGACGTGGTGCTCGTCACACTCGCCCTGGGCCGCACCGCGCCCGAACAGAACGGACCGGCAGGTCCGATACCGACCTTCTCGCAGGCACCGGATTCGAGCGAGACACCGAAGCCGAGTGCGTCTGCGGACGCAGACGCCGCGTCGACCAAGCAGCAGGGTCGCCGCCTGTTGGCAGCGGTCGACGGCCAGGAGGCGTGGCGCGCGTCCGGTGGGTCGTGCGGCGGCCCGCGGCCGGTGCTGGAACACTCCGTGGACGGCGGGGCGACGTGGGTCCCGGTGGGACTCGGGACGGATGTCGGATCGCTCATGGCGATCCGGGCCTCCAGTGCGGAGCTCTCGATCCTGGCAGGCGTCGGCGACGACTGCACCACGACGGCGCGGACCAGCGCCGACGCCGGCGTGACGTGGGAAGCCGGGGCGCCCGGCGCCGCCGGTGCCGGCATCAGCGCCGACGGCGTGGTGCTCTCGAAGGGGACCGTCCAGGCGCCGTGCGCCGACCCGATCGAGGCGTTCCAGGGGCAGCAGACCGCGGTCGTCATCTGCGACGGCCAACTCGAGTGGCGCACCGGTGAGGAAGCCTGGGTCGACGTGCCGATGGGCGGCGTGCGCTCGATCGCCGTCGATGGCAGCGACTACACGCTGGCCCGCGTGGGGGTCGCGTCGTGCGACGGCGTGCAGCTCGTGACGATGCCCGCCGCCGGGGTGACGCCGAGCACCCCCGTCACGCCGGTCGGTTGTGCCGACGGCGCGGACACGGACAACACCGTCACCATCGACCGCGCCGGCCAGGACGTGTGGCTGTGGGACGGCACGACCGTGCGGGTCTCGTCGGACGGTGGGGCGACGTGGTGACCGGGTCGTCCTCGTGACGGCGGACGCGCTCCGCGCACCGCGCGCCCTCGGAGCCACCGACGAGTGGAGCCGCACGTACTCACGCCGTGTGCTCTTCACCGACCTGCTGGCCCTGATCTGGGTCGTCTTCGGCGTGCAGATCGCCTGGCTCGGACTCGAGTCGAACCTGGCCACGAACACCGCCGACCTGCGACTGAGCTACTCCGCGATCTCCATCGTGGTGATCGTCGTGTGGATGAGCGCACTCGCCCTGTACGACACCCGCGGCGCGCGGGTGATCGGCGTCGGCAGCACCGAGTACCGCCTGGTCGCGGACTCCAGCGTTCGCGTGTTCGGCCTGCTCGCGATCGCGGCGTTCCTGCTGCACGTCGACCTGGCCCGCGGCTACGTGCTCATCGCGTTCCCGATCGGGATCCTCGTCCTCCTGCTGTCCCGGTGGATCTGGCGCCAGTGGCTCGTCGCCCAGCGTCAGCAGGGCGCCTACTCGGCGACGGTGCTGCTCGTCGGATCCCCGACCAGCGTGCTGCACATCGGCCGCGAACTCGCGCGTTCCCCCGAAGCCGGCTACCGCGTGGTCGGCGCCGTGGTGTCGACGAACCACCGCGGCCTGCTGGCCGGGTCGACCATCCAGAGCCACGGCGGCTTCGACGACGTCGGCTCCGCGCTGCGCGAGACGGGTGCCGACACCGTCGTGATCACGAGTTCCGACGACCTGCCGCCGGAGCGCGTCCGGGAACTCAGCTGGTCGCTCGAGCCGGGTCGGCAGCACCTGGTGGTCGCGCCGAGCCTGACCGACATCGGTGGTCCCCGCATCCACACCCGGCCGGTGCAGGGCCTGCCGCTCATCCACGTCGAGACACCGACGTACTCGGGCCGCAAGCTCTACACGAAGCGCGCCTTCGACCTGCTCGGCGCGGGGCTGCTCGTCGTCGTCCTGTCGCCGCTGCTCCTCGTGCTGGCGGTGCTGGTGAAGACCACCTCGACCGGTCCGATCTTCTTCCGGCAGGAGCGCGTCGGGCTGAACGGCAGCACCTTCCGGATGATCAAGTTCCGCTCGATGGTCGTCGATGCCGAGGAACGCCTGCAGGAGCTCAGTGCGCTCGACCGGGCCGAGGGCAACGACGTCCTGTTCAAGATGCGGAACGACCCCCGGGTCACCCGGGTCGGCGGGTTCATGCGCCGCTACAGCCTCGACGAAGTGCCGCAGCTGTTCAACGTCCTGGCCGGCAGCATGTCCCTCGTCGGACCCCGGCCGCCGCTCTCGCGGGAGGTCGCCCGCTACGACACCCATGTCCACCGTCGCTTCCTGGTGAAGCCGGGGATGACGGGGCTGTGGCAGGTGAGCGGTCGGTCCGATCTGTCGTGGGAGGATTCCGTGCGGCTCGATCTGTACTACGTGGAGAACTGGTCGATCACGGGCGATCTCGTGGTCCTCTGGCGGACGGCCAAAGCCGTCGTCGCTTCGCGCGGTGCCTACTGATCGCGCCAGGTGCGGCGCGATGACTAGCGGTTCTCGTACGAAAAGGGAAAGTGGTGAGGATGCAATGGCTACCGTGATGCCGGGAATTCGTCGCACGGTGGTCATCGAGCCGAACCCGACAGGTCACAGGCTCTTCTATGCCCGGCTCATCGCGGAGGCCGCGCGGCAACGAGGCGACGATGTCACTCTTCTTCTTGGTGAGCATCCAGAAGTCGAGGAAGAACGTCTTCACCTCAGCGGGCTTCAGAAGGGGATTGCTGTCAGACGTCGACCGGCCAGCGGACTCGACGATCTCGTCCGCGCCTCGCGTGTGATGCATTCGGACTACGTCATCGTTCCCGACGGAGACCGAACCGCAATCAGTCTCGCGCTCCGTCGCAGGTGGGAGGGGAGCGGCGAATTGAGCGTTCTGGTGATGCGTGAGACCGCTCAGCCTGCGAGGAATGTTTTGATCACCCGGCTGAAGACCGCGCTCCGGACGATGGCGTTCCGGCGGGTCGCGGCAATGCGGAGAGTCCGTCTGCGGGTTCTGAAGTCACCGACGTGGGCTGGGGAATCAGCGTTCGGGATCGCTGTGGACCCGATCCGCACCTTGGCAACGCCGACTGCCGTCGAAGCTTTCCGTTCTACTCACCGCATCACGGCCGACCGATACTGGTTTGCGGTGCTCGGGGCCATCTCGGCTCGGAAGAACCTTGAGCTGATCCTCGACGCCATCGTCGGTCTCGACACGAATGTCGGGCTGCTCGTGGCCGGGAAGCTTGATCAGGACATCCCGCTCGAAGTCCGGCACCGACTCGCGACTCTCGAGACAGAGGGACGCGTCGTCGTCGTTGACCGATTACTGAGCGACGTGGAGCTCGACTCAGCAGTTGCCTGTGTTGACTGCGTCGTCCTTGCCCACTCGAACGAGGGGCCGAGTGGGTTGCTGGGCAAAGCTGCCGCGATCGGGACCAGGGTCGTCGCTGCCGGCGCGAAGAGCCTCAAGAACGATCTCGCCGCATACCCGGCTCTTGGGGAGTGGGTGGAACTCGACACCAGGGCGCTGGCAGAGGCACTGCACCGGGCCGAGTCGTCGCCCAGGCCGCCTGCAGTGCTGAAGGCAAGTAGCGAGGCGTTCACATCGGCTCTGCTTCCATGAGGGACCAGATGTCGCAAGAGCGCCCCATGTCCCATCAGGCGCTCTTCCTGGCGGCCGCAACCGGGGCGGCACAAGTGCTTGTGGCGTTGCTCTACCTCGTTGCAGCGAGGGAGGTTTCTCCATCGGAGTTCGGTTCGACGGTCTCAGCGATCGCGCTCGGTACCGCTGCTGCCGGTTTCGTTGATTTCGGGACGAACAACCACTGGACTCGAGAACTTGCCCGGCGCGCCCTCGCAGACCAGGCCTTCGTCGATCGGTTGTTCTCAAAGCTCGCGATCACCGTCTGCGCGGCGCTGCTGTGGGGTGCTGGCGTTGCGATCCTGCTTCCGGGCTCTGCGTTGTGGCTGGCCGGTCCGATCACGGTTGCGTTGGTGGCGAATCAGGCGTACCAAGTTCCGCTCAGAAGTGCTGCGCGGGGCGAATTGGTCGCACTCGTCATCCTGGCCGACAGGGTGTTCGCGTCGGTCCTCTTCTTCGTGATGTTGGCCGCCGACGTTTCCGCACCGACGGCCTTGTGGATCGCGTTGTCGGCGGGGTCAGTCGGTGCTGCGGTGGTGGGTTGGTCGATGAGCCCGCGCAATCTGCGGCGGCGTCCGAGGCTGACCAACCCTTGGTCCGGTGCCCATTACTTCGGGCTCACCGTCGTGGCCAACAGTTCCCAGGCGCTGGACCTCACACTGCTCTCGGCCGTGGGAGGACCCGCGGCGGCGGGAGTCTACGGCGCTGTCAATCGCTGGACACAACCCATGTCGCTCCTAGCAGCGGCGTTCTCTTCTGCGTTGGCACCGTACGCCGCTCGGAGCACGAGCCTTCGGGGTGCATGGTCAGAGCTGCGACGAGCTATCTGGATGCCACTCGCGGCGATTGCCGTCTCGATTGCGGTGTACTTCGCAGCGCCCTTCGTCGTCGGGATACTCCTTGGCGACTCTTACGAAGGCTCAGCAGCGACGCTTCAGGTCCTCGCCTTGGTCGTTATCCCGTCCATCATCTGTCAGCCGCTAGTCGTGGTACTCCAATCGTTCCGACGGGACCGCTACGTCGCGATCGTGATGGTCCTTGCGGCAGTCGGTCAGCTCGCATTGGTGCTGGTGCTCGGAGGCTCCGCGGGCGCGCTCGGCGCAGCTCACGCGGCGTTGATCGCCCAGCTCTTCATCCTCGTCTCGCTCCTCGGCGGGACCATCAGCCTTGCTCGTTCCACTCGGAGGAAGCCATGACTCGCGAAACGGTCTTGCTGACCGCGACGGTTCGCCCGAACACCAATCTGTTCGTCGCGCAGGCTGATCCCGCGGTGCGGCTGCTCCAGTACCGGCAGGCAATCAGCGCAATCCGGTCCCAGCTCGACGAACGAGTCGATCTTGTGGTCGTCGAAACGAGTGGTGAAGCTACAGCTGACCTCACCGAACTCCTCACTGACAGGGATCGGGCATTGACTCGGGTGGTGCGATTCGACCCGACGACTTCTGAAGCGGACAAGGGCAAGGGACGTGTCGAGGCCGATGCCATCCGCTTCGCCGTCGAGGGAATCATCCGGTCCTCTGGCAGGGACGCGACCATTCACAAGATGACGGGCCGCCTCGTGTTGGAGAACCCATCGCAAGTTCTGCTGCCCGTGCTCGGGCCCGTCGTGCGAGTTCGGACGACTGCAGACCGGTCGTTCGTTGACACCCGACTGATGACCGGACGTGCTCAAGAGTGGCTCGACGTGATCCTCGCAGAGACGACCATGATCGACGAGCCTGCGGGCGTCTACCTCGAGCACGCCGTCGCGGCTTCACTCGCCCGCTCGGCGGCGTTGAAGCAGATCCGTCTCGAGCGGTTTCCCGTTCGTCCAAGGATCGTCGGCCAGTCTGGGTCCACCGGCGAGTTCTACGGAGCCGGACCGGGACGGTTCAAGAGGCGATTGATCGAACTTTTTGAGGATCGTCTTTCGCGCCTCGCGTCACACAAACAAGTATGAACCCAGGCTGCGTCGTCACTTGTTCGTGGTGACGAGGCTCGAGTGCCGGCTACCTGCGACTCGATTTGACGCGAGCTGAGCCGGCAGACAGGAACCAAGCCAACAGCAGGATGACCGATAGGGACGCCATCGACTGCAAAAGCGAGCCTCTCAGTACGATAAGCAGGTAGACCGGAACGATGCAGCCGACGAGCCCCGGGGTACCGGCCCTGGCGATGTGCAACGCGAGCTTGCTGTCCCATCGACGAACCATGAATCCGATGAGCACCATCCCCAGCACGAGGAGCGGCCAGCTCCCGTTGATCATCAACTCGGCCCAGAGCGGAGCGGAGAGGTTCGTGAACGAATAACCGCGAAATTCTGCCAAAAGAATTCCGGTGTCGACCGCCTTCCCGGGCCAGATGTCCCGCGGGACCCAGAAGAGGACCACGCCGAGTAGCTGGTCTCCCCAAGTGATCCCTCGGCTCGCGATGAAATAGGCGGCGTTGTTGATCTGATAAAAGCTGTCGAAGTCGCCGCTCACGAGCGATTCGAGTGGGCCCTTGAACTGGACTTTCGCGTCGATCGAGTTCCGGAAGGTCGACGCGATCGGGAAGAGAAAGAAGAGGGCGGTCATCAACGAGACCGAGACCGTTCGGTACTTCCTGAGCGAAGACCAAGCCCCACAAGCCGCCAATAGGGCCACGTACACCGTGCCGACCGTGTAACGGGGGCTGGAGACAGGGTTGACGACGACCAATAGCGTGACGAGGGTGGCGACCATGAGCACCAACGGAGCTGGCCCACCAGAAGCGCGCCGCTGACGGAACAGCAGGATCTGTGCCACGGCAGCGACGAGCAGGCCCATGTTTGAGAACCCGGTCACCAGTGCAGCAGTCGTCGGATTGCTCCAAGTAGCTGCACGCTCGGCGTCGATCACGCTCCTGGTGTGGAACAGCGCCTCGGGTCCGAGCGAGTACACGTAGTACGCCGTGATCCCAAATGCCAGGAGGGTCGTCAGTACGACCCGGGAGTTCCGAAGCGTCACAGCAGCAGGTTCCGAAGCCGGGAGGTTTTGCGGCGACGATCGCTTGCCGAAGAACGCACCAATTAGCAGCGCGCCGTACCCGATGAACACGATGGCGACTGATTGCCACGCATACTGTTCGATGAATCCAGGCGTAGTAGAGATCTCCGCGCGCTGTCGGAGTTGGACCATCGGAGCAATTCCGAGGAATCCGTAAACGAATACGGACACCACCATGTCGACGATGTGGGACTCACGAGCGGAGACGGCCCAGGCGAACCGCGCCGCTGCGAGGACCGCTATCGCGAGGCAACCGGCCCATGCGTCGTAGCCGTTGTTCGGAGTCGTCGCGACGACGAACAAGGGAACGATCAAGGCGAGGATCGCGAAGACGATGGTCCCCAGAAGTGGTTGAGGCAGTGCTCCGGGGCGCCAGGTCCGGTTATCTGATGACGACAGGTACCCGTCCCGTGGCGACCGCTTCACAATTCCTTCTCCGACATGATCGCCCTCTCGAAGACATCGGAGAATCGGGCCGGCGTTTGCTGGAGGATCTCTGGGTTCAGTATCCGGACCACTGGATCCGGAAGACTCTGCAGTGCCGACAGCAAGGACAAAGTGTCAGGGTCCGAGACAATGACTCCGGCATGCCTCTCAACCGAGCGAGTCACTCCCGCCCTCGTGCTGACGACTACGTGGAGCCCGCACGCAAGCGCTTCGTTCACCACGAGCCCCCAAACTTCCGAAAGCGACGGAAGCACGAGAACATCGTGCTGCAGCATCAGCTTTGCGACATCTTGTCCGGGGACGTATCCCACGAAGGTCACCTGATCCGGGTCAGACAGAGTCGCGACGACTTGCTGCTCGAGCTGAGCACGGAGCGGCCCCACGCCCACGATCGTGAGTGAAGCGTTTGGCAAAGCCGTGAGCGCGCCGATGAGGGCTCCAACGTTCTTCCGAGGTATCAGCTGTCCCACGTAGATGATCCGGAGGCGGTGGTCACCGTGCTGGACGGGACGTGTCGATTGAACGACTTCACGGATGCGTGTGACGTCCACGGCGTTAAACCCCTCGTGGATTCGGCTCCTGGACACACCCATCTGCAGCACGGCCTCAGTTGCGGCGGGACCTGGCGTGACGACCGCATCGAGCGTCGCGAAGTACCGACGCCGCAACCAGGAGATCGGTCCGCGAGTGTTCCCTTGCGAGCCAAGGTGTGACTCGTAGAACCCGACCGTTCGAACGCGCGCTCTCTTGGCTCTGACCAATGCCAGCCAGTAGACGGGCGATTCCCACCCTCCCAAGACGACAGCCCGCTTGTTTCGCAGATGAGCGTGCCGAAGCCAGCCGAAGTAGTAACGCGCTTCGCCGCGCTTCAGCACCGCTGTTTTGAGCCACGAGACTCCGAAAGCAAGATTGGTTCGCGAGCGGGCCTCCCACTCCGGTCCGCGGTTGTTGTCGTCTCTCGCCAATCGTTGGTCAGGTTCGAGAAGCATCACCTCAACGGGGAACCTGCGGGCGAGGCTCTCCCAGACCGGGATGCGGTACGGTGCCGCAGTGTTCGTCATCCACAGGATGCCGCGAGCGCCGACCGCGTCCTCGTAGAAGGGCAGGAGTGAGTTCACGACCGCTTCAATCCCGTAGAGGGTTCTGACCGAGGCTCGTCCCGCTGCAGTCGTTGACTCGAGCAGGGACGGGTTGAGAAGGAGAGATTCGACCCGCTGAGCGAGATCCTCGGGCGAACCCTCAGACACGAGCGCCGCTTTGTGGTCCGCAAGCTCTTGAGCGATTCCGCAGTCATCCGTGATGACCGTCGCGGTCCCGACGGAAAGCGCTTCAAGCACCGTGACCGGGAAGACTTCTCCGCGGCTCGGCAGGACGAACACCAGCGCCTGCGCCAGCCGCGCCGGAGCCTCGCCAGGCTGGATCGCGCCCTCGTACCGAAGAGGCACGTCAGGGTTCGCGCTCATGAAGGACCGAAGGGCGGTGAGGTCGCCCTCGTCCGGACCCACCACTGCGAACTGGACAGTACGGTTCCTTTGACTGAGGAGGCGTGCCATCTCGGCGAAGACGAGGACTTGCTTGCGCGGATGGAGACGGGCGAGGAAGAGCACCTCGGCGCGCCGTGGGGACGTCGCCGCCTGAACGGGTCGGATCCCGTTCCTGATCCGCCTTACCGAAGCTCTTGGTTCGAGCCGTCGAAGGCTTCGCTCCTCAGCATCTGTCAGTGCCAGGACCGAGGACGCATGGCGAAGCATCGGACGCACCGCGAGAGAGTCCAGGATCAAGATCGCGGGCCGAGAAGAGGGGACGATCATCCCGTGTGGTTGAACCACGTAAGGACGTCCCATGCGGCGTGCGGCCGTGGCGACCGCGAGGTCGAAAAGATGACGACCGCTGTGCACGTGGACGACGTCGAATCTCCGCAGATTCCTCCGCAGCCAACTGCCGAGCGATCGGGTGCTCGTCGCTACGAATCCCATGCCGGCGAAGGGCTTCGACTTGAGGAGAACGAGCTCGAATCCGGGTGCTCTTGGTCGCGCAATTCCGTCCCAACCGGCGAGGACGGTCACCTCGTGACCGGCTTCTGCGAGACCAGCTGCCTGGTTGAGGGCGACGCTCACCGGCCCGCCGAACGCGCCGTCTTCCGAGATGTAGGTCACCGAGATGAGGACTCTCACCCTTCTTGCGCCCCTTCGGTGAAGCGAACACCGACAATCTGAGCTGGTCGCCCTTCTGCAATCGAGTTGGCAGGGAGGTGTCCCTCGACGAGGCTCATCGGTTTGATGAGGCTCGAGGTGCCGATGACTGCGCCGCCGACGACCATGCAACGCGAAGTCACCCAGACCCCGGGCTCGATGACGATTGGTCTGGTGATCAAACTCATGTCGCGCCGATGCGCGTGACTCCCGGTCGTGAGGAACGTCTCTTGCGATATCACTACGTCGTTGCCGATGTGGATGTGGTCCTGGTTGTGGAACCAGACACCTTCCCCGATCCAACTGTCGGCACCGATGTGGAGCTTCCAAGGGAAGCGCACTCGGGTCCTGGGTCGGAAGATCACTCCGTCGCCGATCTCGGCCCCGAAGGCCCGGAGAACCCTCACTCGGAGTTTCGACGAGATCTGCCAGGGATTGGTCACGAAGAGCAGTTCCGCGACCCCCCACGCGTAGACCGCTAGCTTCGAACGGCCCCACGTGCTTCGCTCTCCTGGCGCAGCCTTGAGCTTGATGACGCGCACGACGTCCCCTGCCATGAGTCCCGGATTTCCCTCTGCCTGCGAGGAGCGACCTCGTCTCATCACATCTTAGGGTGACCAGATCTCGTCTTGATGCTTTGCAGCAGTGAATCGATCGCATCGGCGTACCGGTCCACCATGCCTGCCAGGGCGAATGCCGGACCCTTGGCCGCGACCGCGGAGGCGAGCCGATTTGCGGCCTCCGGGTGGTCAGCGAGCGACGTCATGGCTTCCGCCAGCGCAGTCGGTTCCGGTGCACACACCAGGCAGTCCGTCCCCGGCTCGAGATAGTCGAACTCCGGTCCGTGCCGAGTCCCTCGCGTCGTGATGATCGGGAGCGCCAACGCCATGCTCTCGACGGCCACCAGACCGACCCGGCCAGGGTTGAGGAGGGCGACGGCAACTCGCGCGATGTCCGCCTTCGTCGCGGCCTCGACATACCCGAGCATCCGGACCTGGCCGCGGTCGCGCGAGCGCTTGAACTCCGGCTCGAGCCCACCCCGGCCGCCCACCACCAACTGGACTGACGGATGCGTCTGCCAAAGGACATCAAGCGCTGCGACAACGAGATCGACACGCTTGACCTCGTCTATGCCTCCGATCATCGCGAACACGGGCCCACCATCCAGCCCGAGACGCTCGCGAATCGCCTGCGGGTCGATCGAGCGTCGTTGCTCCATCGCATGACTCAGATCGGCAGTGTCGACAGTGTTCTGGAGATTGGTCACCCTTTCTGCCGGGACCCCCCATCGGCGAGCGAGCGTCGCCCCCCGCGTGGTGTATGCGAGCACGCGGGACGACGTGCGCGCCTGCCATCGCCGAAGTGCCCGGCCGAGTGCCGTGTCCGGTTGGACGAAGGAGTCAACGTGCCCCCACACCGCGACGGGTCGGCGCCGTTGCATCAGCGCCCCGTACGTCGTGAGAGACCCGGCTGCCAGCTCCGCAACGATGACGTCCGCGTCGCGCCAAGCGCTCCGTCCCCACCCGAAGCGGAAGTGAACCGGCCCAATCCTCAGGGAGCTTGTTCGGACGAAACGTTCTCGAACGCCCTCCAGTGATGCGCTGTCATGCCGGTCTGCCTGCGAGCCGGTGGGTTCACCGCTTGCGATGACCAACTCGTGTCCCTGCTTCCGAAGGCGCGTTGCGAGTTCGGCGAAGAGCGGAACCCGGTACGACGGGACGTACGGCTGCATGATCACGACTCGCGCCATTGCGAACCTTCTCTCGAATTGACAAGGCACAGGGTAGCCGGATGCAGCACGCGTCCTAGAGCATCTCTCGATTCGGACATCGCGCTTCCCATGCGAGCCTGAAGCCGTACGACTGTTATGTTCACCCGGTGACGAGTCCCCTGTCGGTTCTGCTGATCGGCATCAACTTCGCCCCGGAGACCACGGGTATCGCGCCGTACTCGACTGGCCTCACAGAGGACCTGGTGCGTCGCGGAGGACGCGCACGGGTGCTCACCGCGCACGCCCATTACCCGCAGTGGCGGTTCGACGGAGACCCAGAGCGACACACACGTGAGAAGCGGGCGGGCGTTCGCATCGAGCGTTTTCGGCACCGCTTGCCATCGAAGCCCGGGGGACTCGCTCGGGCGCTCTCCGAGATCTCGTTCGGGATCGTCTCGAGTGCGACCCGCTTCGGCCGACCCGATGTGGTGGTCCTTGTGTCGCCGGCTTTGTTGTCGAGCGCGATCAGCTTCGTCCGCTCGCGACTGTCCACCCGGGCGCCAGTGGTCGTCTGGGTTCAAGACCTGTATTCGCTAGGCCTCGACGAACTCGGTGAGCGTCCTGGGTTGATGGCGCGAGCGGTCGCGCGGCTCGAAGGATGGCTCCTTCGACGGGCCGACGGCGTCGTCGTCATCCACGAGCGATTCCGAGACACCGTGGTGGAGCGGATGAACGTCCCGCCCAGCAACGTCACCGTGGTCCGGAACTGGTCACACCTCGAGGAGATCGAGATCGTCGACCGTGCGTCGGCGCGCAGCGATTTCGGGTGGGCCGACGACGACATCATCGTCCTCCACGCGGGGAACATGGGCGTCAAGCAGGGGCTTGAGAACGTTGTGGAGGCTGCACGGCTGGCCTCTGGGCAAGGCAGTCATGTTCGCTTCGTTCTGCTGGGCGACGGGAACCAGCGCACGGTGCTTGAGCAAGCGGCGAAGGGCGTCGAGGCGTTACGGATGCTTCCATCGCTTTCGGACAACGCCTTCCGCCGTGCGCTGGCTGCGGCCGATGTCCTCCTCGTGAACGAAAAGCCCGGTGTAGCGGGTATGGCAGTGCCCAGCAAGCTCACGTCGTACTTCAGTACCGGCCTTCCGGTGATTGCTGCTACTGACCCTGGCAGCGTCACCGAGAGCGAGATCCTCCTGTCCGGAGGTGGAACTTCTGTGCCTGCAGGTGATCCTCAGGCCCTCCTTTCAGCAGCGGAGATGCTCGGCGGGGACAGCGTTCGCTCTGCGGAATTGGGCCAAGCAGGTCGGCGTTTTCGAGACGAGCGATTGTCGAGCCGCGCATCATTCGACACATATGCTCAACTGCTGCAAGGGTTGGCGCAGGGGCGTCCGACGGACACATCCACGGGATCGGGGAACGATTGACCAAGCGCGCGCTCATCACGGGTATCACCGGACAGGACGGCTCGTACCTGGCCGAGCTGCTGCTCCGGAAGGGGTACGAGGTGCACGGACTCATCCGTCGTGCCTCCACGTTCAACACCTCGCGTATCGACCACCTGTACGTTGACCCGCACAACCCCGACGCGAAGCTGTTCCTGCACTACGGAGACCTGGGAGACGGTGCGCGGCTCGTCAGCCTGCTCAGCGAGCTGAAGCCCGACGAGGTCTACAACCTCGCGGCGCAGTCGCACGTGCGGGTGTCGTTCGACGAGCCGGAGCACACCGGAGACGTGACAGGCGTCGGCACCATGCGCATGCTCGAGGCGGTCCGGGTGTCCGGCATCCACACGCGCTTCTACCAGGCGTCCTCTTCCGAGATGTTCGGCGCCACCCCGCCGCCGCAGAACGAAGAGACGCCGTTCTGGCCGCGTTCCCCGTACGGCGCAGCGAAGGTCTACAGCTACTGGGTGACCCGGAACTACCGCGAGGCCTACGGCATGTTCGCGGTGAACGGCATCCTGTTCAACCACGAGTCCCCGCGTCGCGGTGAGACGTTCGTCACCCGGAAGATCACCCGTGCGGTTGCTCGGATCAAGGCCGGCCTCGAGGACCACGTGTACCTCGGAAACCTCGACTCCGTCCGCGACTGGGGGTACGCCGCCGAGTACGTCGAGGGCATGTGGCGGATGCTGCAGGTCGACGAGCCGGACGACTTCGTCCTGGCGACCGGTGGCGACTTCACGGTCAAGGACTTCCTCACCACCGCGTTCTCGCACGCCGGGCTGAACTGGGAGGACCACGTTCGGTTCGACGAACGGTACCTGCGACCGAGCGAGGTGGACGCCCTCGTCGGCGACGCCTCGAAGGCGAAGGAGAAGCTCGGTTGGGAGGCGACCGTCGACACCGCCGAGCTGGCGAGGATCATGGTCGACGCCGACATCTCAGCGCTCGAGCACGAGGGCCGTCCGTGGATCGACACCGTCCGACTCGAGAGCTGGGGTTCCTGATGGCCACGACCGACTTCACCGCCGGTCCGATCAACCGGGCTGATCGCGTCTACGTCGCGGGACACCGTGGTCTGGTGGGCTCGGCGGTTTGGCGCAAGCTCGAGTCGGAGGGTTTCACGGACGTGGTCGGGCGCACCTCGTCCGAGCTCGACCTCAAGGACCGCGGCGCAGTCTTCGCCTTCTTCGCGGACCAGCAGCCGAAGCACGTCGTGCTCGCCGCTGCCAAGGTCGGCGGGATCATGGCGAACAACACCTATCCGCACGACTTCCTGAGCGAGAACCTGCAGATCCAGGTCAACGTGATGGATGCCGCGGTTGAGCACGGCGTCGAACGGCTCGTGTTCCTCGGCTCGTCCTGCATCTACCCGAAGATGGCCGAGCAGCCGATCCATGAGGACGCGCTGCTCACGGGGCATCTCGAACCGACGAACGACGCGTACGCCATCGCGAAGATCGCCGGCATCCTGCAGGTGCAGGCCGTCCGTCGGCAGTTCGGCCGTCCGTGGATCTCGGCCATGCCGACCAACCTCTACGGCCCGGGCGACAACTTCTCGCCGACCGGCTCCCACGTCCTGCCGGCACTCATCCGCCGGTACGACGAAGCCGCTCGCAGCGGTGCGTCGACCGTCGAGAACTGGGGGACCGGGTCTCCCCGTCGTGAGTTCCTGCACGTCGACGACATGGCGGCAGCAGTGTTCCACCTCATGGAGCACTACGACGGTCCTGACCAGGTCAACGTCGGTACCGGATCGGACGTCACGATCAAGGAAATCGCGGAGACCATCGGCAAGATCGTCGGGTTCGAGGGCGAGACAGTCTGGGACACCACCAAGCCGGACGGTACTCCGCAGAAGCTGCTCGACGTGTCGAAGCTGGCAGACGCTGGATGGACGGCGCAGATCGGTCTCGAGGACGGGCTTCGCAGCACCATCGACTGGTACCGCGAACACGCGGATTCCGTCCGTCAGTGACGGTTGTCGGACGCGCGGAACCGTAGGATCGCCACATGTCCGACGCGCCCGAGTCGCGACGCACTGCAGTACGCCGGGGGTCCAGGGCCCGGATCGTCCTGTGGGTCGTCCTCGCCCTTGTCCTGCTGCTGATCCTCGCCGTCGCCTGGGTCGGTGTCCGCGGCATGCTCGCCAAGGGGCACCTGGAGCGCGCCGTCGGGGACGTCGACACGCTTCGGTCCCAGCTGACCGGCGGCGACACCGCCGCCGCCCAGAAGACAGCGCGCCACCTCGAGGACGAAGCAGCGTCGGCGCGATCGCTGACCGGTGACCCCGTCTGGGGTGCGGCGCAGTCCGTGCCGTTCTTCGGGACGAACCTGCGGGCCGTGCGTGACGTGTCGGTGATTGTCGACGACGTGGCCAGCGGCGCCGTCAGTCCGGTTGCCCGCGTCATCGGAGGGCTCGGGTCGGACTCGTTCGCGCCGAAGAACGGCAGGATCGACCTCCAGCCGATCGAGGACGCGCAGCCGGCGGTCGCCGAGGCCACGAAGACGCTCCAGCAGGCACGCACCGACGCGGCGCGGATCGACACCAGCGGAACGCTGTCGCCCGTCACCACGGCGGTGGGGCAGCTGCGGAACGCCCTGTCGTCAGCGTCCGAGCAGGCGGTCGCAGCGAACCGCATCGTGCACCTCGCGCCGGCCATGCTCGGCCATGACGGGGACCGGAACTACCTGCTGCTGTTCCAGAACAACGCCGAGTTGCGCGCGGGCGGCGGCATCCCCGGGGCAGTGGCGCTCCTGCAGGTGAAGGACGGTGCGATCAACTTGGGGAGCCAAGCGTCCGGGTCGTCCTTCGGACCGTACGACAAGCCGGTACTCCCGCTGACCGACGACACGCGTGGGCTCTACGGAGACATCACCGGCGAGTACATGCTGGACGTCACGCTCACGCCGCGCTTCGACGTGTCGGCGAAGCTCGCGCGGGAGATGTGGAAGCAGCGGTTCGCGCAGCAGGTCGACGGCGTACTCGCCATCGATCCCGTGACGCTGAGCTACCTGCTCAGGGCGACCGGCCCCGTGCAGCTTCCGACCGGCGACACCCTGACCGCGGACAACGCGGTCCCGTTGCTGCTGAGCGATGTGTACGCCAAGTACCCAGACCCGGCCGTGCAGGACGCGTTCTTCGCATCCGCCGCCAGCGCGGTCTTCGCCAAGGTTTCTTCGGGCGGGTTCGACACGAAGGCCTTCGTGTCTGCGCTGACCCAGAGCGCTGATGAGGGCCGCCTGCGGCTCTGGAGCGCGGACAAGGCCGAGCAGCGCCGCATCAGCGGGACACCGGTTGCCGGCGAGTTGCCGACGGCGACCGCTGACTCGAGCCAGTTCGCCGTCTACCTGAACGACGGCACCGGCTCGAAGATGGACTACTACCTCGACAAGAGCGTCTCCGTCGGCAGTTCGGTGTGCCGGAAGGACGGGCGTCCGACGTCCGTCGTCCAGATCACCATCAAGAACACGGCACCAGCCGATGCGGCGACCAGTCTCCCCGAGTACGTCACCGGCGGTGGGGACTTCGGCGTCGAGCCCGGCAAGATCAAGACCCTGCTCGCCGCGTACGCGCCCGAGGACGCGATCTTCCTCGGTGCCACGAAGGACGGCAAGACGACCGCCGTGCAGACGGCGACCGACGGTGGGCATCCCGTGGCCCAGCTGCAGACCCTGCTCGCCCCCGGCGAGAGCCTGACCTACCGCGTCGCGTTCCTCGGCGAGGCGAAGTACGCGAAGGCAGCGGTGCAGGCGAACTCGACTCCCGGTGTCCGGCAGGCCGAGACGAAGCCCCTCACGTTCGACTGCGAGCAGCCGCTCGCCGCTGGCTGACATCGGAAGCTCCGGAAAGCGAACCGCGGAGTGCCCCCACTCCGAGGGGCAGAAGACCAACCTGTCCGGGTCCAAAGGTCCTTGATCTGACGCACAGCGTGCTCTAGCGCGCACCGTGAGGGCCTCTCACCTGGGGTTTCTGGCACCTAAGGCCTCGATCGACCGACGCTTGGGCCGTGCGGCGGGCAGTGAACGCGGATGAACACACGTCGACCAATGACCGAAATCCACGTGATCTGGTACCAAGCTGGGAAAGTCCGCTAGATTGAGACAACTTCGCCATAACAACCGCCATTTCTGTGGCTGGGGTCAACCACCGGCGAACAGCGGGCTCTGGGTGTCAGGGTCTGGATTTTCAGATCTTTAGGGGAACCATTCATGAAGAAGCTCATCGCAGCGGTGGTGCTGGCTGGCGCCGCACTGCTCGCCACTCCGGCCGTCGCCAACGCCGCCGGCTACACGCCTGACTCCGACGTCTCCGTCTCCGGCACCGCCGTCGCCGGTGGCACCGCGGCCGTGAGCTTCACGCCGGGTGCCTTCCAGGACAACGAGACCGTCAACGTCCAGGTCACCGGTGCCGGTGCGGTCACGCTCGGCGCGCTGCCGACCACGACCGTCTCGAAGACCTACACGGCCGCTTCGGACGGCTCGCTCGTCGTCAAGGTCACGTTCCCCCAGGGCGCCTCGGGCACCTACAACCTGACGGCCACCGGCGCCACCTCGGGCGTCGTCGGCTTCGCGGCCTTCACCGTCGCCCCGGCTGACGCTGCTGCGGTTCCCGCCGCTGGTGCTGGCAACGGCACCGACGGCACGCTGGCCTTCACGGGTTCGACCGTCTCCGCCCTGGCCCTCTGGGTCGCCGGCGGCGCAGTCGTCCTCGGTGGTGGCCTCCTGCTGGTCCGCGGCTCGGTCCGCCGCCAGCGCGAGTCCGTCTGAGTCTCAACGCACTGAACGAAGCCCCCGGAGCAACTGCTCCGGGGGCTTCGTCGTGCTCGGGGTCCGTCCGCCCGGGCCGACGTCAGGAATCGGGTGGGGTCGGCTGGTCCCACACGGCGGCGTACCGGTCACGAACCAGCGGCCAGACTTCTGTCACGGCAGCGTCCATCGAACGGATGCGCTCGCTCAGCGGCGGGAAGAGCACGAACTCGTGGGGGATCGGCCGACCTGCACGGTCACGCCGACCCTCGGGGTCGTCGAACCGCAGCGCTGCGCACCCGTCCTTGTGTCGGAGGACCGCGGTCGCATCACCGACTCCGTCGAACGCCTCGTCGTAGGCGCGGAGCGGATCAATTCCGCTTCCGTCGTGCATCAGGAATCGGAAACCCCACGTCCGGCCACGCGTGGCCCAGATCATGCGTCGCCTCGGCGAAGGATCCGTTGCTCGACACCTCGGTCGAGGTCGTCGGCGAACCGCTCGAGCACCGTGGTGACGAAGTCCGCCTCAGCGGTCGCCGCCTTCTTCAGCTTGCCGACGCGCTTGGCGGCGTAGTTCGCCCCGCGGACGCCCGCCTCGCCGGCGATGAGGCCGACGAGCGCACCGACCGGCGTCGGCAGCTTCAGGCGCTTGCTCCCCAGGGAGCCCAGGAGCGGCCCAGCGAACCTGAGGAGCTGTTCGGCCGCCACTGCTGCGCGCTGCTTGTTCGTGGCCCACTTGGCGAAGCGCTCGAACGGCAACATGGCCGTGATCGGCATGAGCAGGTCGATGCCGGTGCGGGTGCCGACGTCGATCCTGCCCGGCTCGAAGCGCGCCGAGGACAGCAGGAGGAAGTCCTCGCCGACGTCGAGCGCGTCCGGGTCCTGCACGTAGCTCTTCAGGACGGTCTCGAGCTCCCCGAGCTCCTCACCGGCCTTACCGAGCACGAGTTCCCGGAACCGCTCGACGTCGACGTCCGGAAGCAGGTCGGCCTTCGACAGGCCGAGCGCCCAGATGCGCGGGAAGCGAGCGAGCCGTCGGCCGCCGTTCAGCACGTCGTCGCGGAGCTCGGACAGCCCGCTGTGGAAGTCCGTCAGCAACGCCTTCAGGTACCGTTCCTCTTCACCTGAGTGCTCCGCCAGACGCTGTCCGTCCACCATCAGGATCGCCACGTCGGCGCTGAGCAACGAACGGAACGTCTCGACCCGCCGCTCCGCCTCCTCTGCTGAGCTCGGGTCCTGCTCGAACCACTCTCCGGGGTAGTCGTGCCAGACGACCCGGAGTGTCTTCGCGGCCTTCGGCTTTCCCCGGGCCTTCGACTTCGACGTGGTGTCAACCGTCGGTTCGATCGTGAACGCGTACTCCGTCGACGCGAAGCGGTTCGCCGTCGGGGCTGACGCAGAATCCCGCATGCCGAGGTAGTTCTGGTGCAGCTTCCGGCCCTGCGCCTTGTCCACGGCCCGGACGGCGTACCCCTTCGCTCGGCGGAAGCTCGGTTCCTGAGCGCCGCCGTAGAACGACGACAGCAGCACGGTCTTCCCGCTGCCGCTCCCTCCGAACACGGCGACGTGTTGCTCCAACGGGTCCGTCTGTGTGCTCATGCCGTGAACGGTAGTCACGCTCGCCGCCGAGCCGCCCGGCTGAGCAGCAGTACGCCCACCACGGCCCCCAGGACCGCCCCCACGCCGTTGGCGACGACGTCGTCGATGGTCGCGGTGCGGGCGGGCAGGAACAGCGCCTGACCGGTCTCGATGCACGTGCTGACGACGAGCCCCGCGGCGATGGCGGCCCACCACCACCGCGCTCCGGCGAGCAGCACCACGAGCAGTCCGAGCGGCACGAAGTAGACCACGTTCGCAAGGGACTCGACGGCGGCGTAGTCGATGCGCTCCGGCAGGCCGTGACGGTGCGCGGCTGCGAGCGCGCGGGTGAGCCACGGGCCTCCTGCGGCGTCGACGGGGGAGCCCCAGAACCCGACGAGCGCCAGGGCGACGCCGTAGGCGATCGCCAGCCCCGTCGCGAACCGACGGCTGCGCCAGGTGGCCGGGGCGCGGTCGTCGACGCGGGGCTTGTCGGAGGTCACGTGCCGACGCTAGCGAGTCGCGCCTCCAGGCAGGTGTCCGCGCCGTTTCGTCCCCCGATCGCGGCGATCCGGAAAACGAGTACCCCGATCCTGACGCTGTACCCCGGAAGTGCGACGCACCTGCCCGGAAATCCGGGGCTGCCCGATGGGTGGCATTGACGGAACCCGTGAATTCACGGGCCTCGCTGGCGATCCCCTCGGCACTTCTCGTAGCGTTCTGGTGTCAGCAGATGTACCCCGGATCGTGAAGGAGAGCGACATGAGCATCACCGTGAACAACGCGACGCAGGCCGAGGTCACCCTCGACACCGACACCGTGGACACCATCGCGATCCTCGAAGCCGATGCAGCGCTCTCGTCGCGTCCCAAGCGCGCCAAGGTCACCTGGGTGCAGGAAGACCAGGGCGAGTGGATCGCCGGCTACGGCGGGTACTTCGGCGGCAGCGTCGACAAGCGCGACGACCGCTACGTGGCCTCCGACACCTTCGGGCTCGTCGTGGGCGAGTTCTCCTCTCTCGAAGAGGCGCAGACCAAGCTCGAGGACCAGCTCCACGTCATGCTCCCGCCGGTGATCCGGCCGGTCGAGTGACGACAGCGGACACCAGCTCCACCGGCGTCGGCCGCGACGCCCGCACCACCCGGAACCACCGGCATCACCCAGCACGCAGCACAGCACGAAGGAGCAGGACCATGAGCACGACCGTCGCCCACCGCCAGCAGGCCGAGGTGACCCTGGACACCCAGACGATCGAGGTCATCGCCGAGATCGAGGCCCAGGTCGTGGCTCCCGTGCAGGCAGCCCCCGTCCGCATCTCGTGGGCCCAGGCCGACACGGGCCTGTGGGTCGCGAACTACGGCGGCTACTACGGCGGCACCGTCGACCGTCAGGGCAGCCACTTCTTCGTCGCCGACACCTTCGGTGAGTACGTCGGGGACTTCCGTTCCCTCGACGAGGCGAAGGCACGCCTGGCCGAACGCCTGCACGTGCTGCTGCCGGACGTCATCCGTCCGACCGCCTGATCCGCTGCTGATCCCTCGCTGATCCTCGAACCCCCGCCGGCCCTGCCGGCGGGGGTTCTTCCGTGAGCCCGGGGCGTGATCGGACCGCGCCGGCGTGCCGTGGCAGGCCAGGCTGCGGCGTGGCCCCTGAACGAGTGGTCCCCCCTATTGGGGACCCCGGTTGTCCCCATCCGAACCCGAGGAACTGCCAGGATCAACCTGGCGCCAACGACCGTTCTCCCTGATCCTCCGGTCGGTTTCGGTGCCCGCATCGTCTCGACCCGAAAGTGATCATGCAGCGTACGAACCCGGGCACCGCTGTGCCCGCCGACGGTCCCGGCCGTCCTGCCGGCACCCGTGCCACCCGCCGATCCGGCCTGCGCGCGGTCGCCGTGCTCGGTGCGGCACTCCTGGTGGGCACCGGGCTGACCGCCACCTCGGCGGTCGTCGCGGCTGCGCCGGCCTCGGCCGTCAGCGCCACGAAGGACGGCGCCATGGTCTGCACCCCGCAGGAGACGCTGTACGCGGTCGACGGCACGGGCAAGGTCGTCGCGGTCGACATCAGCACCGGGGCCTCGCGGGGCACCACCGCCGACGTCACGAACCTCGGCACCGGCGCGAACAACGCTCTCGGCATCTCGCGCGAGGGCGTCTCGATGTTCGCGGCGTCGAACAACCAGACCGCGACCCTGCGGCAGTTCGACCCGAAGACCGGTGTCGCGTCGGACCCGGTCGCGACGGAGTCCGTCCGCTCGGTGATCCGTGGTGCGGTGAACCCGGTGACGGGCATCTACTACTACGGCTCCAACAAGGGCTGGCTCGGAGCGTACGACCCGAAGAGCGGCAAGTACCTCGGGCAGGTCGGCCAGATCGACGGCCTGAAGGACGGCAACGGCGACTTCGCGTTCAGTTCGCGCGGGCTGTTCTTCGTCGTCGCGTCGGACACCGTGTACCGGGTGAACACGGAAGCCGTCCCCACGGCCTCGGGGACGACCGCGATGACCACCAGCGCGATCGCCACCCTGCCCGCCGGCACGAACAGCCCCGGCATCGCGTTCTCGTCGGACGGCTACCTCTACGTCTCGAACACCGTGACGACCAACAGCGTCGCGACGACCACGATCTACCAGCTCGATCCGACCTCGGGCAAGGAGGTCCGCAGCTTCCCCATCGTCGGCAACTACGCCGCGAGTGACCTGGCGAGCTGCAACTACGCCGACACCGTCACGGGTGCGGCGAGCGTCGACCAGCGCTGGACCAGCGGCGACCAGTTCGCCCTGGCCATCAGCGGCGGCGGCATCGACACCACCAAGCCGGGGAGCGCCGGTACGACCAGCGGTTCCGCCACCGGTGTGCAGGCGCAGAAGGCCGGCGCCGTCCTGACGACGCCGAACAAGGAGTACACGGTCAAGCAGACCGCCGCGGGCACCACCGACCCGGCGAACTACGACACCACGTGGAAGGCGGTGGACCAGACGACCGGCACGACCGTCGCCAGCGGCACCGGCACCACGGGGACCTTCACGTTCCCGGCGGCCACCACCGCGGACGGCACGGACGTCCTGGTCACCTTCACGAACACGCTGAAGGCCACGCACGTCTCCACCAGCAGCGACACCGCCACGACCCCCACCGGCACGGCGCTCTCGGTGCCGGCCGCCTCGGGCGTGCTCGCGAACGACCGCGGCACCGGCCTGTCCGTCGTCTCGAACACCACGCCGGCGCACGGCACCGCCACGGTCGCCGCCGACGGCTCGTACACGTACACCGCGGCCGGCGGGTTCTCCGGCTCGGACACGTTCCAGTACACGGCGAAGGACTCCTCCGGGCAGACCTCGACCAGCACCGTGACCGTCACCGTCGCACCGAAGGGCTCCGACGACGCGTACAGCGTGCACGCGGGCACCGTGCTCAAGGTGAACGCCGCGGACGGCGTCCTGACGAACGACCGCGGGTCGGACCTGACCCTCACCGGCAGCGGCCAGCCGTCGCACGGTCTGGTGAAGATCGGCCCCGACGGGTCGTTCTCCTACGGCGCCGACAAGGGGTACTCCGGCCCGGACTCGTTCACGTACACGGCGAAGGACGGCTCCGGCGCGACGGTCACTGCGACGGTGCGGCTCACCGTGCTGCCCACCGCGACGGCCGACGCCGTCGCCGCGACGGCCGGGTCGACGACGACCGGCAACGTGCTCACGAACGACCTGGGCACCGGCCTGACGGTCACCGGCAGCAGCGCCCCCGCGCACGGCTCGGCGACGGTGCGTCCCGACGGCTCGTACTCGTACACCCCGGCAGCCGGGTTCTCCGGTACCGACTCCTTCACGTACACCGTGACCGACGGCAGCGGCGGGACCGACACCGTCACGGTGACCGTGCAGGTCGCGCCCGCGGCACAGGACGACACCGTCGAGGTCGCCGCGGGCGGCACGGCCACCGCCGGCACCCGCGCGACCGGTGTGCTCGGCAACGACTCCGGCACCGGGCTCACCGTGGCGTCGAACACGTCCCCCTCGCACGGTGCGCTGACGCTCGACAAGGCCACCGGCACGTTCACGTACACGCCGGCCGACGGGTACTCCGGCCCCGACGCGTTCACCTACACGGCCGTCGACGGCTCCGGCTCGCCGAGCACCGCGACCGTCACCATCACGGTCAACCCGACCGTCGGCGCCGACACCGCGTCGACGGACTCCGGCACCCCGGTGACGATCGACGTGCAGGCCAACGACCGTGGCTCGGACCTCGAGACCACGATCGTCACCGGTCCGTCCCACGGCACGGCCGTCGTCGCAGCGGACGGCTCGGTCGAGTACACGCCGGCCGCCGGCGCGTCCGGCAACGACTCGTTCACCTACACGGTGGCCGACGGCAGCGGAGTCACCACCGGTGCGGCGACCGTCACGATCACCGTGCGACCCGTCGCGACCGCCGACACGGTGTCGACCCGGGCCGACGAGGCGCTGACCCTCGACGCCGCCACCCTGACCGGCAACGACCGGGGAGCGGGACTGACCGTGACCGACGTGACCCCAGGCGGGGCCGCCGGCAACGGCACCGGCACCGGCACCGGCACCGGCGAGACCGGCGCCGCCCGCGGCACCGTCTCGCTCGACCGTGCCACCGGCCGCGTCGTCTACACCCCGGCCGACGGCTTCTCCGGCACGGACACCTTCACCTACACGGTGACCGACGCCGCCAGCCGCTCCACCACCGGCACGGTCACGGTCGTCGTCGGCCCCCGGGCCACGGCCGACACCGCCACCGCCACGGCCGGCTCGACGCTGACCGTCGCAAAGGGCGACGGCGTGCTCGCGAACGACCGGGGCACCGGCCTGACCGCGACCGTCGACCAGCAGCCCGCACACGGCACGGTCGAGCTCGCGGCGAACGGCTCGTACACCTACACGCCGAAGGACGGCTTCTCGGGCACGGACACCTTCACCTACACGGCGACGGACCCCGCCGGCCGCACCACCACCGGCACCGTCACGGTCACGGTCCGCCCCGGCACGGAGCCCGACACCGTCACCGTCGCGGCGGGTGGCAGCACCACGGTCACCTCCGGCGCCCTGACGGGCAACGACCACGGCACCGGCCTGATCGTCGTGTCCGTCACCCACGGCGACCACGGCACCGCGACCCGCAACGACGACGGCACGATCACGTACACGCCGAAGGACAGCTTCTCGGGCACGGACACCGTCACCTACACGGTGACGGACCCGTCGGGCGCCACGAACACCGGCACCGTGACGGTCACCGTCACCCCGGTCGCCGGCGGCGGGTCGACCTCGGCCGAGGCCGACGCCACCACCACCGTGCCGGCCGGCACCGGCCTGCTCGACGGTGCGAAAGGCACCGACCTGGCGGTCACCGACCACACGGAGCCCGAGCACGGCGACGTGACGGTCGACGAGGACGGCTCGTACACGTACAAGCCCGAGCCGGGCTACTCCGGCCCGGACGGGTTCGACTACACGGTCACCGACGGCTCCGGCGGGACCACCACGGGCACCGTGACGATCGTCGTCGCCCCCAAGGCCGCCGCGGACACCGCGACGACGAGCGCCGCGACCCCGGTCGACGTCGCCGTCACCGGCAACGACTCAGGCACCAAGCTGGCCGTCACCGCGGTGTCGAAGCCCGGCCACGGCACCGCCGCGATCACCGGCAGCACGACGGCCGGCGGCACCGGCGGCGGTGCGACCGCTGCCAGCTCGGTCACGTACACGCCCGCCGACGGGTTCTCCGGCACGGACACGTTCACCTACACGGTGACCGACCCGACCGGCGGCACCGCGACGGCGACCGTCACCGTGACCGTCACGCCGACCGCGATCGCCGACGCCCTGCGCACCGCGGCGAACACCGCGCTGCCGATCAGCGGCGCGACCCTGACCGGCAACGACCGCGGCACCGGCCTCGCCGTCACCGCGCACGGCCGCGCCGAGCACGGCACCGTGACCGAGGGCACCGAGCCCGGCTCGCTCGTCTACACCCCGGCGAAGGGCTTCTCCGGCGCGGACACGTTCGAGTACACGGTGACCGACGGCGCCGGACGGACCTCGACCGCGACGGTCACGGTCCTCGTCGGCGTCGCCGCGGTCGACCACTGGCACACGATGTCGACGAACCGCAGCATGCGCATGTCCGCCGACAGGGGTGTGCTGGTCGGTGACTCCGGTCGTGGACTCTGGGCCGCCATGGAGACGAAGCCGTTCAACGGGGAGCTCTCGCTCGAGAAGGACGGCTCGTACGTCTACACGCCCACGTCGAACTGGTCCGGCCGTGACTGGTTCACCTACTCGGCCAACGACTCCGACGGCACCGCGGCGTTCGCGCGCGTCGTGATCGACGTCGCCCCCGCCGCTACGGACGACAAGGCGACGACCACGGCCGGCAAGACGGTCCGGGTCGCCGGCCACGGCGTGCTCGGCAACGACCACGGTGACGCCCTGACGGTCGTCGCGGCGGGTCAGGCCCGTCACGGCACGGCCACCATCGCCGCCGACGGCACGTTCGTCTACACCCCGGCGAAGGGCTTCTCGGGCACCGACACCGTCACGTACCGTGCGCAGGACTCGATGGAGCAGCAGGTCGACGCCACCGTCACGATCACGGTCGGCATCGCCGCAGCGGACGACACCGGGCACACCGTGTCCGGCACGCCCGTCACCCGTGACGCCCGCCACGGCCTGCTCGCCGACGACCAGGGCACCGGCCTCACCGCGGCCCCGGCCCGGAAGCCCGCCCACGGCACCGTGACGATCCAGCGGAACGGTGCGTACGTCTACACCCCGGCCGCCGGCTTCACCGGCAAGGACACCTTCACCTACACGGTGACGGACGCCTCGGGGCAGACCGCCACCGCCACCGCGACCATGACCGTGGTCGCCGCGGCGGTCGCCACCGACGACTCCGCCACCGGGATCGTCGGACACCGGGTCGTCGTGGATCCGCTCGACAACGACTCCGCCACCGGCGGCGCCACGTTCGAGCCGGGCACGCTGCACCTGCTCCACCCGGAGTCCGGCACACCGACCGACCGCGTGGTCGTCGCCGACCAGGGCACGTGGACCATCCGCGACGGCCGGGTCGTCTTCACCCCGCAAGACGGCTTCACCGGAACCACCTTCGTCGGTTACACCATCACCGACAGTGCGGGTCAGACGGTCACCGCGACCGTCACGGTCACGTTCCCGACCGGGCTCGCCGCGTTCGTCCACGGCACCGAGCTCGCCTTCACGGGCGTGACCGGACTGGTCGGGCTCGGGCTCGCGGCACTCGCGCTCATGCTGGCGGGCGTGCTCCTGGTGACCCGGCGACGGATCGCGGTCCGCGTCGCGCCGGGCATCCGCCGCAGCGCACGTCCGTAACGGGCACCGGACTGGAGGCCCGGATCACCGCAGCAGACCCGCTGCGGTGATCCGGGCCTCCTGTCCGCGCGCGGGGCGCGACCGCCTACGCGACGGGCGCGATGAGCTGCGGTCCGTCGTTCCGCACGCTGTTCACCGTGCGGGAGACCTCGTACTGCGCAAGGCCCGCGGCCACCGTCAGCGACTCGTGGTCGAGCAGGGCCAGCAGGTCGTCGGCGTGCAGGTCGCCGCCGAGCCAGTCGTCGTAGCCGTCGGGCGTCAGGAACGCCGGCATGCGGTCGTGGACCTCGCCCGGGGCGACGTGGGCGTCACGGGTGATGATGGCGAGCGACAGGCGCCACTTGTCCGGGTCGCCCTCGGACTTCGTGGGGTCGGGCCAGGCGCTCACGACGCCGGCCATCGCCAGGGCGCCGCCGGGTTCGTGCACGAAGTGGGGTTCCTTGCCGTCCTCGCGCACCACCCACTCGTAGTACCCCTGCGCCGGGACGATGCAGCGGTTCGTGGCGAAGGCCCGCTTGAACATGCCGCTCGTCGCGACCGTCTCGATGCGTGCGTTGATCGGCTTCGGGCGCTGCTTCTGGAAGTCCTTCGCCCAGCTCGGCACGAAGCCCCAACTGATCTGCGGGAGCTCCCGTTCGCCGTGCCGCTGGCGGACGGCGTACACGGGGTCGGTCGGGGCGACGTTCCAGCTCGGGGCGAGGCCGGGGTGCACCTCGCCGGTGTCCTCGTCGACGTGCTCGGTCCGGGCGGCGAGCTCGCCCATGAGCTCGGGCAACAGATCGGCCGTGGTGTCGGAGACGACGAACCTTCCACACATGCGCCCAGTGTGCCCGTCACCGCCGACAGTGGTGCGCGTCGGGGGTCCTGTTCCGCTTCGTGAGCAGGAATGGTCGAGTGCCCCACAGCGACTCGACCGCTTCTGCTCACGAAGTGGGGCGGGCGGGGGTCTCGGGTGCGGGCGTCTCCGGGACCGGGTCGAGGGACTCGGCGGCCAGGCGGGCGCGTTCGGAGCGGCCGAGGCGGACGACGTACTCCGACAGCCCGATTGCGTAGACCGCGATCCAGAGCACGTGGAACCAGGTGGCGAGCCCGAGGACGAACGCCCCGAGGACGGCGACGAGAGCCGAACCGAGCAACGGTGCCGTCCGGGCGAGCGTGCCGATCAGCCCCCGCCGCAGCAGGACCGTGTCGGTGCGGACGACGTCGCGGTGCTCCGGCAGGACCGACACCGGACGACGCTGCACGTAGAGCTGCGTGGCGCCCCGCGCGGCGAGCTGCCACGAGGGCCGCACCTGCCGACCGTTGATCGTGGTCGAGGGGTCCGGCGGCTGCCACGTCGGGATGCACGCGAAGGCGAGCAGTCCGACGCCGAGCGCCAGCAGCACCATCGCGACCACGCTGCGGACCGGGGTGGTCCCCGTCCAGTCGACCCGGGCCTCCAGGACGGCCATGCCAACCAGCGCGACGACCGCCGCGAACCCGGACCACCGGGCAGCGCGACGGACGCGTGCCGGATCCAGCACGTCCGTGACGTGCCGGCGGAAGACCTGCCAGCCGAGCGTGAACACGGGTCATGTCTACCCGGCGCGCGGTGTCCGTGCCCGGACGGTCGATCGTCCTCTCGTTCGTGAGCAGAAGATGTCGGGTGCGGGCGAGGGACTCGACATCTTCTGCTCACCAAGCGACGCGCTCGCACCCGCAGCCCCCACCCGGACACGCCCGAGCGCTCCCCGCCCCGAGCCGTCGCACCCGCGACGTGGTGCTGCCGCTCAGGATTCGTCCAGGCGAGCACGGTGACCTCGGACCATGAGTCTCGACATCGTCTACACCGCCGCTGCCCACGCCACCGGAGGCGGCCGCGACGGACACGTCCGCAGCGAGGACGACCGGCTCGACCTCGACACCCGCCCGCCCAAGGAGATGGGCGGCAGCGGCGAGGGCACGAACCCCGAGCAGCTCTTCGCCGCCGGGTACGCCGCGTGCTTCCTCGGTGCCCTGCACGCCGCCGGCAAGGAGCTCGAGGTCGACACCACCGGCGCCGAGGTCTCCGCCGAGGTCGGCATCGGCGGCACCGGCAACGGCGCCTTCGGTCTCGCGGTCGAGCTCGACGTCTACGCCCCGAACGCCCCGCAGGGGCAGCGCCAGCGCCTGGCCGAGCGTGCAGACGAGATCTGCCCGTACTCGAACGCCACCCGCGGCAACATCACCGTCACGCTGTCCATCGTCGACTAGCGTTCGGCCGGTGGTCACCGACACGACGCGCTGCCCCTGCCTGAGCGGCAACCCCTACGGGGAGTGCTGCGGCCCCCTGCACGCCGGGGCCGTGGCGCCGACCGCGGAACGGCTCATGCGCTCCCGCTTCAGCGCCTTCGCGCTGGGCCTGCCGGAGTACCTGCTGCTCACCTGGCACCCGCGCACCCGCCCCGCGGGCCTCGAGTTGGACCCGACCCAGCGCTGGACCCGGTTGGACGTGCTGGCGACCACCTCGGGAGGCCCGTTCGACTCCCACGGCACCGTCACGTTCCGCGCGTGGTGGCGTTCCGACGACGAGCGCGGCACGCTCGAGGAGACGAGCGACTTTGTCCGCGAGCAGGGACGATGGTTCTACGTGGACGGCGTGGTCGCCTGATGACTGCGCACCACGCCAGCTGACAGGAGCCCACATGCCCGCACGCGACCTCACCCGCTTCGGCGACCGGACCACGGCCGCCGAGGTCGTCGACGGCCTCGACCTGTCGGGGCGCACCGCGGTCGTCACCGGTGCTGCGTCCGGCATCGGCGTGGAGACCTCCCGAGCGCTCGCCGGAGCCGGGGCGCGCGTGACGCTCGCGGTGCGGGACGTCGATGCCGGCCGACGGGTGGCGGACGACATCGCCCGGACGACGGGGACGGAAGCACCGGCCGTCGTCGAGCTGCACCTGGACCGTCCGGCTTCCGTCGAGGCCTTCACCGCAGCGTGGTCGGGGCCGCTCGACGTGCTCGTCGCCAATGCGGGCATCATGGACGCGCCCGAGTCGTACACGCCCGCCGGGTGGGAGTCGCACTTCGCGACCAACCACCTCGGGCACTTCGCCCTCGCGCTCGGGCTGCACGACTCCTTGGCTGCCTCGGGTTCGGCACGGATCGTCTCGGTGTCGTCGAGCGGACACGGTGGTTCGCCCGTCGTGTTCGACGACCTGTTCTTCCGCCGGCGTCGCTACGAGCCCGGACTCGCCTACGGGCAGTCGAAGACCGCCAACGTGCTGTTCGCCGTCGCTGCCAGCCGCCGGTGGGCCGCCGACGGCATCACCGCGAACGCCCTCATGCCCGGCGGGATCTGGACCGGGCTGCAGAAGCACTGGGACCCGGAGGTCCTGGCCGCCACGAAGATCGCCGCGGCCGACGCCGTGAAGTCCCCGGAGCAGGGAGCCGCGACCTCGGTCCTGCTCGCCACCGCACCGGAACTCGACGGGGTCACGGGTCGGTACTTCGAGGACTGCCACGAAGCAGCGGTGGTGGAGCGGATCGAGGACGGCCTGCACGGGGTGCTGCCCTGGGCACTCGATCCGGACCAGGCCGATCGCCTGTGGGACGTCTCCGTCGCGCTGCTCGACGCCGAGGCGCGTTCCCGCCGCTGAGTGAGGGTTGCCGGCGCCGGCTAGCTGCCGATGACGGCGGGCAGGTCGACCGCGGTGCGCATCGCCCGGCGGACCCCGGCCTCGTCGGGGAGCAGCTCGTCCTCGTCACCGGTCAGGAAGAACCGGATCTGCCCGATCGCCTGCTCGGTGAGCATGTCGAGGCCGTTCAGCACACGGCCACCGGCGTCGGTCCAGCGGCTGGCGACCGAGGTGGGCCACGGTTCGTAGGCGACGTCGAACAGGACGGCGTCCGGCCCCGACGGACGGAACTCGAGCGGGTCGGCGGCGCCGCCAGGCAGCGTCGAGAGGACGAACCCGTGGTGCGTGCCGGCGAGTTCGCTCAGGGGGTGCACCTCGAGCGTCACCCCGAGCCGGACGGCCAGGTCGACCAGCGCGCGCGTCTTCGCGGTGTCACGGACGAACACCCGGACGAGCGATGCCCCGAGCCGCACGGCAGCGGTCAGGGCGCTCGCCGCAGTGGCTCCGCCGCCCAGGATCGTGGCCTCGCCGGGCAGGTGTTCGAGCGCCTCGACCGGGCGGACGAGCCCCTGCACGTCGGTGTTGGCGCCGGCTCGAACGAGCGTGGAGCCCTCGAGGCGGAACGCGACGGTGTTGGCGACCCCGAGCTCGTCGACGAGCGGGGTGGTGCGGTCGAGCAGCGGCAGGACCTCGCGCTTGAGCGGCATCGTGAGGCTCAGCCCACGCCATTCCGGACCCAGCCCCGCGACGAACGCGGCGAGCTCGCCGGACGCGACCTCGTGCCTCCCGTAGGTGAAGGGCAGGTCGAGCGCATCGTAGGCCGCTGCGTGGAGCGTGGGCGAGAGCGAGTGCGCGATGGGGGAGCCGAGCACCGCGAGGTGCGTGCGGCCTGGATCGGTGAACGCCACGGTCACCCAGCCTAGCCAGCCGTGTTCCTGAGCACCCCGTTAGGTTAGGCTACCCTTCGTGAACCGTTCTCCCTTGCGTCTCCGACGCGTGCTCGCCGCAGCCGGCGCCGTCGTCGCAGCGTCCCTCGTCCTCGCCGGATGCGCGTCCGGCTCCGGCTCCTCGACCGACTCGGCGTCGTCGGGGTCGTCCGACGCCGCGTTCCCGGTCTCGATCACGACCGGCCTCGGCACCACCACCATCGAGTCGGCACCGAAGCGCGTCGTCGCGCTCGGGTGGGGTGACGCCGAGACCGCGCTCGAGCTCGGTGTCCAGCCGGTCGGCGCGAGCGACTGGCTCGCCTTCGGCGGCGACGGTGTCGGTCCGTGGCTCAAGGGTGCGTACGACAAGTCGCCGAAGATCATCCAGACGCTCGAGCCGAGCTACGAGGACATCCTCAAGCTCAACCCCGACGTCATCCTCGACGTGAAGTCCTCGGGTGACAAGGAGCGGTACGACAAGCTCTCCGCAATCGCGCCGACCGTGGCGATCCCCAAGGGCGGCGCGAACTACCTCGCCTCGACCGAGCAGCAGACGACCATGATCGCGAAGGCGCTCGGCAAGGAGTCCGAGGGCAAGAAGCTGCTCTCCGGCCTCGACGACGCCTACGCCGCAGCACGCAAGGCGCACCCGGACTTCGAGGGCAAGACCGCCGTCGTCGGTGCCTACAGCTCCGAGGGCTTCGGGGCGTACGCCTCCACCGACAGCCGTTCGACCTTCATGCGGAACCTAGGCTTCGAGATCCCGAAGGCCATCGACGAGCAGGCCGGCAAGGAGTTCTCCGTGCACCTGTCCGACGAGAACCTCGACCTGCTCGACGCCGACCTGACGCTGATCCTGCCGATCTACGTCGACGCGTCAGAGGCCTCGTCGAACAAGCTGTTCCAGAAGGTGCCGTCGGTCGAGGCCGGGCACGCGATCGTCTTCGACGACAAGGACGTCTCGTCGGCGTTCTCGATGGGCACCACGGCTGCGATCGAGTGGGCGCTCGACAAGCTGCCGGCGCAGTTCGAGGAGAAGCTCGGCTAGGGCTGGTCGTCGCTGCTGGCCGGTTCCGCTGGTCAGTACCACGAAAGCGACAGGGTGCCGCCGATGTCCGGTGGCACCCTGTCGCTTTCGCAGTTTGGGGGAGGGGAAGCGGGGCTAGACGCCGATGGTGGAGCCCAGCAGCGCGAAGAGCAGCGCGATCAGGGGGAGCGTGCCCTGCTTGAACGCGGAGTTGACGTACTTGCGACCCGAGCCGAGCAGGATCACCGCGGCACCGAGCATGCTCGCCGTCGAGAACACCACGAGGGTCCAGCCGCTCACGGTGTTGCCGGCCAGCACGAGCACGACGCCGAGGATCGCCCCGATCGCCAGGAACAGGTTGTAGAACCCCTGGTTGAAGGCGAGCGAGCGAGTCGCAACGGCTTCGGTCTCGGAAGCGATGCCGAAGATCCGGCGCGCTTGCGGACTGGTCCAGATGACCGATTCGAGGAAGAAGATGTACACGTGGATGAGGCCCGCGAGGACCGCACAGACACCCGAGATCACCAGCAGGACCGACATGTGCACATTCTCGCAGCAGCGGGCCGGGTTCCGCTGCACGTCCGCCAGTAGGCTCGGACCATGAACGACGACGTCACCCCGACCGAGGCCGACGCGAGCGCCGTCGCCGAACTGCGGAACATCCGGCAGAGCATCGACAACATCGACGCCGCCGTCATCCACATGCTCGCGGAACGCTTCAAGTACACGCAGCGCGTGGGGCACCTGAAGGCCGAGTCGGGCATGCCGGCCGCCGATCCGGACCGCGAACGGATCCAGGTCGCACGGCTCCGGTCGCTCGCCGCCGACTCCCACCTCGACCCCGCCTTCGCCGAAAAGTTCCTCAACTTCATCGTCGCCGAGGTCATCCACCACCACGAGCGCATCGCGGGCCGCGACGAATGAGCGCCGAGCTGCCGTCGCTTCTCATCGGGTCGTACACGGCGACCGGCGGCGGGAACGCCACGGGCATCTCGCTGGTCGACGCCGGGCCGGTCGGAGCCGTTCCGGCACCCCGGACCGTCGCGGTGCTCGACGACCCCTCTTTTGTCGCCGTCTCAGGTGACCGGGTCTACGCGGTCTCCGAGACGAACGACGGCGCCGTGTCGGCCTTCCGGCTGCAAGGTGGCGCACTCGAGCACCTGTGGGACGCCCCCGCCGGCGGAGACGCCCCGTGCCACGTGCGGGTCGACCCCTCGGGCGCGCTCGTCGTCACGAACTACGTCTCCGGTACGGTCACGGCGATCTCCCTCGCCCCGGCCGAGTCGCACGCCGCCTCGGTGACCGCCAGCGACGGCGTGGTGCTGCACGGGGACGCCGACCAGCGCTCCGTGCCGGCCGCAGCCGTCGCGGTCGCCGTGCTGCCCGACGCCACGGGTCCTGACGACGACCGTCAGGACGGCCCGCACGCCCACCAGTCGATCGCCACCCCGGACGGCACGGTGCTCGTCGCCGACCTCGGCGGCGATGCCCTGCACGAGTTCCGCGTCACGGTGTCGGCCGACGGGGTCCCCGCGATCGAGGCGCTCCGCGTGCACCACGTGACACCCGGCGCCGGCCCGAGGCACATGGCCTGGATCGACGGTGACCTGCTCGTCGCCGGTGAACTCGACGGGCGTGTGCAACGCCTGCGCCGTGACGACTCCGGGTCGTTCGTGACGATCGCCGCCGTGCCCACGTTCGACGGTGCCGTGGGGGAGTCGCTGCTCAGCCACATCGAGGTCGACGAGGCCGGCCGCGCGTACGTGGCGGTGCGCGGGCGCGACCTGCTCGTGGTGCTCGACGCACGTGACGGCGGGCTCGCCGTCGTCGGGTCGGTGCCCTGCGGTGGGGTCTGGCCGAGGCACTTCGCGCGGGTGCCCGGGTTCGTCCTGGTGGCGAACCAGATGTCCGATGCCGTTGCCGTCCTGCCGCTCGACGCCGAGGGCATGCCCGGCGAAGCCGTCGGGCAGATCCCGGTCGGCACCCCGACCTGCGTCGTCCCGCTCTGACGCCGGCGTGTTCGGAGCCGCAGCGCGCTAGAACTCGATCAGGTTCTCGAACGGGCGACCCTCGGCCAGGGCGGCGACCTGCTTGCGCATCAGTTCGATCGACCGCGGCACGCTCAGGTCGGTGTTGCCGCCGACGTGCGGGGTCAGCACGGTGTTCGGCGTCGTCCAGAGCGGGTGTCCGGCGGGCAGGGGCTCCGGGTCGGTGACGTCGAGGGCCGCGAACAGCCGCTCCGACCGCAGCTCGGCGACCAGGGCGTCCGTGTCGACGACCTTGCCGCGCGCCACGTTCACCACGAGGGCGCCGTCCGGCAGTGCCGCGAGCAGCTCCGCGTCGACCAGGCGTTCGGTCTCGGCGGTGAGCGGTGCGATGAGCACGAGCACGTCGGTCGTCGGGGCGAGCTCGGGCAGCTCGCCGAACGCGTGCACGTGCCGGCCGTCCTGCTCGCGAGCGGTCCGGGCGACCACCGTCACCTCGGTGCGGAACGCCTCGAACCGGGTGGCGATCGCGGACCCGATCGCCCCGTAGCCGACGACGGTCACCCGGCGGTCGGCGAGCGATCGGGTCTCGCGGGCGTCCCAGACGCCGTTGGCACGGTCGACCTGGAACGCCGAGATCTCACGGAGCGACGTCAGCGCGAGACCGACCGCGAGCTCGGCGGTCTCGTCGTCGTGGATGCCGCGGCCGTTCGCCAGCTGCGCGTGACCCGGCACGTGCGGGACGGCGTGCTCGTACCCGGCGCTCGGCAGCTGCAGCAGCTGGAGTTCGGGCAGGTCGTGCACGAACTGCCAGCGGTGCCGCCCCTCGAAGTAGAACGGCAGGAACGTGATCGCGACGTCGTCCGGGCGACCGTACGGCGACTCGACGTCCCAGACGTCCAGCTCGATGCCGTCCGGCACGGGGCCGAACCGGTCGACGAGCTCGGCGAAGGGCAGGGTGACGATCGGCATCCGCGACCCGGGCCTAGGCGTCGGTGCGCGGCGAGAAGGCACCGTCGGAGTCGAGCGGCCCGCGGCCGACGTACCCCTCGGTGACGTCCTCGACGATCACGTCGCCGAAGCGGGCCGGCAGCGTCGCGGCGTGGGTGCCGCGCAGTTCGTCGACCGTGGCCTCGAACGCGCCCTGGACCTCGAGCGTGCTCGACGTCGCGTCGGTCACGCCGATGCGCAGCACCGGGAAGCCCCGGCCGTCGCACATGCCCTGGAACCGCACGTCGTCCTCGCGGCGGACGGTCACGATGACGCGACCGGTCGACTCGGAGAACAGCGCCGTCGCGGTGTCGATGCCGTCGCGGGTCTCGAGCTCGTCGAGGACCACGCGGGCGCCGATGCCGAAGCGGAGCACCGACTCGGCGAGGGACTGGCCGAGGCCGCCGTCCGCCAGGTCGTGCGCGCTGGTGAGCAGCTGCTCACCGGACGCCGCGTACAGCAGCTCGGCGAGGGCCTTCTCGCGCTCGAGGTCGACCGCCGGCGGACGCCCGCCCAGGTGCCCGTGCACGGTGCCGGCCCACGCGGAACCGTCGAGCTCGAGGCTCGTGGTGCCGAGCAGGTAGATGTTGTGGCCGTCGTCCTGCCACCCCGACGGCACGCGCTTGGCGACGTCGTCGATGATGCCGAGCACGCCGACGACGGGCGTCGGGTGGATGGGGGTCGAGCCGGTCTGGTTGTAGAACGACACGTTGCCGCCGGTGACCGGGATGCCCAGCTCCATGCAGCCGTCGGCCAGGCCCTCGACCGCCTCGGAGAACTGCCACATGACCTCGGGGTTCTCGGGGGAGCCGAAGTTCAGGCAGTCGGTGACGGCGGCGGGGACGGCACCGGTGACGGCGACGTTGCGGTACGCCTCGGCCAGGGCCAGGCGTGCACCCTGCTTCGGGTCGAGCTGGCAGTAGCGGCCGTTCGCGTCGGTGGCGATGGCGACACCGAGCCCCGTTTCCTCGTCGACGCGGATCATGCCGCCGTCGTCGGGGAAGGACAGCGCGGTGTTGCCGAGCACGTAGGTGTCGTACTGGTTCGTGACCCAGTTCTTCGACGCCAGGTTCGGCGAACCGAGCAGGCTGAGGAACTGTGCCTTCAGCGCGGGGCCGTCGGCGGGTCGGTCGAGCGAGGCGGCGGTGTCGGCCTGCAGCGCGTCGATCCAGGTCGGGTAGGCGACCGGGCGGTCGTAGACCGGGCCGTCGACGGCGACGGTGCGCGGGTCGACGTTCACGATCTCCTGGCCCTGCCAGTCGATGACGAGTCGGCCGGTGCCGGTGACCTCGCCCAGCACGCTGGTCTCGACCTCCCACTTGCCGACGACGCTCAGGAACTCGTCGAGCTTGTCGGGGCGGACGACCGCCATCATGCGCTCCTGGCTCTCCGACATCAGGATCTCTTCGGCGGTGAGCGTGGGGTCGCGGAGCAGGACGTCGTCGAGCGAGATGTGCATGCCGCCGTCACCGTTGCTCGCGAGCTCCGAGGTGGCGCAGGAGATGCCCGCGGCGCCGAGGTCCTGGATGCCCTCGACCAGGTCCTTCTGGAACAGCTCGAGGCAGCACTCGATCAGGACCTTCTCGGCGAAGGGGTCGCCGACCTGCACGGCCGGGCGCTTGGTCGGGCCACCCTCGGTGAAGGTGTCGGATGCCAGGATCGACGCGCCGCCGATGCCGTCGCCACCGGTGCGGGCACCGAACAGGACGACCTTGTTGCCGGCACCGGACGCGTTCGCCAGGTGCAGGTCCTCGTGGCGGAGCACGCCGACCGCGAGGGCGTTGACCAGCGGGTTGCCCTGGTACACCGGGTCGAAGTAGGTCTCGCCGCCGATGTTCGGCAGGCCGAGGCAGTTGCCGTAGAACGAGATGCCACCGACGACGCCGTGCACGACGCGTGCGGTGTCCTCGTGGTCGATCGCACCGAAGCGGAGCTGGTCCATCACGGCGACGGGGCGGGCGCCCATCGAGATGATGTCGCGGACGATGCCGCCGACGCCGGTGGCCGCGCCCTGGTACGGCTCGACGTAGGACGGGTGGTTGTGCGACTCGACCTTGAAGGTCACCGCCCAGCCGTTGCCGACGTCGACGACACCGGCGTTCTCGCCCATGCCGACCATCAGGTTCTTCGTCATCTCCGGCGTGACCTTCTTGCCGAACTGACGGAGGTAGTTCTTCGAGGACTTGTAGGAGCAGTGCTCGCTCCACATCACCGAGTACATCGCCAGCTCGCCCGAGGTGGGGCGTCGGCCGAGGATCTCCTTGATGCGGGCGTACTCGTCCGGCTTCAGGCCCAGCGCGTCGTACGGCTGCTCCTTGTCGGGGGTGGCTGCCGCGTCCTGCACGGTGTCGGGCTTCGGGCGAACGGGTGTCGTCACGGTGTCGTTGTTCCCTGTCACTTGACGAGCGCGTGCTCGATCACGGAGGTGAAGAAGGTCAGGCCGTCGGTGCCCGAGGCCATCGCAGCGGGGGTGTCCGGGCCGAAGCCGGCCTCGGTCGCGTGCTCGGGGTGCGGCATCAAGCCGACGACGTTGCCGCGCTCGTTCGAGACGCCGGCGATGTCGTCGATGGAGCCGTTCGGGTTCACGCCGACGTAGCGGAACACGACCTGGCCGTTGTCCTCGATGCGCTTGATGGTGTCGGCGTCCGCGACGAAGCGGCCATCGGCGTTCTTCAGCGGGATGGTGATCTCCTGCTGGGCGCTGAAGCCGGAGGTCCAGGCGGTCGCGGTGGTCTCGACGCGGAGCTTCTGGTCGCGGCGGATGAACTGCTGGTGCGCGTTGCGGGTGTGCGCGCCGGGGACCAGACGGGCCTCGGCCAGCATCTGGAAACCGTTGCAGATGCCGAGCACGGGCATGCCCTTGCCGGCGGCGTCGATGACCTCGGCCATGATCGGGGCCTTCGCGGCGATCGCGCCGGCACGCAGGTAGTCGCCGTACGAGAACCCACCGGGCAGCACGATGGCGTCGACGCCCTGCAGGTCGTGGTCGCCGTGCCACAGGGCGACGGGGTCGGCGCCGGCGAGACGGACGGCGCGCTGGGCGTCGCGGTCGTCGAGCGAGCCGGGGAACGTGATGACGCCGATGCGCATCCGGGTCACTGGCCTTCGACGGTCACGGACACGACGTCCTCGATGACCGCGTTCGAGAAGACGTCGGCCGCGATGTCACGGACCTCGGCGAGCTTGGCGTCGTCGACGGGGCCGTCGACGGTCACCTCGAAGCGCTTGCCGATGCGGACGTTGGTCAGGTCGGCCTTGCCGAGGCGGGCCAGGGCGTTGCCCACGGCCTTCCCCTGGGGGTCGAGGATCTCGGCCTTGGGCATGACCTCGACGACGATCGTTGGCACGTGTTCTCTCCAGCACTTCAGGGGTGGGGGGACGCGACCAGTCTACGGGGCGCGCGCGACACGCCGGGACGGCCCCGGGCCTCCAGGCGGGCCCTTGCTGTGCGTTTGCTCACTTCTGTTCCAACGCGTATATTCCAAGCCGAATAGTCAACAACGAACAAGCGGACTGGAGGCACGTGTGCCGTCGCTCACGCCACTCGCGTTCGCCGCGCTCGGGCTCCTGGCCGAGGGGCCGACGCATCCCTACGAGATGTTCCAGACGATGACGCACCGCCGGGACGGCCGGAACGTCAAGGTCCGGCCCGGCACCCTGTACCACCAGGTCGGCCGCCTGGTGGAGCTCGGCCTCGCCGAGGTCGTCGGGACCGACCGGGCGGGCAACCGTCCGGAACGCACCACCTACGCCATCACGGACGACGGGTGGACGGCCCTGCACGACGGGCTGGTCCGGCTGATCGCCGAACCGGCCGAGGAGTACCCCGTCTTCCACCTGGCCGTCGCCGAGATCGAGAACCTGTCGGTCGACGAGGCCGAGTCCGCGCTCCGGGCACGGGCCGTCGCACTCCGGGCCCAGCGCGACGAGGCGGACGAGATCCTCGGGCTCGTCCGTGCGAAGGACCTGCCCGAGCGGTACTGGCTCGACGTGTCGTACGTGCGTGCCATGCTCACGACGCAGATCGAGTGGCTCGCCGCCACGGCCGACCGGATCGCCGCCGGCCACATCTCCTGGGACGCCTCCGTCGCGTCCGCAGACACCACCACGAACAGCAAGGAAACCACTCGATGACCACCGTCACGCCTCCGCGGACGACCGAGAAGAAGCCGTGGCCTGCCCTGTGGGCACTCGTCGTCGGGTTCTTCATGATCCTCGTCGACTCGACCATCGTGTCGGTCGCCACCCCCACCATCGCCCAGAAGCTCGACGCGGACATCAACTCCGTGATCTGGGTGACGAGCGCCTACCTGCTCGCCTACGCCGTGCCGCTGCTCATCACCGGCCGGCTCGGCGACCGCTTCGGCCCGAAGGTCATGTACCAGATCGGCCTCGTGGTCTTCACGCTCGCCAGCCTGTGGTGCGGCCTGGCCGGCTCGATCGAGGTGCTGATCGTCGCCCGCGTCGTGCAGGGCCTCGGCGCCGCGATGATGAGCCCGCAGACCATGTCGGTCATCACGCGCATCTTCCCGCCGCAGAACCGCGGCGCGGCCATGGGCCTCTGGGGCGCCGTCGCCGGTGTCGCGTCGCTCGTCGGCCCGATCGTGGGCGGCCTGCTCGTCGACGGCTTCGGCTGGGAGTGGATCTTCTTCGTGAACGTCCCCGTCGGTGTCGTGGCGTTCGTGCTCGCGCAGCGCTTCGTGCCGTCGTTCGAGCGTCACGGACACCGCTTCGACTACCTCGGCATCTTCCTGTCGGCAGCGGGCCTGTTCCTGCTCGTCTTCGGCATCCAGGAAGGCGAGACCTACGACTGGGGCGTCATCGCCGGTCCGATCTCGGTGTGGTCGCTCATCATCGTCGGCCTCGTGGTGCTCGCCGGCTTCGTCGTCTGGCAGGGCGTGCAGAAGGGTGAGCCGCTGCTGCCGCTCGGCCTGTTCAAGGACCGCAACTTCACGCTGGCCAACGTCGCCATCACCGCCGTCGGTGTCGCGATCGCCTCGTTCGCGCTGCCGATCATGCTGTGGGCCCAGGACGTCCTGCGCTTCTCGCCGACCCAGGCCGCACTGCTCCTCGTGCCGCAGGCCGTGCTGTCAGCCGCACTCGCGCCGATCGTCGGCAAGAACCTGAACCGCTGGAACCCGCGCTGGGTCGCCTCGTTCGGGCTCGCCTGCTTCTCGGTCGGCCTGTTCTGGTTCGGCGCCCTGCTGTCGAGCGGTGCCGAGTGGGGCTGGGTGCTCCTGCCGAGCGCGCTCCTCGGCCTCGCCAACGCCTGCATGTGGGGACCGTTGTCCGTCTCGGCGACGCGCAACCTGCCGCCGAAGCTGGCCGGTGCCGGCTCGGGCGTCTACAACACCACGCGCCAGATCGGTGCGGTGCTCGGTTCCGCCGGCATCGCCGCCCTGATGGAGGCCCGGATCACCGCGAACTTCCCGGCGTCGTCCGGTGGGGCCACGGCCGGTGGCGCGGAGCAGCAGGTCGGCGCACTGCCGGGCTTCCTGCTCGAGCCGTTCTCCAAGGCCATGGGTGAGTCGCTCTACCTGCCGGCGATCGTGCTCATCGTGGCCATCGTCGCGGCGCTGTTCCTGGCGAAGCCGAAGCAGACCGTCGCCTGGCAGCAGACCGGCTCGGTGACCACGCAGCCCGACGCCGAGCCCGCGGGGGCCCCGTCGAAGTAGGGCACGAGCGCACTTCGTGAGCAGGAATGGTCGGGTCGCCTTCGGGCACCCGACCATTTCTGCTCACGAAGCGGAACGCGGGACATCCACGACGCTCAGCCGCGGCGCTGCAGATGCGCTCGGGTCAGCTCGTCCATCTGTTCGTCGGTCAGAGCGTCGACGGCCCGGGCCTCGCGGCGGTCGGTCCGCTGCCACCGGATGAACAGGGCGACGAGCACGGGGATGTCCGCCACCTCGGCGATGAACCACAGCAGGTCGCCCGCCAGGTGCTGGTCCTGCAGCGGCGACGGGTACCAGGCCCGCCCGACCACCGGCACGAGGGACCCGTCGAGCACGTGGTTCGTGATCCGCAGCACGATGCCGGGCACCGCGTCGACGACGAGCTCGACGAACGCCAGCAGGAACTCGGCCGTGGCGAACGTCGACGAGACGAGCACGCCGACCTCGGACAGGGGCGCGAGCAGGCCGAACCCGAGCGCCGGCACGGCCACGGTGATGACGGCGGCCCACGCGGGGGACTCCCGGATCGCCGCCGAGAACGGGGTGAGCAGGACGGCGAACAGCGCGAGCGCGACCAGCGGCGCGACGATCGCGTTGCCGAGCAGGCGCACCGGACGTGACCTCATGACCGCGTCGGCGGCCTGCGCGAGGCGAGCCGGGCCTCCGATCCGGAGCAGTGCGACGGGCGCACCGAGCGCGGCGAAGGTGGGGACCGCGAAGAACAGCAGGGCGGCCCGCAGGACGAAGGCCCAGCGCAACCGTTCGTCGTCGACGCCGACGATGCCGAACTGCAGGACGCCGAACAGCACGAGCGCGGTGGCGAAGGCGAGCGTGCGCCACCACGGCCACCGGGCGCCCCGTCGAGCCGCGCCGACGACCCACCGGCCGTAGGCGACCGCGGCGACGACGAGGAGCACCGCCGCCAGGGGATCGAACCGCCAGGTGCTCCAGAACTCGGGTGTCGACGGCGTGGGGAGCCTCCTGGGGATCAGGCGGACTCGTCCTTCGCGCCGCCGGAACCATCCTCCGTCCGCCCGACGTCCGCCGGGGGTCCGTCGTGGCCCCGCGACGGTGAGAACCGGTTCAGATCCGGGCGACCCCGCGTGCCGGGACGGTCCGCGACAGCAGCCAGACGCCCGCCGGCACGGCCACGGCACCGACGAGCGCGACGCCGAACGACAGGTGCAGCTGCATCACGAGGAACGCCGGGCCGATCGTGCAGAGGGCGGCGAACGCGACGACCGGCCACGACGGACGGTCGGCCGACGGCAGCAGCCGGGGGAGCGGTCGGTCGAACCAGCGCAGAGCCCTGGCCACCCCGATCGCGACGGCGAGCACCACCACGAGTGCGACGATGCGCGACGCCCACCACGGGCCGGAGCCCGGCGCCGGGAACGGCACCCCGACGAGCAGGGCGACGCCGTTCAGCGCGATGAACAGCGGCAGGTGCCACAGGTAGATGGTCATGCCGTCGCGGCCGAGGACGAACACGGCCCCGAGTGCGGCCCGCGTGCGCATCAGCCTGGTGAGCGGAGCGTGCACGAGCTGGACCAGGCAGGCCTGTGCGATCGCCAGGAACGCCAGCGGGAGCATCGGCGGGTTGAGGTCCTGCAGCATGTCCGGTGCCCAGAGCCCGACCGAGGTCATCGGCACGAGCACGGCGTACGCGGCGACGGCGATGCCGAGCAGGAGCACCTTCGACCGGCGCGCGAACCAGCCGTCGGCCCAGAGGAAGCCGAGCTGCTGCGCGAAGAGCCACACCGGGCCCAGGTTGAGCAGCCCGACCTCGGCGACACCGGTGGCCAGGCGGACGCCGTCGACCGCTCCGGCGAGCACGAGCAGCACGGCGAGGGTGGCCCAGGGTGCTCGCTCGTGCAGGCGCATCATCACGGGGACGCAGCACTGGGTGATGCCGTAGGCCGCCAGGAACCAGAGGGGCGAACCGATGCCGAACGCGACCTCGGCCAGGAGCTCCGGCGGCGTCCCAGCGGCCGTGGCGACCCCGAGCCCGAGCGCGAGGAACACGAACAGCGGCACCGCGGGCCGGAACAACCGCACCAGGCGGGTGGCCAGGTAGTCGCGGGCGGGGCTCGGCGCGCCACGGGCGACGGTGCTGCGCCAGCCGACGGCGCTCGCGAACCCGCCGACCACGAAGAACAGCGGCATCACCTGACCGACCCAGGTGGCGGCGACGTACCAGGGGAGTTCCTGCAGCGGGCTCGTGACCCGCACCCCCTGGTCATCGGCGGCGACGCCGACCATCGTGACGTGCACGATGACGACGAGGACGACGCAGGCCGTCCGGATGAGGTCGACGACCAGGTCCCGCTTCGCGATGATCCCCCGGACGTCCGCGGTGCTGTTCGCCTGTTCAGGCAGACCCTGGCTCGTGGACATGTCCGGACGTTAGCGTGCAGAACGGTCGGTCCAGGGTCGTCCCAGCTGATCGCGACCGGATCGTGACACTTCGTATTCCGGTAGCGGCATGTGGGTCCTCGCTGGTCGGCAGCAGAAGCTCGTGTACAGTGAACGCGTTGTCTTGATTCCTGCAAAAGAAAGGCTCAGCATGGACGCCGACGCCGATCTGCTCCGTTCCTCGGGGCTCCGGGTCACGACCCCACGACTCGCGGTGCTCCGCGCGACGGACTCGATGCCGCACGCCACCGCGGACGACATCGTCACCGCGCTCGCCGTGGAGCTGCCGACCACCAGTCACCAGGCCGTCTACGGCGTGCTGAACGCCCTGACCGGCGTCGGGCTCGTCCGCCGCATCGAACCGGCCGGCAGCCCTGCACGGTACGAGCGCCGCACCGGTGACAACCACCACCACATCGTCTGCACCCTGTGTGGCGCGATCGAGGACGTCGACTGTGCGGTCGGCCACTCGCCCTGCCTGACACCGTCCGAGACCCACGGCTTCGCGGTCACCACCGCCGAGGTCACCTACTGGGGCATCTGCGAACGCTGCGCGGCGGCAGAGCGCGACGACGCAGAGCGCGACGACGCGGAGCGCAACGACCCGGACGCGCCCGACGAGAGCGTGCAGGCGCCCAGCGCCCCCACGCCCGCCTGACGGCGACCGCCCACCGCACCGGCCGCACGACGCGCCGGACCCCGAACCACCCGAGCACCCCTGACCGAACCAACGTCCCACCTCCAGGAGGAACCGTGTCCGACCAGAACACGCCGACCGGCACCCCGACCACCACGACCAACAGCGGCGCCCCCGTCTCGAGCGACGAGCACTCGATGGGCGTCGGGGCCGACGGCCCCCTCGCGCTGCACGACCACTACCTGGTCGAGAAGCTCGCCCAGTTCAACCGCGAGCGTGTCCCGGAGCGGGTCGTGCACGCCAAGGGCGGCGGCGCCTTCGGTACCTTCACCGTCACGCACGACGTCTCGCGCTTCACCCGTGCCGCGTTCCTGCAGCCCGGGCAGACCACCGAGATGCTCGCCCGGTTCTCGAGCGTCGCCGGTGAGCAGGGTTCCCCCGACACCTGGCGCGACCCCCGCGGCTTCGCGCTGAAGTTCTACACCGAAGAGGGCAACTACGACCTCGTCGGCAACAACACCCCGGTGTTCTTCATCCGCGACGGCATCAAGTTCCCCGACTTCATCCGCTCGCAGAAGCGCCTGCCGGGTTCGCACCTGCGCGACCACGACATGCAGTGGGACTTCTGGACCCTGTCGCCCGAGTCGGCGCACCAGGTCACGTGGCTGATGGGCGACCGCGGACTGCCGGCGAGCTGGCGTGAGATGGACGGCTTCGGCTCGCACACCTACCAGTGGATCAACGCCGCAGGCGAGCGCTTCTGGGTGAAGTACCACTTCATCACCGAGCAGGGCCACAAGACCCTGACGCAGGAGGACGCCGACCGCATCGCCGGCGAGGACGCGGACTTCCACATCCGTGACCTGCACGCCGCGATCGAGCGTCAGGACTTCCCGCGCTGGACCCTCAAGGTGCAGGTCATGCCCTACGAGGACGCCGCGACCTACCGCTTCAACCCGTTCGACCTGACGAAGGTGTGGCCGCACGCGGACTACCCGCTCATCGAGGTCGGCACGATGGAGCTCAACCGCAACCCGGAGAACTACTTCGCGCAGATCGAGCAGGCGACCTTCGCCCCCTCGAACTTCGTGCCCGGCATCGCGGCGAGCCCGGACAAGATGCTCCTGGCGCGCATCTTCAGCTACGCGGACGCACACCGCTACCGCGTCGGCACGAACCACGCGCAGCTGCCGGTGAACGCCCCGAAGAACGAGGTCCACTCGTACTCGAAGGACGGCGGCATGCGCTTCGACTTCCAGAAGTCCGAGGTGCCGGTGTACGCGCCGAACTCGCTCGGTGGTGCGCACGCCGACCCGAACGCGACCGACGACGCCCCGGGCTGGGAGTCCGACGGTGCGCTGCAGCGTTCCGCCGCGACCCTGCACCCGGAGGACGACGACTTCGGCCAGGCCGGCACGCTCGTCCGCGAGGTCCTGGACGACGCCGCCCGTGAGCGCCTGGTCGGCAACATCGCCGGCCACGTCTCGAAGGTGACGCGCGACGACCTGCGCGAGCGCGTGTTCGCCTACTGGACGAACGTCGACGCCGACCTGGGTGCGCGCGTGCGCGCCGCGGTCGCGCCGAGCGCGCCGGGCTCCAACGAGGACCCGGAGAAGGTCGCGGTCGAGGCGTAAGCCCCGCTGGACGACCTGACGGACGGGAGGCCCGGTACCAGCTGGTACCGGGCCTCCTGTCCGTTGGTCTGAAGCGGGTCTAGACCTGCTGGCCGTTCAGCCAGATCGGGCCAGCGGGCCAGTCCTCGAGCTGCGCTGCCACCGGCAGTGCCATCCAGCCGCCCTGCTCGGTGTTGCTGACGCCCGCGCCCTCGGCGGTGAACGCCGAGAAGGTGCCGACGGCCTCGGGGAACTCGTGCCAGCCGAGCTTCGCGTAGAAGGGGATGCGGTCCTCGCCCGCGCCGAGGAACCCGAAGGGCACGCGGAGGCCCTCGAGGACCGCGGCGGTGCGGGTCATCAGCTCGCGGCCGACGCCGGTGCCCTGCAGTCGGGGCGACACGGCGACCAGGCCGGTGTCGCCGACCAGGAGATCCTGCCCGCCGACGGAGATGTACATGCGGCGGATGCCGACGTGGGCCAGGACGACCCCGTCGGCGTCGTGCGCGAGCACCCGGCGTTCCGGCTGCATGCCGGACCAGCTCCGGCCGCCCACGTACCAGTGCGACCAGTCGGGGAAGGCCTGCCGGAGCAGTGCCGCGATCGCTTCGTGGTCGGGGAGCGACAGCGTGCTCTCCTCGACCACCTTCCACCGGATGTCGTCAGTCACGGGTCCATCCTGCCGGTCCGGCGGCCGGTGTGGCGAGGTTTCGCGCTGCGCGACACCTCGCGGGTCCTGGCGCGCGTGGGGTGTCGGTCAGCGCGGAGTGTCGCGACGCGTCACCCGCGACCCGGTGCGGTCACCTCGATGCGGTTCGCCCAGGGGTCGTCGAACGCCACGGTCCGGCCGTCGTCGGCGAGCTCCACGCCGCCGTGCCGCATGCGCTCGGTCAGGGCACCGAGGTCGTCGGCGGCGGGGACCTCGATGCGCACGAGCCCCAGGCCGAGTGCGAGCTGTCGCCGCCCGGCGCCGCGGGAGTTCCAGGTGTTCATCGCCATGTGGTGGTGGTAGCCGCCGGCGCTGACGAACAGTGCCTCGCCGAAGCCGGCGGTGGTCTCGAAGCCGAGGGTGTCCACGTAGAAGGAGCGTGCGGTGGCGACGTCGCCGACGGACAGGTGCACGTGGCCGACCTTGCCCGGGCGTGCCGCGGCGGTGTCCAGGGCGTCCTGCGTCAGGTGGGACTGCAGGAACGCGTTCGGGTCGACGTACTTCGTGTCCATGTCGACCATGCCGTGCGTCCACGACCACTCGGTGCGGTCACGGTCCCAGTACAGCTCGACGCCGTTGCCCTCGGGGTCGGTGAAGTAGAACGCGTTGCTCACCAGGTGGTCGGCGCTGCCGGTGAAGCCCGCCGGGTACTGCGTGGCGACCGAGTAGAGCGCGGCGGCCAGGTCGGCGCGGGTGTCGAACAGGATCGCCGTGTGGAACAGCCCGGCCTCGCGGGGGCCGGCGTGCCGCATCGCGGGGGCGTGCTCGAGGACCACGATCGGCGTGCTGCCCCGGCCGAGCACGGCGACGCCGCCGTCGTGGGAGAGCAGCGACAGCCGCACGCCGTCGCGGTAGTACCGGATCATCGCGTCGAGGTCGGCGACGCGGAGCGTGACGGCGCCCATCCCGGTGTCGGCGGCGAGCAGTTCGTGCGTTTGCATGCACCCAGTGTGACCCCGTTTGGTTGACGCGTCAACCAATTTGATGACGCGTCAACCAAACTCGGTGCCCTAGGCGCTGTTCGAGATCCCGCCGTCCGACTTCAGCAGCTGCCCGTTCACCCAGGCGCCCTGCTCCGAGCAGAGGAACCCGACGAGCGCGGCGGTGTCCGACGGGCGTCCGAGCCGACCGAGCGGGGTGCCCTCGACGGCCCACCCCTTGACCTCGTCGGACATCCAGCCGGTGTCGTTCGGGCCCGGGTTCACCACGTTGGCGCTGACGCCGAGGCTGCCGAGCTCCTTCGCGGCGCCGAACACGATCCGGTCGAGCGCGCCCTTCGACGCCCCGTACGGCAGGTTGTACGCGATGTGGTCGCTCGTCAGCGCGACGATCCGACGTCGGTCGCGCGGAGCGGCGTCCCCGGCACGCTCGAGCCCGGCCGCGTAGGCCTGCACGAGCAGGAACGGTGCGCGGGCGTTCACGGCGAAGTGGCGGTCCCACGACTCGACCGTGGTGGTGCGCAGGTCGGAGTCCACGGACTCGCAGTGCGACATGACGAGGGCGGTGACGGGGGCGCCGGCTTCCGTCTCGGCGCGGCCGACGAGCGCGGCCGCCTGCTCCGGGTCCTCCAGGTCGACCGGGAGGCGCGTCACCCGTGCTCCCGCCGCCTCGCACTCCTGCACCACCGACTCGACCCCGTCCGGGTCTGCCCCGCCGCTCACGCGGTCGTCGTAGGGTCCCCACCACGAGATGGCGAGGTCCCAGCCGTCGGTCGCCAGGCGGGTGGCGAGCGCTGCGCCGATGCCGGCTCTGCGGCCCACCCCGGTCACCAGGGCGAGTGGTCGTGCGGACGTCATGCGTGCCTCCTGTCCGGCGCTCCGTCGCGCCGATCGGCACCCAGTCTGCCGGAACCGGCCACCCGTGTGACCATCGCATCCGGTGTCCTGTCGGCGGACGGCCGACCGCGGGGCCAAGATGGACGGATGCCACGCACACGACGGCCCTCCCGACCGGGGCGCGGACCCCGCGGCGGTCGCCCGGACCCCCGCGATCTGCCGCTCGAGCACGTCCGCGACCGGATGTCGTCGTACATCTACGGCAACATCACGGTGCTCGCCGTCGCGATCGCGGTGAACCCGGAGCAGATCCACCACGGTGCCGCGGTGGCGACCGTCCTGGCGACCGCGGTGCTCACGTACCTGGCGCACGTGCTCGCGCACCTGGTCGCGCACGGGCTCGGCGACGACGGCGAGGAGTCCGCTGCGGACCGCGCTGTGCGCCGCGACTCGGTCGCGACGATCGTCCGGAACGCCAACCCGATCGCGACCTCGGGCATGATCCCGGCGGTCCTCTACGCGGCTGCCTGGATCGGGTGGCTGCCGGCGGAGTGGGCACAGGTCGCGGCGACCGTGATCCTGGTCGTGCGCATCGGGCTGGTGGGCGTGTTCATGCAGCGGTTCAGTGGGAAGCAGCCGACGTTCCTCGGGTTGTGGGGCGGCATCGTGCTGGCCGCCGTGGCGTTCGTGATCGGCCTCGTCAAGGTGGTGTTGACGCATTGAGCGACACGCACGCCGACGCCGGACCCCACTCCGAACCCGCGCCCGAGAGCGAGCCGAAGCGCGGCGGTCTGCGGTTCCTGCGCGACCTCGTCATCATCGTCGTCGTGGCGCTGTTGGCGTCCTTCCTGGTGAAGGCGTACCTGGTCCGTTCCTTCTACATCCCCTCGGCCTCGATGCAGAACACGCTGCTCGTCGGGGACCGGGTGCTCGTCAACGAGCTCGTGCCCGGGGTCGTCCCACTGCAGCGCGGTGACGTCGTGGTGTTCCAGGACCCGGGCGGCTGGCTCGGCATGGGCCAGGGCGACGACCTGATCAAGCGGGTCATCGGCCTGCCGGGTGACACGGTGTCGTGCTGCGACGCGCGGGGTCGCCTGTCGGTGAACGGGCACGCGGTGGACGAGCCCTACGTCGTGCTCGAACGCGGATCCGACCGTGTCGCCGGGAAGGACTTCGAGATCACCGTGCCGAAGGGGCGCATCTGGGTGATGGGCGACAACCGCTACGACTCCGCCGACTCGCGTGTGCACGGCACCGTGCCGGTCGACGACGTCGTGGGGCGCGCCTTCGTCACCACGTGGCCCGTCTCGCGGTGGTCGGTGCTGTCCCGGTACGGCGACGAGTGGGACCGGGTCCCGACGCCGTGACCGCGGACGACGAGGGCTTCGGCTACGAGACCGGCGGGGACGACGATCTGTCGATCCACCGGATCGCGACACCGGGCAAGCGGTCGGGGACGATCGGTCCGCGCCCCGACCACGTCGTGTTCTGGCTCGCCGACGGCCGGGCCAGCCTGACCGCCGACGACGGCGAGCACTGGGAGGTCGGCGCCGAGCGGCCGATGATGCTCTCGGCGTCCGTCGCGTACGGCTTCGAGACCGACGCGACCGCCACGACGCTGCTGCACCTGTCGCCGTCGCTGCTCGGCGACACGGGGGAGTCCTCGGTGTTCGGGCAGCCGGACGCGGCCGATCCCGCACTCGAGCCGCTGCGGGCACTGCTGCGCGAGGCCTCCGGGCGCATCCTCGACCCCGCGCTGCCCGCCGCCGACCGTGCGGCCCTGAACCGGCGGATCGCGACCGTCGTCCTGTCGACCTTCGCCCGGTCGCGATCGGACGTCGCTGACCGGATGCGACGGGCGATCGGCTTCGTGCACGACCACGCCGACCGGACGCTGACGGTGGCGGACGTCGCAGCGGCCTGCGACCTGAGCGAGCGCGGGCTGCAGGACCTGTTCCGCCGTCGTCTCGGCGTCACCCCCATGCAGTACCTGCGCGAGGTCCGTCTCGACCGGGTGCACCTGGAGCTGGGGCGGCCCGATTCCCGCGCGCTGCTCGTCAGCCAGGTCGCACGGCGGTGGCGGTTCACCCACCTGGGGCGGTTCGCGGCGCACTACCGGGAGCGGTTCGGGGAGCAGCCGCACCAGACCATCGCGCGGAGCGGCACACCCGGAGAACGGTAGTTCTCGCGTTCTTTGCGGATTCCGGCTATCCTGCTCGCGTGGATGCGCGACGGTCCGAACTGGGGCAGTACCTCCGCGCCCGTCGGGCACTCGTCCAGCCCGAGGACGTCGGCCTCACCCGCGAGCCCGGACGACGAGTGGACGGCCTGCGCCGCGAAGAGGTCGCACGGCTCGCGGGCATCAGCCCCGAGTACTACCTGCGGCTCGAACGCGGCCGTGACCACCAGCCGTCCGACCAGGTGCTCGTGGCGCTCGGACGCGCACTGCGGCTCGACCACGAGGCCGTCGACTACCTGCGCCGCCTCGCACACGCCGAACGCCGCCGCCCCGAGGGGGTCGTGCCGCCGGGGCTCGACGACTCGGTCCGGTCGCTGCTGGCGCAGTGGTCGCACACCCCGGCGTTCGTGATGGACCGCAACCAGGACATCATCCTGTCCAACGCCCTGGCGAGCGCGCTCGGCCCCGGGTACATGGAGCCGGGCGCGAACCTCGTCCTGCAGATGTTCTCCGAGGCGTCCCGGCAGCACGCGGCCGACTGGCACCCCACCGCGCACCGGGTCGTCGCCGCGCTCCGGCTGCACGCCGAACCCGAGGACCCCCGGCTGCAGGAGATCGTCGGCACCCTGACCCTGCAGGACCCGGACTTCGCCCGCATCTGGGCCCGGCACGACGTCGCCGTGCAGCGCACCGGGGTCTCGCGGCACTGGATCGACCCGATCGGGTGGGTCGAGTTCCGCTGGCAGAACCTCGCGATCCCGGGCAGCTCGCACGTGCTCGTGACCTTCTGGGCCGACCCCGGCACCCCCGCAGCCGCGGCCGTCGCGTACCTCGCCGCGCAGGTGCAGCAGGGCACCGCCCGCCGGCAGCCGGTCGCGGGCGAGACCGCGGTGGGGTAGCGAGGCGGTCGCTGCGGGCGCTGCGGTCGCTGCGCTCGCCGCGCTCGCCGCGCTCGCGGTCAGGCGGTCGTCGCGTCCTCGTCGAGCAGTCCCCGGAGCGTCGTGAGCCGTGCGGCCGACTCCTCGTCCGCTGCCGTCCACACCACGAGCACGTGCTCGGGGTCCTCCAGTCGACGCAGCTGCTCCCACCGCAGGTCGATCCGGCCCACCAGCGGGTTCTCGAACGTCGACTCCCCGCGTCGAGCCGGCCGCACCGCGCCGCCGGCCCACTCGGTCGCGAACGTCGTGCTCCGCGCCATCAGCTCGCCCAGCAGCTCCTGGAACCGGTCGTCGGCGTCGTGCTCGTCCAGCGAGTCCCGGAGCATCGCGGCGGTGCGGTGCGCCTCGGCCTCCCAGCCGTCGACCGAGTCCTCGACCCAGGGGTTCAGGAAGGTGAACCGCGCCAGGTTCGTACCGACGGTGAGGGACGCGGACAGGGCCCCGGCGAGCCGGTTCGCCGCCACCACGTCCAGGTGCCGGTCGAAGACCACGATCGGTTCGGCGAGCGCGTCCACGAAGTCCTGGGCCGACGTCGTCGTCGTGCCGTCCTCGTGTTCCATGCGATCACGCTAACCGGCCGGGCAGTGGAGAAGGGGGGAGAAGGGGGCCCCGGCGGGGCCCCCGTCGCCGTGCCTCCGCCCCGCAGGGGGACCCCGGCACGGTGCGTCCGGCCGTCCGAGGGCACCCCGCGTCGCTCCCGGCGCCGTCGACGCGCGCTGTCGTCGGGGGTGACGGGCAACGACAGGGACACGACGGCGCAGCGCCCGCAGCCCTAGCGTGACGACGCCGGGACCCCCGGTCCCCGCACCACCCCAGACGTTCGTCACGAAGGAGACCCGCAATGGCTGCACCCACCATCGTCCTCGTCCACGGCGCGTTCGCCGACTCCGCCAGCTGGGCGCCCGTCACCCGCGAGTTGCTCGACCGCGGCCACACGGTCCTCGTCCCGCCGGTCTACAACCGCAGCCTCGCCGAGGACGCCGCCTCGATCCGCGCCGTCGCCGAGCACGTCGACGGGCCGGTCGTCCTCGCCGGGCACTCGTACGGCGGCGCCGTGATCACCGTCGCCGGCGAGGCCGAGAACGTCGTCGGACTCGTCTACGTCTCCGGCTACGTGCTCGAGGTCGGCGAGAGCCTCGGGCAGCTGCAGGGCGGGTTCCCCGACTCGGACCTCGCCGCGAACCTGGTGTACACGCCGTACCCGGTCGCCGGCGCCGAGGACGGCACCGACGTCTCCGTCGCGATCGACGCGTTCCCGCAGGTCTTCGCCGCCGGGGTCGACCCGCGCGTCGCCGAGGTCCTGGCGGTCTCGCAGCGCCCGCTGTCCGGCGCCGCCTTCGGCGAACCGGCCTCCGCCGCCGCGTGGAAGACCACCCCCGCGTGGGCGATCGTCTCGTCCGACGACCACACCATCAACCCCGAGGTCGAGCGCTTCGGCTACTCCCGCGCCGGCATCACCGACGTGACCGAGCTCGCCGCCCCGCACCTCGTCATGCAGACCCATCCGAAGGACGTCGCCGACGTCATCGAGCGCGCCGTCGCCGCGACCAGCGCGACCGACGCCGCCGCCTGACGCGACCACCCCTGGAGGCGCGGCGTGCGCCCGACGCGCACCGCGCCTCCCGGATGTCCCCGTTCCACCCCAGGAGGCGACGTGACCACGGAACGCACCACCCCCGCACCCCGCGGCGGCGCCCTGGCGCCGCTCGCGATCCCGGTCTTCCGCGCCCTGTGGATCGCGGTGCTCGTGAGCAACATCGGCAGCTGGATGCAGACCGTCGGCGCGCAGTGGCTGCTCGTCGACGAGCACGCCGCACCCGTCGTCGTCGCCCTCGTGCAGACCGCGTCGAGCCTGCCGGTGCTGCTCGTCGGGATCCCCGCCGGGGTGATCGGCGAGTTCGTCGACCGGCGGCGGCTGCTCATCGGCGTGCAGGCGTTCCAGGTGGTCGTCGGCGTCGTGATGACCGTGCTCACCGCGACCGGCGACATGACCCCGGCGCTCCTGCTCACCGTCACGTTCCTGCTCGGTACCGCCTCGGCGCTCCAGCTGCCCGCGTACCAGGCGCTCGTGCCCGAGATCGTGCCGCGCGCCGCGATCACCGACGCCGCGGCCCTCAGCTCCGTCGGCGTCAACGTCGCCCGGGCGATCGGACCGGCGCTCGCCGGGGTGGTGATCGCGCAGCTCGGCGTGCCGTTCGTGTTCGCCGCCAACGCGCTGTCGTTCGCGCTCTTCCTGGTGGTGCTCGTCGCCTGGCGCGGGTACCAGCGCCCCGAGACGCGGGCCGAACCGTTCATCGACGCCACCCGCGCCGGGCTGCGGTACGTCCTGCACGCGGCGGTCGTCCGCCGGCTGCTCGTGCAACTCGCCGTCTTCATGGTGCCCGCGAATGCGCTGTGGGCGCTCCTGCCGCTCGTCGCCGACGGCCCGCTCGGCCTGTCCTCCGGTGGGTACGGACTGCTGCTCGCCGCAGTCGGCACCGGGTCGGTCGGCGGGGCGTTCCTGATGCCGGCGGTCCGTGCGCGGCTCGGCATCGGCCGCACCGTCGGGATCGCCTCGGTGGTGTTCGGCGTCTGCACCGCGGTCGTCGCGCTCGTCCCCGTGCTGCCGGTCGTGCTCGTCGCGCTGCTGGTCGGCGGGGTGGCCTGGATCGCCGTGGTGACGACGCTGAACGGCACCGTTCAGGCGTTCCTGCCCGCCTGGGTCCGGACCCGCGGGCTCGCCGCCTACCAGCTCGTGCTCTTCGGCTGCACCGCCATCGGTGCGGCGCTCGCCGGTGCCGTCGCCACGCCCCTCGGGGTGACGGGGGTGCTCGCCGGAGCGGGTGTCGTCACCGCGCTCAGCGCCGCGCTGCTGCTCGTGTCCGGGTTCCCGGTGCTCACCGACCGGCAGCGCGCCGTGACGCCGATGCCGTTCGGCGACGAGGTGTTCGTGCCGGACGACCACGGCGCGGCGACGGGGGAGACCCTCGTGCTGCTGCACTGGACGGTCCCGGCGGACGCGGTCGACGAGTTCCGGGCGCGCGCCGGACGGCTCGGGCGGAGCCGGCGGCGGACCGGTGCCCGTGACTGGAACCTGTACCGGGACGCGGCGAACGGGCCGGACGCCTGGGTCGAGGCGTTCCGGGTGGGGTCGTGGCAGGAGCACGTCGACCAGCACGAGGTCCGGCAGACCGGGGACGACGCGCGGACCCTGCAGTCGGTGCGCGAGGTCGCGGGCGAGCCGCGGGTCGAGCACCTGGTCGCGGAGGGGGTCGGCGGTCCGTCGTCGGGGTGACGGGCGGGGTCAGCCGTCCGTCGTGGTGGCGGGCGGGGTCAGCGGTCCGTCGTGGTGGCGGGCGGTGTCAGCAGCCCGTCGTGGTCAGGGTGACCGTCGCGACCGTGCCGTCAGACACCTTGGTCGTCTGCGGGCAGAGGTCGTCGGCGCGGACCGTGACCTGGCCGAGGGGAACGCCCGCGAAGTCGGCCGTTCCGCCCGGGAACACCCGCTGGTGCTCGGAGAGCTTGCCGGTCGAGGCGAACACCTTGACCTCGTATGGGTGGTCGGCGGCGTTCGACGACACCGTGACCGACACCTGGCCGGTGGAGTCGTGGGCGCCACAGCCGGCGATGGCCAGGAGTGCGGCCACGCCCAGGACGGTTGCGGGGACGACTCGGAGCACGACGACCAGGGTACGCCGACGCGCCCGACGATCTGCGCCCTCCGGACTGGGGCCAGGCCCTGTCCGTTCAGCGCGTTACCGTGGGAGCATGCAGCCGGAAACCGCGATGTCCGTGCCCGCGCCGACCGGGGCCGATGCCGTCCGGCGAGCGGCCCTGATCGCGGCGCTCGACGTGGTCGACGGCGGCGTCGAGGAACGCTTCGAACGGATCACCCGGATCGCACGCGAGGCCCTCGGGGTGTCCGGCTCCTTCCTGAACCTGGCCGGCGAGACCACGCTGACGATCAAGTCACAGCAGAGCGACGCTGCTTTCGGCCCGGTCATCCCGCTGCAGGACACGTTCTGCGGACGGACCCTGGGCGAGCAGGGCCCCGTGGTCGTCCCCGATGCCCGCGAGGACGCCCGGTACGCGGACCTGCCGATGGTGCTCGGCGACCCCAACGTCCGGTTCTACGCCGGTGTCGGGCTCCGCGCCGGCGACGACGACCTGAAGATCGGCACCCTCTGCCTGATCGACCCCGAGCCGCGCACCCTCGACGCCGACGAGCTCGAACTGCTGCAGGAACTCGGCATCTGGGCGGAGCGCGAGCTCCTGGCCGGAGCCGACGAGGACCGCCTGCGCACCGTGCTCAACGGCCTGCAGCCCGCCGCGGTGCAGGTGCCCGGGTACCGGATCACGGGGATGTCGATCCCGCACGGGCTCGTCTCCGGCGACTTCCACGACTGGCACCGCTCCGGCGAGGACTCGATCCACCTGACCGTGTCGGACGTCATGGGCAAGGGGATGTCCGCCGGGCTCCTCGCCGCGAACATCCGCGGAGGCCTGCTCGCCCGCGGCGACCAGGACCCGGGCACCGCCGTCGCCGAGCTCGAGGCGCAGGTCGCCCCGGAGCTCAGCCGCGCCGAGTCCTTCGCGACGATGTTCCACGGTCGGCTGACCCCGTCCACCGGGCGCCTCGACTTCGCCGACGCCGGCCACGGGCTCGTGCTGCAGCTCCGTGACGACGGTGCCGAGCGGATCCTGCGGTCGTCGGACCTGCCGATCGGGCTGCACCCCGCCGGGATGCCCCGCGCCGCCGGCTCGCTCGTGCTCCGGCCCGGTGACGTGCTCATCGTCGTGACCGACGGCGCGCTCGAGCTCTGGGACTCCACGCTCGCGTCGCTGTCCGAGCTCGGGTCGCTGTACCGGGAGTCCCCGGACGTCGAGACGTTCCTGCAGCGGGTGCGCGCACGCGTCGCCGAGCACGACCCGGGCGACGACCTGACCGTCGTCGTGGTGGCGCGCGAGGCGCTCGGGGCGCTCGGGGCCTGAACGGTCGAGAACTGTCGCCGGCTCGTCGGCGGGTCGTCGCCGGTTGAGTGGCCGGTCGTCGCCGGTCGAGTGGTCGCAACGTGTCGTGCGTGGGCCGCCGGGTGGTCGCGAACTGTCGGTTGGCGGGGTCTCAGCCGACGGTTCGTGACCGCTCGATGGAGCTGAGCGGGGTGTCGTGACCGTTCGGGTGGCACCGGGCACCGGCGCGGCGGGTGGTCGTGACGTGTCGTGGGTGGGCCGCGGAGTGGTCGCGAACTGTCGGTTGGCGGGGCCTCGGCCGACGGTTCGTGACCGCCCGATGGAGCTGAGCGGGGTGTCGTGACCGTTTGGGTGGCACCGGGTACCGGCGCGGCGGGTGGTCGCGACGTGTCGTGGGTGGGCCGCGGAGTGGTCGCGAACTGTCGGTTGGCGGGGCCTCGGCCGACGGTTCGTGACCGCCCGATGGAGCTGAGCGGGGTGTCGTGACCGTTCGGGTGGCACCGGGCACCGCCGGTCGAGTGGTCGCGACGTGTCGTGGGTGGGCCGCGCAGTGGTCGCGAACTGTCGGTTGGCGGGGCCTCGGCCGACGGTTCGTGACCGCCCGATGGAGCTGAGCGGGGTGTCGTGACCGTTCGGGTGGCACCGGGTACCGGCGCGGCGGGTGGTCGCGACGTGTCGTGGGTGCGTCGCCGAGTGGTCGCGAACCGTCGGTTGGCGGGGCCTCGGCCGACGGTTCGTGACCGCCCGATGGAGCTGAGCGGGGTGTCGTGACCGTTCGGGCCAAGCCAAGCCAAGCCGCGCCGCGCCACGCCACGCGCCGCGCCGGGCGCAGCGTCAGGCGCCGAGGCGCTCGATCAGCTCGGCGTAGCGCGCAGCCGTGCGCTCGACGATCTCGTCCGGGAGCACCGGCGGCGTGCCCTGGCGGTCCCAGTGCGCGCTGAGCCAGTCCCGCACGATCTGCTTGTCGAACGAGTCGGTGCGGTCGGCCGAGCGGGCGTCCCAGTAGCGGCTGGAGTCGCTCGTCAGGACCTCGTCGGCGATGCGGATCCGGCCGGTGGCGTCCTGCCCGAACTCGAGCTTGGTGTCCGCGATGACGACGTCCCGCTCGAGGGCGATGGCTGCGGCCTCGGTGTAGACGTGCAGCGAGAGGTCGCGCAGGGTGGCGGCGGTCTCGGCACCGACCATGTCGACGGTCTGCTCGTAGGAGATGTTCTCGTCGTGCTCGCCCTGGGCTGCCTTGTACGCCGGCGTGTAGATCGGTTCCGGCAGGCGGTCACCGTTGGACAGCCCGGCGGGGAGCGCGACGCCGCACACGCTGCCGGTCTCCTGGTACTCGGCCCAGCCGCTGCCGACCAGGTACCCGCGCACGACGCACTCGACGGGGAACATCGTGAGCGGCATGACGTGCATCGACCGTGCCTCGACCTCGGCGGGCACCGGGGTGCCACCGGAGGAGGGGCCGATGATGTGGTTCGGGACGTCGCTCAGCTGGGTGAACCAGAACCGGGACAGGCGGGTCAGCAGTTCGCCCTTGCCCGGGATCGGCGGCTCGAGCGCGAAGTCGTACGCGCTGACCCGGTCAGAGGCGACGAGCAGCAGTTCGGACGCGCTCGCCAGGTCAGCGGTGCCCTCGGGCACGTAGAGCTCGCGCACCTTGCCGGACGAGACGTGCCGCCAGCCGGCGATCGGCGCGGGGGCGGTCACTTCGCGACCTTCGCCGCGATGTCGGTGCGGAACTGCGCGCCGTCGAGCGTGATGTCGCCGAGCCCGGCGTAGGCGCGCTCGCGGGCCTGGGTGAAGTCGGACCCGGTCGCCACGACGCTGAGCACCCGACCGCCGGTGGCCACGAGCGTGTCGTCGAGGACGCCGGTGGCGGCGTGTGCGACCGATACGCCGTCGCGGGCGTTCGCGTCGTCGATGCCGGTGATCGGTCGACCGGTCTGCGGGTTCTCCGGGTAGCCCTCGCTCGCCAGGACGACGGTCACGGCGACCTCGTCGCGGAACACGGGTGCGGGGACGGCACCGAGCTGCCCGGTGGCGGCGGCCAGCAGGAGTTCGCTGAGCGGCGTGGCCAGGCGGGGGAGCACGACCTGCGTCTCCGGGTCGCCGAAGCGCGCGTTGAACTCGATCACGCGGACGCCCTGCTCGGTGACGATGAGGCCGCAGTACAGGAGCCCGACGAACGGCGTGCCCTCGTGCTCGAGGCGGCGGACGGTCGGGAGCGCGACGAGCTCGGTGACCTCGTCGACGAAGGCCTGCTCGGACGGCCAGCGCTCGGCGAGCCACGGCAGCGGCGAGTACGCGCCCATGCCGCCGGTGTTCGGTCCGAGGTCGCCGTCGGCCAGGCGCTTGTAGTCCTGCGCGGGGCTGAGCGCGCGGACGTCGTGCCCGTCGCTCAGGAAGAACAGCGAGACCTCTTCGCCGTCGAGGAACTCCTCGACCACGACGTGTCCGTGCTGGAGCCAGTAGGTGGCGTGGTCGATCGCAGCCTGGCGGTCGTCGGTCACGAGCACGCCCTTGCCGGCGGCGAGCCCGTCGGCCTTGACCACGTACGGGGCGCCGAGCTCGTCGATCGCGGCGACGGCTTCGTCCGCCGTGCCGGCGTAGACCGGACGCCCGGTGGGCACACCGGCCTCGCCCATGATCCGCTTGGCGAACGCCTTCGAGCCCTCGAGCTGCGCGGCGGCCTTGCCCGGCCCGAACACCGGGATGCCGCGGGTGCGCACCGGGTCGGCCACGCCGGCGATGAGCGGGGCCTCGGGGCCCACGACGACGAGCTCGACGTCGTTCTCGATCGCGTACTCGGCGACGAGCGCACCGTTGGTGGGGTCGAGGGAGACGGTCTCGACGTCGGCGGCGATGCCGGCGTTGCCGGGCGCTGCCGTGATGACGTGGCCCGCATGCTCAGCGAGGAGGGCCGTGATGATCGCGTGCTCGCGGGCACCGGAACCGAGGACGAGGATTCGCACCCGATCACCCTACCCAGCCCGACTCGCCGCCCGCGATGCGAGGGCTAGCCTGTGGAGATGCCACCCAGGAGGATCGAGGACGCCGACGGGCGCGCGGCACTCGCCGCGGTGCGTCGTGGGGAGACGGCCCGACCGGCCGTCGCGACCGCGGTGCGGTGGACGTTGCAGTGCCTGGCGGACGAGGTGCCGGGCAACAGCGTCGAGGTGCGGGTGCCGCCGTTCGCCGCCGTCCAGGCAGTGCCCGGGCCCCGGCACACCCGCGGCACGCCGCCGAACGTGGTCGAGACCGATGCCACCACGTGGCTGGCGCTCGCGTCGGGCGAGCTGACCTGGGCCGAGGCGGTCGCGCAGTCGCGCGTCAGCGCCTCGGGCTCGCGCGCCGACCTGACGGCGTTCCTGCCGGTCCGGCTGCCCGCCCCCGGCGCCTGACCCCCCGGGCTCCAGATCCGCCGGCACCAGACCCACCGGAATCAGAGCCACCCACGCCGAAGGCGCCTGCGGAGGAGTCCCGCGCGAATTAGGTAGTGCCTACCGATGCGCCCGCATCGACCTGGTTCCTAAGCTTGAAGTCGCCGGGATTCGGACCCGACCCGAACGGGTCCGAACCCGGCGACAGGCACCAAGGTACGCGATGTTCCACACAACGTGTCAATCGTGGCGGCGCGTCGTGCTGCAATCCGCAACGTTCTTGCGTGTGCGACAGCCGATGCCGAACGCCGAGCAGCTCAGAGCAGCTCGCTGAGCTCCGACCGCGCGTGCAGGTCCCACTTCGCGAAGACACGTGACAGGTGCGCGTCGATCGTCCGCGTCGAGAGCCCGAGGGACTCCGCGATCCGCCGGTTGCTCAGCCCTTGCGCCGCGAGCTCGGCGACCTCGTACTCGCGCTTCGTCAGCGGCGGTTTCGAGCGCCCGGCGGCCACCGAGACCCCGTGCGCCGCGAGCACGCCCTGCGCCGCGATCACCCGCGTGCGGTCGTCGGCGCGCACGGCGTCGGCGTACTCGATCACGGCGGCGGCGAGTGGCCCGTCGACGCGGGTGGCGGCCTCGCGCATCCGCTCGAGCGAGCCGGTCGAGTCGCGCCCCTGCGACATGCCGACCGCGTGGTGCAGGGCGTACCCGTACATCACGTGCGTCCACGAGCCGTTCGCCGTGCTGCGTTCGATGATCTCGTCGGCGTGCTGCAGCCCGGCCGGGTTGCCGAGCACGGCCTCGGTCCAGGCGATCGACACGGCGACCTGCTCGCCGGTGATCCGCATCGCCCGCTGCGGGGTGGTCCGGGCCCGTTCGAGCGCGCCGGAGGCTGCTTCCGGGCGTCCTGCGTAGGCGTGCGCCAGGGCCAGACGTGCCCAGGGGTAGGCCGCGAACCCGCCGTGGTCGGCGATGTCGTACCGTTCGCACGCCGCCGAGAACGCGGCGACGGCGTCGTCCCAGCGGCGCTGCGCGATCGCCAGGTTGCCCTGGCCGATGAGCTCGAGCGTGAAGTCGTACTTCAGGTAGGGGCTGGACCGGCCGGCCGGCACCTCGATGATCAGGTCGTCCAGGTCGCCGCGCCACATCTGCACCTGGTGCAGGACGGAGGAGTTCTCGCCGACGCTCCAGGGCGCCGCCTCGACGTGCGCCACGGCGGTGGCCAGGGCGCGGTGGCCGAGCGCGGACGCGTCGTCCAGTCGGCCGGCGGTCGCCAACGCCATCACGGCGCAGGGTGCGACGGCGAGGAACGACATCGGCATCGTCGGGGCGTCCACGATGCCGCTGCGCTCGATCTCGGCCCGGACCTCGGCGAAGTCCCCGCCCCAGCCCTGGTGCGCCATCCGGAGCAGCCGCAGCCGTTCGACGGCCTCGTCGGACACCACCAGGCGCGCGGCGGCATCGGTCAGGGCGACCGCCGCCGTGACGTCGTCGTCGTGGAACTGGCGGATGTTCGCCAGGGTCTCGCACGCTTCGATGACGGCCTCGTCGGTGACGTCGCCGACGTGCCGCTTCGCCGCGCCCCAGGCGGCTTCGGCGTCGGCGCGGCCGGCTTCACGGCCGTCCGAGTACGAGTACGCCAGTGATCGGAGGCAGTGCGCCGCGACCTGTTCGGTGGGGGTGAGCGTCGTGCGGAGCGCTGCCGAGGCCAGGGCGATCCCGCTCTCGTGCTCCTGCAGCCGCACGGCGACCTGCGCCGCGTCGAGCAGCTGGTCGACCGACGGCAGGACCCCGCACTCGAGCGACCACAGCGCGGCACGCAGCCGTGCGGCGGGCGGTGCACCCTCGGGCCGGTCGGTGCGGAACGCGTTGGCGCGCGCGAAGAGTGCCGTGCGCCGGGCCACCGGCACCAGGGTCCGGATGACCTCGCCGACGAGCGGGTGTGACGGCCGGACGACCGCGGCGCCGTCCTCGAGCGAGTCGATGCGGACCAGGCCGAGCGCGACGACGCGGTCGACGTCCCCGCCGGTGACCAGGCCGAGCAGGCGCGCGAGCGGGATCGGGTCGGCGAGGGCGACGATGTCGACGACGTCGCGCAGGTCCTCCGGCAGCGACCCGAGCTCCGTGCGGTACATGTCGGCGAGGCTGTCCGACGCGGTCACCCGTCCGCGCCAGTACCACCCGGTCGCGGTGTGGTCGAGGGCACCGGAGACCCGCGCCGCGCGGACCACCTCGCGCAGGTACAGCGGGTTGCCGGCGGTGGCGCGGTGGACGCGCTCGGCCGAGGCGTTCTCGAGCGGCGAGCCCAGTGCCTCGGCGACGAGCGCCGCGGTCTCGTGCAGGGCCAGGGGCTGCAGGTCGATGCGCTCGAGCAGGTCGTCCTGCCACAGCGCGCGGAGCGGCTCGGGGAGCGCCGTGAAGTCGCGGCAGGTCAGGACGAGCCGGGCGCCCTGCCGGCGGACCAGCCAGGCGACGTACCGCGCGGAGATCGCGTCGAGGTGGTCGGCGTCGTCGACGCGGAGCAGGACGTCGCGGTCGACGAGGTCCTCGATCGCCCGGAGGCGCTGTTCGGCACCGGTGTCGTCGGACAGCTCCGAGATGGACGCCGGCAGCTCGCCGAAGCGCTCGGCGACGGCGCCGAAGGGCATCGACCGACTCGCGGCGACGGCCGTGATCGGCACGACGACCGTACGGCCGGTGCCGTCGCGACCGGCGACGCGGTCGGTGACCCGCGCCGCGGCGGTGCTCTTGCCGATGCCGGGGGCACCGACGAGCGCGACGCTCCACCGGTGCTCGGCGACGACGGCGACGGCGCGGTCCTCCTCGACGCGCTGTGCGACGGGCCAGGCCACGCGGGCGGGGGTGGTCGGTCGGCGTCGGCGGGCGGGTGCGGTTCGTTCACGCATCCGACACACCTCCTCCGCTTGGGATACCGACCAGTAGCGACCATCCTCTCCCGGATCGGTCGCCGCGCACAGGCCGCGGGACGTCCCACAGTGGGGGACAATGGACGGGTGAGCAACACCGATCAACCCGACGAGCAGCCGCTCCCCACGCCGGCGCCGGCTCCCAGCGCGGTCGCCAGCCCCGACGAGGTCACCATCCGCCGTGCACCGAAGTTCGGCGTGTTCATCGTCGGCGGTGCCGTGCTCGGATTCCTCGCGACCCTCGTCGTGGTCGCCCTCACCATGAACCTCGGTGGTCAGCGGGACCAGACCAGCTTCGGCAGCCTGGTCGGCTACTTCAGCCTGTGGGGCGTCACCATCGGCGCCTTCATCGGTGCGGTCGTCGCCGTCGTGTTCGACCGGGTCTACGCCCGGCGGTCCGCCCGCCTGACGGCGGAGCGCGTCGAGGTCGAACTGCCGCCCGAGACGGTCGACGGGGAGCTCGACGACCACGGTGACCAGCGGCCGTAGCCGCTCCCGATCAACGGACTGGAGGCCCGGTGCCAGCTGGCACCGGGCCTCCAGTCCGTCTGGTGGTCGCGATCGCGACCCCCACTCAGCTGAGCTGGTTGGCCTCGACCCAGGACAGGTACTCCGGGCTCACGGTGCCCGTGACGTACTCGCCCGTGAAGCAGCTCATCTCGAGGTCGGTCACGTCCGAGCCCTCGATGATGGCGTCGCGCATGTCCCCGACCTCCTGGTAGATCAGGTGGTCGCTGCCGAGCACGCGGTTGATCTCCGGGATCTTCCGGTCGTGCGCGATGAGCTCCGCGCGCGTCGGCATGTTGATGCCGTAGACGTGCGGGAACCGGACAGGAGGAGCGGCGCTCGTGAACGTGACCTCGTTCGCGCCAGCGGCCCGGGCCATCTCGACGATCTCGCGGCTCGTGGTGCCACGGACGATCGAGTCGTCGACGATCAGGATGTTCTTGCCCTTGAACTCGGACGACATCGCGTTGAGCTTCTGGCGCACCGAACGCTTGCGCTCCGCCTGCCCAGGCATGATGAAGGTGCGGCCGACGTAGCGGTTCTTGTAGAAGCCCTCGCGGTACTCGATGCCGAGCTTCCGGGCGACCTGCATGGCCGCCGGACGGCTCGAGTCCGGGATCGGCATGACCACGTCGATGTCCCCGGTCGGCGCGTACTGCTCGATGGTGTCGGCGAGACGGTTGCCGAGGCGCAGACGCGCGTCGTAGACCGAGATGCCGTTCATCACCGAGTCGGGACGTGCCAGGTAGACGTACTCGAACGAGCACGGCACCAGGCGCGGGTTCTTCGCGCACTGGCGGGCGTGCATCTGGCCGTTCATCTCGATGAAGACGGCCTCGCCCGGGGCGATGTCGCGGACGATCTCGTACCCGCCGGACTCGAGCACGAGCGACTCGCTCGCGACGACCCACTCCGGCTGCCCGGCCTCGTCGAACTTGTGGCCGAGGATCAGCGGGCGGATGCCGAACGGGTCGCGGAAGGCCAGCAGCCCGTGCCCGGCGATGGTCGCGATCGTGGCGTAGGAGCCCTCGACCCGCTCGTGCACGCGCTCGACGGCGTCGAAGACCTGACCCGGGTCGAGGTTCGCGCCGCGGACCTGGCCCTGCAGCTCGTGCGCCAGCACGTTCACCAGGAGCTCGGTGTCGCTCGTCGTGTTCAGGTGGCGACGGTCGATGTCGAACAGTTCACGCGTGAGTTCCCGCGTGTTGGTGAGGTTGCCGTTGTGGACGAGGACGATGCCGTACGGCGCGTTCACGTAGAACGGCTGGGCCTCTTCCTCGTTCGTCGCGGCGCCCTTGGTGGCGTAGCGGACGTGTCCGAGCCCCATGGTGCCGAGGAGGGCACGCATGTCGCGGGTCCGGAACGCCTCACGCACGTGGCCGCGGGTCTTGTGCATGTGGTGCACGTGACCCTCGACCGTGGCGATGCCCGTCGAGTCCTGCCCGCGGTGCTGCAGGAGGAGCAGTGCGTCGTAGATGGATTGGTTGGCGGGGCCCTGCGCAACAAGGCCGACGATGCCGCACATTCGCGGGTGTGCTCCAGACCGTAGAATCGGGGGGTACCGAACAAGTCTGCCATGTCACCGCGAAGGACTCCGCATGCCCAACCCGTACGCCGAAGCCGGAGTGGACACCGCTGCCGGTGACCTGGCCGTCGAACTGATGAAGTCCGCGGTCGCGGCCACCCACAACGCCTCGGTCCTCGGTGGCGTCGGCGGGTTCGCCGGGCTCTACGACGTCTCGTTCCTGAAGGACTTCTCACACCCGTTGCTCGCGACCTCGACCGACGGCGTCGGCACCAAGGTCGCCATCGCGCAGGCCATCGACAAGCACGACACCATCGGGCAGGACCTGGTCGGCATGGTCGTCGACGACATCGTCGTGGTCGGCGCGAAGCCGCTGTTCATGACCGACTACATCGCCTGCGGTCGCGTCGTGCCCGGCCGGATCGCCGACATCGTCGCCGGCATCGCCCGCGGCTGCTCGGAGACCGGCACCGCCCTGGTCGGCGGCGAGACCGCCGAGCACCCGGGGCTGCTCGGCCCGGACGACTACGACGTGGCCGGTGCGGCGACGGGTGTCGTCGAGGCCGACGCACAGCTCGGAGCGCACCTGGTGCAGGACGGCGACGTGGTCCTGGCGATCGAGTCGTCGGGCCTGCACTCGAACGGCTACTCGCTCGTGCGGCACATCCTGTCGTCGCGGGGCGTCGGCTTCACGGACCAGTTGCCCGAGCTGAGCGGCGTCGGTTTCGGCGGCGCGGTCTCCGTCGGCGAAGCCCTGCTCGAGCCGACCCGCCTGTACACCGCACCGCTCCTCGCCCTGCTCGAGCAGCACCCGGGCGTGGTGCACTCGCTCTCGCACGTGACCGGTGGTGGCATCGCCGCGAACCTGGCGCGCGTGCTGCCCGTCGGCTCCTGGGTCGAGGTCGAGCGTTCCACCTGGCAGCCGCTCCCGGTCTTCCGGGTCCTGGCCGACATGGCCGGCACCCCGATCGAGGACACCGAGGGCACCTGGAACCTGGGCATCGGCATGTTCGCCGTCGTCTCGGCCGGGGCCGCTGCCGAGGTCATCGCCTCGCTCGGTGCCGCCGGCATGCCCACGTGGCCCGTCGGCACGATCGCCACGTCCGCGCGGGACCTGACCGGGTTCGAGCAGGGCGCCAAGGGTGTCGACGGCGGCGCGGTCCGGCTCGTCGGGAGCTACGCGGGCTGACCCGCTCGGTGCCGTGCCGTGCCGTGGTGCGTGCGGTGAGTGGTCACGAACCGTCGTTTGGCGGGCCCGCAACCGACGGTTCTTGACCACTCGGCGTCATGCACGCGGTGGGTCGTGACCACTCGAGGCCGGGGCCCCGGGCGCGCCGAGGGGTGTCTGGGCGCACTCGGTGCCTGGGCGCGCCCGCTGTCCGGGCACGCGGAAACGCCGCGCTGCCCGAGGGCTACGCGGCGTGACTGCGAGAGAGGTCAGGCGGACTTGTTCTGGTCTGCCTGGGTCTCGAACTCGTCTTCGTCTTCCGCTGGTTCCGGACCGTACTGGTCCGCCCAACGGTCGACGTAGTTCTCGTCGGAGTGTTGTCCGGCGGAGAGCTCCTGCTCGAGCGCACCGTAGTTCGTCTGCGGGCTGAAGTACTTCAGCTCACGGGCGACCTTGGTGTGCTTCGCCTTCTGACGGCCGCGCCCCATGCGTGACCCCCTCGTTCGGCTCTGGTCCGGTCCTGGCGAATGACGGAGGATCACTCGGGGAACCAGACGGTTCGTGGTTTGAAATCTGCCGATCACTCTACCATGTACCTCGATCTGGACGTCGCGCGACGGCTGGCCCGCACAGCAGAATCGAAGTGATGACGGAACCCCTCGAGACCCCGGTCGACCAGCACGCCCGCGTGGTGGTGATCGGTGCGGGGCAGGCGGGGCTCTCGGTGGGATACCACCTGCGTCGCCTCGGACTCGTTCCCGGCAGCGACCTGGCGATCCTCGACCGCGCGCCGAGCACCGGTGGGGCGTGGCAGTTCCGGTGGGAGGCGCTGCGGCTCGGGGCGGCGCACCGTGTGCACGACCTGCCCGGCATGCGCGCGATGGGCCTGGAGTTCGACGACGCCGACCGGTCACGACCCGCGCGGGACGTCGTCGGGGAGTACTACCGGCGGTTCGAACAGCACTACGACCTACGGGTGCGGCGCCCGGTCACGGTGACGTCCGTCTCACGCATCGACGGCGACGGCGGCGTGGCGGGCGACGCCCCGACGGACGGCGGCCTGTGCGTCACGACCCGGAGTGCCGACGGCACCGTCACGCGCATCCGTGCCGAGGTCGTGGTGAACGCGTCCGGCACGTGGGGCACCCCGTTCGTACCGTGGTACCCGGGGCGCGACGTGTTCCGTGGGCGGCAGGTCGACACGACCGAGTACCGCAGCGCCACCGAGTTCACCCGCCAGGACGTCGTGGTGGTGGGCGGTGGGACGAGCGCCATCGGGTTCCTGCTCGAACTCGACGGCGTCGCCCGTTCGACGCGGTGGTTCACCCGCCGCCCGATGGTCTGGGCCGGCACCGCGTCGCTCGACGTCGAGTCCGCGGTGGCCGCCGTCGACGAACAGGACCGCGCCGCCCGCGCCGGCGAGGTCCTGCCGAGCATCGTCAGCGGCACCGGGGTCCCGGTGTCGCGACGGATCCGCGCCGGCATCGACCGTGGCGTGCTGCGTGACGAGCTGATGTTCACGCGGATGGACGAGACCGGCGTGTGGACCGCGGACGGCGCCCACGTACACGCCGATGCGGTGATCTGGGCGACGGGGTTCCGGGCCGACCTGCGGCACCTCGCGCCGCTGCACCTGCGGACCACGGCGGGCGGGGTGGTGGTCGAGGACGGCCGGTCCGGCGAGGAGCCGCGGTTGTTCCTGGCCGGCTACGGTCCCCAGGCGTCGACCATCGGTGCGAACCGGGCCGGACGGCGCATCGCCCGCCAGGTCATGGACGCGCTGGCGGGCTGAACGGCCGCGCGGCCCCTCGCACGGTGCGAGGGGCCGCGTGAACGGTGCGAGGTTCCGTTCCCCGTGCGGGCCTCGTGAGCTCGCACGGGCGACGGAACCTCGCACCGGACGGACCGAAGCGCGCGGCTCAGGCGGGAAGGGGCTCCTCGACGCCACGACGACGGCGCGACGACTTGAGCACCAGGGCATCGAGCGAGAACCGCCCGGGCCCGGTCAGCGCCACGGCGAGGGACGCCACCGCAAGGACGAGCACGTACTCGAACCCGCCGTCCTGCGAGTAGAAGCCGGCGGTGCCGTGGGCCAGGAACCCGGCGACGACCATGTCGACGGCCAGCAGCACGCCGACGACGCGGGTCGCGACACCGAGCACGAGCAGGATGCCGCCGACGAGCTCGAGGCCGGCGACGAGGGGTGCTGCGACCTCGGCGAGGGGAACGCCCATGCCCGAGAAGCCCTGCACCACGTTGGGGATGCCCTGGGCGAACTTCTGTGCGCCGTGGGCGATGAACACCACCCCGAGGACGATGCGGAGCGCGGTCAGGCCGATGGAGGTCGATGTCGTTCGCATGGCCACGAAGGTAGCCGGTGACGCGTCATCGATCGCCCTCGAACAGGGGACTGACCGCGCTTCGCCAGTACATGCCCAGAGCATGCCCAGACAGCGGTCCGCCGAAGGGCGGACCGCTTCTCAGGAATCGGCGCCGCGGCCGGTCTGCTGCTGGAGGCGGTCGATGTGCTCCGAAGCCTGCGCCTTGGTGAGGTCGGCGGGGAGTTCCTCGCCGGCTTCACGGGCCAGGGTGTCGAGGTAGCTGCGCTGCGGTCCGGTCATGGGCTCGTCGCCGGTGACCCACTGCTCGGGGTCCTTGCTCGCGTCGGTGGAGGGGTCGGGTCGGGGGCCGCCGAGGGTCTCGCCCTGGATCGGTGCGTCCGGGGTCTGCTGCTGGTCGCGGTCTGCGTCACTCATGTCCGCGACGGTACGCCGCACCCCCGTCACGACACGCAGCAGCGGCGTCCCCCGAAGCGGCTCACCGGCACAGCGCGCACAACGGCACAGCGCGCACAACGGCACAGCGCGCACGACGGCACGCAAACGCTCCGAAGCGGCTCAGACCGCGGTCGCCGCGTACCGCACCAGGTCGGCCCCGACGGCACTCGTGGCGATCGGCACGACGCGGTCGTCCCGCCGGATCCAGATGGTCGCCGCACGCTCGTCGATCCGGTCGACCTCGTGCAGCTCGCCGTCGAGCAGCACCGACGCCGTGACCCGGACGTGCCCGCTCGCCGGACGTGGGGGCAGCCCCACCACGTCGTCGCCGTAGGCCGGGTGTTCGCCGGGCTGCAGGAACGGGGACACCGGGGCCGTGACGACCTCGAGTCCCTCGTCGACCGCGGTCACCGCCACCAGGCGGACGGCCTGGTCGGTCGGCAGCGGCACGTCGACGACGGGCTCGGCGGTGGGGCCGGCCAGTGCGCGGAAGGCGGGCCGACCGTCGGGGGCGAGGTGGGCCTCCAGGCCGTCGATCCGGACGCGACCGCGCCCACGGGAGTCGGCGTAGACACCGGGCTCGATGCCGGACTGCCGCGCCTCGAGCCGGGTGAGGACGACGCGATCCGGGCGGTACCAGTCGCGGAGGGCGGCCGGGTCCACCCAGCCGACGCTCGGGACGCCGCGGGAGAGCGCGGCGGACTCGTCGGCTGCACGCTCGTCGCGCGCGCCGAGGGGGTGCTCGCCGCGCACGGCGACGAGCCCTTCGAGCGGGCTGCCGGCCGGCGGTTCGTGGTCGAGCACCTCGACGCGCTTCGAGACCTTACCGCCGTGTCCGTCGAACGTGGCGAACGTCCGCAGGTCACTGATGGTCATGGGGCCACATGCTACGACTCGTCGGCTCCCCGTCGGGGCGGCGAGGGCACGAGGGCGTGGATCTCGCCCGTGCAGAGCGCGGGGTCGATGCCCTCGGCGGGGCCGGCCGGACGGGTCGCGCGGCGCGGCTGGATGCTGTTGCGCTCGGCGGACCGGAGCAGGCGGTCCTCGGCCGAAGCCGAAGCCGAAGCCGAGGCCGCGGCCTCGGCCGACGAACCGGGCTGCGCGGGGCGGCGGAGCGGGGGCCGGATGGGCTCGCCGCGGCGCTCCTGGCCGGGCAGCGGGCGGGAACGGCGGCCGTAGAGCAGCTCGGACGAGTCGAGCAGCCACGGCACCAGGGCGACGGTGACGCCGTGCACGAGCAGCAGCTTCTTGCGGATGCGGCGGCCGCGGTGGTTGTGGAGCAGGCCCTCCCACCAGTGCCCGACGATGAAGATCGGGGTGTAGACGGTGACGACCTCGGAGCCGTGCTCGGCCCGGTGTGCCTTGATGTACTTGATCAGGGGCATCGAGATGTCGCGGTACGGGCTCGGCACGATCGTCAGCGGCACCTGGATTCCGTACTCCGCCCACTGGTCGCGCAGGCGCTGGGACTCGGCGTCGTCGATCGCGACGTGCACCGCCTCGATGCTCGCGTGCTCCGCGGCGACCGCGTAGTCGAGCGCCTTGAGCACGGGCTTCTGCAGCTTGTTCACCAGGACGATCGCGTGGTCGCCGGTGGCGCCGAACTTCGTCTCGACGTCGGCCTCGATCTCGTGCGAGACGTCGCGGTAGTAGCGGTTCACGCCGAGCATGAGCACGTACAGCACCGGCATGATCAGGAACACGAGCCAGGCGCCGTGGGTGAACTTCGTGATCGTGACGATGACGAGCACCACGAGGGTGAAGGTCGCACCGATGGCGTTGATCGTCCGGGAGCGGACGACCTGCCCACGGTTCACCGGTGGCTCGCCGTCGGCGGCGGGCGCCCCGTCCCGGTCCCGATCGGCCCGCAGCAGTCGTGTCCAGTGCACGACCATGCCCGTCTGTCCGAGCGTGAACGACACGAAGACACCGATGATGTAGAGCTGGATGAGGCTCGTGACGTTCGCCCGGTAGACCACGAGCAGCGCCGCGGCGACCAGGGCCAGGACGATGACGCCGTTCGAGTAGATGAGCCGGTCGCCGCGGGTCGAGAGCGCCTTCGGAGCGTACGAGTCGCGCGCCAGGATCGAGCCGAGCAGCGGGAACCCGTTGAAGGCCGTGTTCGCCGCGAGGAGCAGGACCGCGGCCGTCGTCGCCTGGATCACGAAGAACAGCACCGAGTTGTTGCCGAACGTCGCGGCCGCGATCTGCGCGATGAGCGAGCGCTGCGGCGTGGTGGCGCAGTTCGCGAAGCCCTGCAGGTCGCAGGCACGCTCGGCGTAGTGCACGTGCGACACGAGCGCCAGGGTGATGAGCCCGATGAACAGGACGATCGCGATGCCGCCCATCGCGACCAGGGTGGCCTGCGCGTTCTTGATCTTCGGCCGCCGGAAGGCCTGCACGCCGTTCGCGATGGCCTCGACGCCGGTCAGGGCCGAGCAGCCCGAGGCGAAGGCGCGGAGGAGCAGCAGGATGAACGCCGCCTGCGTGGTGTGCTCGACGTTCTGCACGGTGTACGCCGCGGACTCGGCGACCGGGGCGTTGCCGGCGGCGACCCGGACGAGCCCGGTCACGACCATCACGAAGACGCTCGCCACGAACAGGTAGGTCGGGATCGCGAAGGCCTTGCTCGACTCCCGCACACCCCGCAGGTTCGCGGCCGCGAGCAGCACGACGAACAGCAGGGCGAGCTCGACGCGGAAGTGGTCGAGCATCGGGAGCGCCGAGATGATGTTGTCGACACCGGAGGCGACCGACACGGCCACCGTCATCACGTAGTCGACGAGCAGCGCGCTCGCGACGACGAGCCCGGCCTTCTCGCCGAGGTTCCGGTGCGCCACCTCGTAGTCGCCACCACCCGACGGGTACGCCTTGATGAGCTGTCGGTACGAGGCGACGACGACCACGAGCAGCAGCACGACGAGTGCGGCGACCCATGGTGCGAACGTCAGGAAGGCCATGCCGCCGAGCAGCAGGATCATCAGCAGTTCCTGCGGCGCGTACGCGACAGAGGACAGCGGGTCACTCGCGAAGATCGGCAGGGCCAGGTGCTTCGGGAGGAGCTGTCCTTCGAGCTTCTCAGAGGGGAGGGGATCCCCGATCAGTCGTGCTTTCAACGACCGGATCTCGTTCGTCACGAGCGGCAAACCTACTCAGTTCCGGGCGCGAGTCAACACGGTTCGCCTGCCGCATATTCCCGGCTGCCCACTGGTGCTCCACGCTGGGGGTCGTACACCCCATGCGGTTGACGCAGCGTCAAGCATTACAGTCACCAGCATGAGCGCATCGACAGGCCCGGACGACCCAGCTGCGAAAGCTCCCCACGTCATCACCGAGGTGGCGCGTTCCGCCGGTGTCTCGAGCCGGACCCTGCGGCACTACGAGGCCGTCGGGCTGCTGCCGGCCACGGCCGTCGGCGCCGGTGGGCTCCGGCGCTACGACGACCGTGCGCTCGTCCGACTGCAGCGCATCCTGCTGCTGCGCGGGCTCGGACTCGGACTGCCCGAGATCGCGCGACGGCTCGACGACGAGGGTGACGACGTCGCCGCGCTCACGGCGCACCTGACGTGGCTCGAGCACGAACGAGACCGCCTGGCCCGGCAGCTCGCGGCCGTGCGCACCACCGTGGCGCGCGTCGAGCACGGGGAGGACCTGGCGGTGGCCGACGCGTTCGCCGGCTTCCCGCCGACGCGGCTGCCCGGTTCCTGAGGCGCCGGCAGCCCCCCGCACGCGGCGGGCCGACAGTCGGTGCGGACGACGGCCGGGAGGCCCGTGGTCGCGACCGCCTGTCGGCCGCCAGCCGTCAGAGCGACTTGCGCAGGGCCTCCAGACCGTCACGCAGACGCGTCACGGTGTCCGCACCGAGCGTGCCGCGGGTCGCCCGACGACGCAGGTCCGCACGCACCTGCTGCCGGAACGACGACAGGGCCATCTCGAGCTCGCGCAGGGCGCGGGCGCTGTCCGACGGCACTGACACGGGCTCCTCGGCGGAACCCGTCGCCGGGCTCTCGGCGGCGGCGGCCAGGTCGGCACGGAGCGAGCGCATGGCCTCGCCGACCGAGGCGCGCACGCCGTCGGCCAACGACTTCACCGAGTCGCTCACGCCGGACTCGACCGCGGCGATCTCGTCGGCACGCGCCGCGAGCTCGGCACGACCGGCGTCCGTGATCGCGTAGACGGTCTTGCGGCCGTCGGCGGTCTTGGTGACCAGGCCGTCGTCCTCGAGCTTGGCGAGCCGGGGGTACACGGTGCCGGCGCTCGGCACGTAGGTGCCGCCGAAGCGGTCGCCGAGTGCCTGGATGAGCTCGTAGCCGTGCATCGGGTGGTCGGCCAGCAGGACGAGCAGGTAGAGCCGCAGATGGCCGTGGGCGAAGACGGGGCTCATTCGGGCACCTCGCTCTCGTTCGTCGGGGTGGTCGACGGGGTGGTCGGGGTCGTCGGGGGCGTCGGCTCGGCGACCGGCGGGGCGTGCAGCACCGCGATGTCGCCGGAGACGGAGTTCACCCGCAGGTCGAGCCACTGGCCGGACAGTTCGCCGCCCTGCTTGACGTACGAACCGCGCACTCCGCGGATCTCGGCGTCGTCGAACTGCAGCTTGCCGGTCGCGGTGTTCACCGTGCACTTGTAGGCGACGCCGTCCGCCAGGCGGACGCTCACCGACCCGGACACCGTGTTGACACGGGCGGACTCGGGGACCCCGTGCAGGTCGAGCACGACATCGGCCGAGACGCCGTCAGCCTGGAACCGCGGGATCTCGCCGGTGGCCACGACGTCACCGGAGACGGTGTGCACCGCGAGCGCGCCGTCGAGGTCGCGGATCGTGGTGGCGCCCGAGACGGCGTTGACCGTGACGTCACCCGCGACGCCGTCGACGACCAGGTCGCCGGACACCGTGTTGAGGGTGGCACCGCGGTTCGTGCCGGACAGCAGCGCACCGGCCGAGACGACACCGAGCGTGATGCCGGCGTCGCGGGGGACCAGGATGCTGACGTCGGCGTGGGCCTTGCCGCGGAAGGACTTCAGGAACCCGATGGGGTCGTCCCACCGGACCTGGGGGTGGTCGACGGTGAGGGTGTCGCCGTCGACCTCGATGAGCATCTGCTTGCCGGACACGCTGTGGATCTCGACCCGGGCCGTGGGTTCGTCGTGTGCGACGACGTCCACCTGCCCGCCGACGAGGCCGACACGCACGGTGCGCACGATGCCGGTGTCGATGACCTTGGGCTCGTCGACGAGCCACTTCTCCTGCGCCATGTTGCCTCCTGGAACTCGCGATGTATCGCGTCTGTGCAAGTCACGCTATATCGCGTTCCTCGCGGCCGCAAGGGGTCACACGCGATCGCCGGGCGATCGCCGGGCGATCGCCGGGCGATCGCCGGGCGATCGTGAGCAAGCGCCGGGCGATCGTGAGCAGGAATGGTCGGGTCGGCGCCGTGGATCCGACCATTCCTGCTCACGAAGCGGGCGTGGCGGGGGTGGGGTGGGCCTCCAGGGCGGGTGTGACGGCGGGTGCTGCGCCGTCGCGCGCGGCGGCCGTGCGCTCTGGGCTCCACGGGAACCGGCGGAAGTGCGGCATGAGCGGCTGGACCATCGGGCCGATCGCGAACGCCGCGATGACGGTGCCGGCACCGACGTCCCCGCCGAGGACCCACCCGACGATCACCACGGTGACCTCGACCAGGGTCCGTGCGAGCCAGATCGGCCAGCCGAGCCGCTGGTGCAACCCGACCATCAGACCGTCCCGCGCCCCGGTGCCGAACCCCGCACCGATGTAGAACGCCGTCGCGACCGCGAGCAACACGAGTCCTGCGGCGAACAGCGCGATCCGGGCGACGATCCCCGACGGCTCCGGCACCAGCCAGAGCACCAGGTCCGCACTCGGCCCGATCGCCAGGGCGTTCAGCAGCGTCCCGATGCCCGGCTTCTGACGCAGCGGGATCCACAGCAGCAGGATGACGCCGCTCGACACGACCGTGATGACGCCGAACGACCACGGCACGACGTTCTCGAGCCCCTGGGTCAGCACGGTCCACGAGCTCACGCCGACCACCGCTCGGACCTGCAGTGCGGTCGAGGCGCCGTAGAGGAACAGTCCGACGAAGAGCTGGACGAAGCGCAGGGTGAGGGCGGTGCGGCGGGGCATGTGGCCATCGTCCCGACAGATTGGCCTGCTGGTCGAGAGCCAATCGCGCTACCGTGGACCCGTGCCCCCTGTCCTGATCAGTGCCCGCGCCGCCGCCCACCTGCTGACCGACTGGCGCGCCAGCACCGACGCCCCGGCCTACGAGGCGCTCGCCGATGCCCTCCGGGTCCTCGTCATCGACGGTCGGGTCGCCCAGGGGGTCCGACTGCCGGCCGAGCGCGGCCTGGCCGCAGCCCTCGGTGTCTCACGCACCACCGTCGCGAACGCCTACGCCCGCCTGCGCTCCGACGGGTTCCTGGTGTCCGTCCGTGGCTCCGGCAGCGTGGTCCACCTGCCCCGTGACCTGGTCGGCCGGCCCGACCCCGAACGCCTGGGCGGGGTCGTCGAGGGGGACCTGCTCGACCTGCGCAAGGCGGCCCTGCACGCGGCCCCCGGCATCGACGAGGCGGTCGAGCGGGCGGTCCGGCACGTGCCCGCCGCGCTCGCCGGCATCGGTTACGACACCGTCGGCGACCCCGGCCTCCGCGCCGCGATCGCCGCGCGCTACACCGAGCGCGGACTGCCGACCGAGCCCGCCCAGGTCATCGTCACCATCGGCGCGCAGCACGCGATCGCCCTGCTCGCGCGCGTGCTCGTCCGCCGTGGCGACGCCGTCCTCGTCGAGTCCCCGACCTACCCGCACGCGCACGAGGCCTTCCGCGAAGCCGGCGGCCGCCTGGTCGGCGTCCCCGTCGATGCGCGGACGGGGTGGGACGCCGCCGCGCTCGAGACGACGCTGCGTCGCACCGCGCCCTCCGTCGCGTACGTCATGCCCGAGCTCCACAACCCGACCGGTGCGACCATGTCCACATCGACCCGCCAGCTCCTGCTGTCGGTCGCGGCCTCGGTCGGCACGATCGTCATCGCCGACGAGACGATGGGGGAGCTCCGCATCGACGGTTCGCCGTCGCCGCCGTTGGCAGCGGCGGACCCGTCGGGGGCGTCGGTCGTGATGATCGGTTCCGCCGCCAAGGTCTTCTGGGGCGGGCTGCGGATCGGCTGGATCCGCGCCGACCCGGCGCTGCTGCAGCGGCTGCTGCTCGCCCGCCCGACGGGCGACCTCGGCACCCCCGTGCTCGACCAGCTGGTCGTGCGCGAGCTGGTCCCGCGCACGGCGGCCGTCCTGGAGGCGCGGCGTGCGTCCCTGCGCGAAGGTCGCGACGCGGTCGTGGGGGCGCTCCGGGCGCGGCTCCCGGAGTGGGACGTCCCGGCGCCGGCGGGCGGGTTGACGACGTGGGTCGGGCTCGGCCGGCCGGTGTCGAGCGCGCTCGTGCTCGCCGCGCGGGCCGAGGGCGTGGTGCTGGCCTCGGGCGGGGTGTTCGGGCCGGACGGCGGGTTCGAGCGGTTCCTGCGGGTGCCGTTCACGATGCCCCCGGCCGACCGGGGGCGGTTGGTCGACGTGCTGTCGCGTGCGTGGGAGCGGGTCGGTGGCGAGTCGACCGGGGTGCGGGGGTCGTTGGCGGCGGTGGTCTGAGCGGTGCGTCCTCCGGGCTCGGTGTCATCCTCTGGGGTGAGTCCGGGTCGGGGGTTGTCGCTCCTCGGGGTGATGCGGCGGCGGTGGGGTCCGGCGAGGCTGGAGCCATGAACGCGACCCTGTCCGCCGGAACCCGCTCCGCCGTGCCGACGCCCGTCGACCCGCCCGCGCCGGTCCCCGCCGTGGTGCGGGTCACCATCGCGCTGAGCGGGGCGGCTCTTGCCGGCGTCCTGACGTCGTTCGGGCAGGCGGTGCCCGCACTCGCATCCGTGTCGAACTCGGCCGGACCGTGGTTCCTCGTCGCCGCGCTGCTGTGCCTGGCGGCGGGAGCACGAGCGGGCCGGTTCGCCCTGCCGCTCGCGATGGTGCTCGGGGTCGTGCTCCTCGAGCTCATGCACGTCGGGTACTGGGCCACGACGGTCCTGCGCGGGTTCCCGGACGTGCTGTCGATCACGAACCCGTGGGTGCTGCTCGGGGTGCCGGCCGGGCTGCTGGCCGGGGCGGTCGCCGTGGCGGTGCGGTCCCGCGACGCCCGGTGGCGCGCGGGGGCGCTCGGTGTGACGGCCGCGGTGCTCGTCGGTGAGGGGATCCGCGGGCTGCTGCAGGTCGCCGCGACGACCGGGCACGTGACCTGGGTCGTCGAGATCGTCGTCGGCGTGGTGCTCCTCGGCATCGGGGTCCTCGGCACCCGTTCACCCGTTGCGCGCGTGGTGGCGCTCGGCACCGGGGTCGTCGGGACGGTCGCGGTGCTCGGGGCCTACCTGGTGCTCGGCGGGTTCTGATCCGTCGGTCCTGATCCGACGGCGGGTCCTCGCCGCTCCGTCCTGATCCGACGGCGGGTTCTGGCTGCCAGCCGAGCGTTCGTCGGTCGGTCCTGCGAGGATCGTTGACGTGCACCTCCTCTCGGTCTTCAGCCTGCGCAACCGGGCCCTCATCGCGCTCGTCACGATCGTGGTCGCGGTCTTCGGCGGCATCGCGCTCTCGAGCCTCAAGCAGGAGCTGATCCCCAGCGTCGAGTTCCCGCAGGTCGCGATCGTCAGCGCCTACCCCGGAGCCACGCCAGAGGTGGTGTCGAACGACGTCTCGACCAAGATCGAGCAGGCGATCCAGGTCGTCCCGGACCTCGAGTCGACCAGTGCGACCTCGTCCACCGGGCAGAGCGTGGTGTCGGCGTCGTTCCAGTACGGATCGAATCTGGCCAGCGCGGAGGACAAGATCCAGACGGCGGTGAACGCGCTGTCGCTGCCCGACTCGGTGCAGACGCAGATCGTCACCGGGTCCTTCGACGACCTGCCGGTGCTGCAGGTCGCGGTCTCGGCGTCCGGAAACCAGGAGCAGCTCGTCGACCGGCTGCAGGCCTCGGCGATCCCCGACCTCGAGAAGCTCGACGGTGTGCGGCAGGCGGACGTCTTCGGCAACCCGGGTCGTCGGGTCGTCATCACGCCGAACCAGGACGAGCTCGCCGCCCGCGGCCTGACCCAGACGGCGATCTCGGACGCGCTCGACGACAACGGCACCCTGATCCCCGGCGGCACCATCACCGAGGACGGCTCGACCCTGTCGGTGCAGACGGGCGAGCGGATCGCTTCGCTCGACGACATCCGCGCCCTGCCGCTGACGAGTTCTTCGGGCTCGTCGAGTTCTTCGGGGTCGGACGGGTCGGGTGCCGCCGGTGCCGCCGGGACGACATCGTCCGGTGACGGCACGGCTGCGGGTGCCACCGGTACGGGTACGACCGGCACCGGCGCGACCGGTGACACCGCGACGGGCGGGTCCACGACCGCGGCCACTCCCACCGACACCACCCTGGGCGACGTCGCGAAGGTCGCCATCACGGAGTCGCCGCGCACCTCGATCAGCCGCGTGGACGGCCAGCAGGCCCTGACGATCTCGATCACGAAGACGCAGGAAGCCAACACCGTCGACGTCTCCAAGACCGTGCGCGACGCCCTGCCCGGCATCGAGGACAAGATCGAGGGTGACCCCCGCTTCACCGTCGTCTTCGACCAGGCGCCCTACATCCAGCAGTCCATCGACTCCCTGGCCGAGGAAGGCCTGCTCGGGCTCGCCTTCGCGGTGATCGTCATCCTGGTGTTCCTGCTGTCGTGGCGCTCCACGCTCGTCACCGCGATCTCGATCCCGACGTCGGTGCTCCTCGCCGCGATCGGCATGCGCGCCGCCGGGTACACGCTCAACATCATCACGCTGGCGGCCCTCACGATCGCGATCGGCCGCGTGGTCGACGACTCCATCGTCGTCATCGAGAACATCAAGCGGCACATGCTCCCCGGCGTCGACCGCGGCCGTGCCGTGCGGGACGCCGTGCGCGAGGTCGCCGGTGCGGTCACCGCGTCGACGCTGACGACCGTCGCGGTGTTCCTGCCGGTCGCCTTCGTCGCCGAACTCGTGGGGGAGCTGTTCCGTCCGTTCGCCGTGACCGTCACCCTGGCGCTCGTCGCGTCGCTGTTCGTCTCGCTCACCATCGTCCCGGTGCTCGCGTACTGGTGGCTGCGCCCGCCGAAGGCGAAGCCGGGCGACGCGACGACGGACGCGGAAGCGGAAGCGGAAGCGGTCGCAGCGCCGTCGGCTCCCGACGTCGAGCACGATCGCTCCGAGGGTGCGCTCGCCTCCGCCGCCGACCTGCACGACGCCGGCACCGCCGACCGTCTGCGCCGCGTCTACCTGCCGGTGCTCCGGTGGGTCGTCCGGAAGCCGGTCGTCGTCATCCTGCTCGCCGTGATCGTGCTCGGCGGAACGGTCGCCACGCTGCCGTTCGTCACCACGAACTACCTCGGCGACTCGGGGCAGAACACCTTCACGGTCACGCAGGACCTGAAGGCCGGCTCCAGCCTCGCCGTCCAGTCCGAGTCCGCCCGCAAGGTCGAGCGCGCGCTGCAGGACGTCGACGGCGTCGAGACCGCGCAGACCACCATCGGCACGAGCGGCCAGTCGATCCAGGCGGCGTTCGGCGGTGGCGGCAGCGCCTCGGTGCAGTACGCCGTCACGACCGACGCCGAGGCCGACCAGCCGACGATCCAGGCCGACGCCCGGAAGGCGATCGGGTCGATCGAGAACGTCGGCGAGGTCACCATCGCGTCCTCCGGCGGCGGGTTCGGCGGCAGCAGCGACATCGAGGTCGACGTCACCGCGCCGACCCAGGCGCAGCTCGAGACCGCGTCGCGCCAGGTGCTGAAGACCATGCAGTCGGTCCCGGACACCACGGGCGCCACGAGCAACCTGTCCGCCGCGGAGCCGTTCCTCGCCGTCCGGGTCGATCGCCAGAAGGCCGCGTCACTCGGCCTGACCGAGACCCAGGTGGGTGGCCTCGTCGCCGCAGCGGTCTCGCCGCGGGACACCGGCAGCATCGAGATCGACGACGCGACGCTCGACGTCTACATCGCCGACCCGGAGCCGCCGACCACCATCGGTGCACTCCGTGCCCTCGACGTGCCGACGAGCACGGGCACGGTCCCGCTGTCCGACGTCGCCACGGTCGAGGAGTCCGAGGGGCCGACCACCGTCACCACGACGAACGCGGCCCGCACCGCCACGATCACCGTGACGCCGGACGCCACGAACCTCGGTGCGGCCGTGCAGTCCGTCACGACCGCCGTCGACGAGCTCGACCTGCCGAAGGGTGCGACCGCCTCGATCGGTGGCGTCGCCGCCAGCCAGTCGTCGGCGTTCTCGCAGCTCGGGCTCGCGGTGCTGGTCGCCGTGCTGATCGTCTACGTGATCATGGTCGCGACGTTCCGGAGCCTGCTCCAGCCGCTGCTGCTGCTCGTGTCGGTGCCGTTCGCGGCGACGGGCGCGATCCTGCTGCAGATCGCGTCGGGCGTCCCGATCGGTGTCGCGTCGCTTATCGGTCTGCTCATGCTCGTCGGCATCGTCGTGACGAACGCGATCGTGCTCATCGACCTCGTCAACCAGTACCGACGGCGCGGCTTGCGGGTGCGCGAGGCGTTGATCGAGGGCGCCACACGACGCCTCCGTCCGATCCTGATGACGGCGATGGCGACGATCTTCGCGCTGCTGCCGATGGCGATCGGGCTGACCGGCAAGTCCGGCTTCATCTCGCAGCCGCTGGCCCTGGTCGTGATCGGTGGCCTGGTGTCCTCGACGCTGCTGACGCTCGTGGTGCTGCCGGCGCTGTACTTCGTGGTCGAGCGGGCTCGCGAGCGCCGCGCGGATCGGCGGGCAGCGCGGCAGACGGAGCCGGGCGAAGCGGTCTAGCGGCGGTACTCGGCGTCGATGGCGGCGAGGGGCGAGACGACGACGCGCTCGGTCCGCTCCTCGCGCTCGACCGCACGGAACCACGACACGAGCACCAGGGTCAGCGTCACGAGGAACACCACGGCGGCGCCCTGCGACACGACGGCCAGCTGCCCGGTGACCGAGGCGTACCCACCGAACGACACCGCGGCGACGAACGACAGCCCGAGCAGCAGCTCCCCGAACGTCTGCAGCGCCGGGCGGTCCCAGCGGGTCGCAGCGGCGCGGGCAGGGCGGGTCGAGGTGTCGGTCACCCCCGAAGTCTGCGGCCGGGCGCGCGGCAGCGGCAGTCCCGACTCCGGGTGGCACCCACCCGGGGCACGCGGTCGGACGCCCTGCGCGGCCGGCCGGTCGGACGCCCTGCGCGGTCAGGCGATCAGCCGGTCGGCCGGCGCGGTCAGCCCAGCTGCGTCCGCAGGAACGTGACCACGCGGCGGCTCATCGCCTCGTCGAGCTGGGCGATCGAGTGCGCCGTGCCCTCGACCGCCACGAACGTCACCGGGACGTCGTGGGACCGGAGCGTCGCGGCGAACTCCTGCGACTCCCACATCGGGATGAACTCGTCGGTGGAGTGCCCAATGAAGAACGGCGCGGTGTCCGAGGTGACGTGGAACTCCGGCGACGCCCTGGTGGCCGCCGGGCACCTGGCGTACGACCGGCACCCCAGGTAGAGCAGCTGCTTGCGCTGGAAGGCCGCCGACACCCCGTCGGGCTCGGTGGACCGGGTGGTCAGGTTCGTCGGCCCGCTCAGGTCGACGACGGCACGGATCCGGTCGCCGTCGGCGTACGCGGCGGAGTCGTGGTCGGTGACGGCGAGCATCGCGGCGAGGTTGCCGCCGGCGCTGCCGCCGAACACGCCCACTCGCTGGGAGTCCACGTCGTAGGTCTCGAGCGTCGCCGGACGGAACACGTAGTCGAGCGCACGGCGGACGTCGTCGAGCCCGGCCGGGAACGGGTCGGTCGGCGCCAGCCGGTAGTCGACGTTGAACGTCACGAAGCCCTCGGACGCCAGGTACTTGCACACGGACCGGTAGGCGGCGGTCGCCTTGTCGCCGTGCGACCAGCTGCCGCCGTGGATCATCAGGACCGCCGGGCGTCCGGTGGCGGCCCCGACCGCTCGGGCATCGGGGTCGGCGGTGGCCGAGGCGGACGGCGTCGCGGTGGGGGTCGCCGTCGTCGCGGGGTCGCTGTCGGCCGGCAGGCACACGTCGAGGCGCTGCAGCGGATCGGTGCCGTAGGGCACGTCGGCCACCACGTCGATTCCGTGGTACCGCAGCGACAGCGGGTAGATGATGCTGTCCGCGGTCACCGTGGCGTTCTCGTCGCCGACCGGGTCCGTGCTGCAGGATGCCATCGCCCCGAGCGCCACGACCGCGGCGACGAGCGCGAGCACTGAGCGGCGGCCGGACTTCATCACGTCCACGCTAGCCGCACCGGCAGCCGCCCACGTCACCCGAGCGGAGGACGGCAGTGCGAGGATGAGCACGGCAGCCGCCGACCGGAGCACCGCAGGAGGACCCGTGAGCAATCGCAAGGCCTGGAACGCCGATCCCGAACCACTGCTCCGCGTCGAACCCGGGTTCCGCCTCGACCAGGTGGACCCGGACGGCACCCCGGGCTTCCCCGGCCGCAAGATCGACGGCCTCGAAGCCCTCGCCGCCGGAGCCTCCCGTCTCGCCGCCCTGCAGGAGCGCCTGTACGCGGCGTCGACCGCCGGCGACGAGCGGCGGGTGCTGCTCGTGCTGCAGGCGATGGACACCGCGGGCAAGGGCGGCATCGTCTCGCACGTCGTCGGAGCGGTCGACCCGAACGGCGTGCACTACGCCGGCTTCAAGGCCCCGACGGCCGAGGAGCGCGAGCACGACTTCCTCTGGCGCATCGAGAAGCAGCTGCCCGCAGCCGGGCAGCTCGGCGTGTTCGACCGCTCGCACTACGAGGACGTGCTCGCCCAGCGGGTCCGTGGGCTCGCCGCGCCGGACGAGATCGAACGTCGGTACGGCGCGATCACCGCCTTCGAGGACGGCCTCGCCGCCGCCGGCACGACCATCGTCAAGGTCATGCTGCACATCTCGAAGGACGAACAGCGCGAGCGCCTCGGCGACCGGCTGGACCGCCCCGACAAGCACTGGAAGTTCAACCCGGGCGACATCGACGACCGCCTGCTCTGGGACCGCTACCAGCAGGCGTACCAGATCGCCCTCGACCGCACGTCGACCCCGCAGGCTCCCTGGTACGTCGTGCCCGCGAACCGCAAGTGGTACGTCCGCCTCGCCGTGCAGCAGCTCCTGCTCCGGGCGCTGGAGGACATGCACCTGTCGTGGCCGAAGGCGGACTTCGACGTCGCCGAGCAGCGTCGTCGGCTCGCGGAGTCCTGAGCGCACGACCCCGGCCTGGAGGCCCGTCCCGCGCCCGGCACGCCGCCGCCGGACCGCGCGGGGCTGGCGTCAAGGCACCGGCTCGCGTAGACTCGCTCGGTCGGCCTTCGACGTCGTGACATTGTGATCACGGAAATTCTGCTGGGTGTGTGTTGCTCGAGGGCTGGAATCACGTCGACTCGCGACGGGATGAACCCCCTCTCCGCAAGCAGCCCCCGCCGATGTCGCTGTCGGGCGCTGCGGTACGTTGCGCACCCGAGAAAGCAGCCATGGCCCCGTACAACAAGGGCGGCGCGGACAACCGCGCCTCCGACCGCGTCCGCCACCCGAACGGCACCCCCGCCGCCCGCAGCAGCAAGCACCGCGGGTTCCGCGCCGCCGACTCCTCGCAGCCGCGCCAGAAGCAGCGCTGGGACGCCGAGGAGCGTCGCGGCCGCGCGTCGCAGGGTGAGCGTCCGGCCCGTCCGAACTGGGAGCCGCGTGACAGCGGCGGCCAGCGGCGCCCCGACCGTGACGACCGTGGCGGCCGTGGCTACAACCGCGACGACCGTGCCCCGCGTCGTTTCGACCGCGATGACCGCGCACCGCGCAGCTTCAACCGTGACGACCGCGCGCCCCGTCGTGACAACGATGACCGTCCCCGTCGTTTCGACCGCGATGACCGCGCCCCGCGCAGCTTCAACCGCGATGACCGTGCCCCGCGTCGTGACAACGATGACCGTCCGCGTCGTTCGTTCGACCGTGACGACCGTGCGCCCCGTCGTGACAACGACGACCGTCCCCGTCGTTCGTTCGACCGTGACGACCGTGCGCCCCGTCGTTTCGACCGCGACGACCGCGCTCCGCGCAGCTTCAACCGCGACGACCGTGCGCCCCGTCGTGACAACGACGACCGTCCCCGTCGTTTCGACCGCGACGACCGCCCGCGTCGCTCGTTCGACCGGGACGACCGTGCGCCCCGTCGTGACAACGACGCTCCCTACTCGCACGGCCGTCCCGACGCTTCGCAGGCTCCGCGTCGCGCCGGTACCGGCGCGCAGGGGCCCAGCCCGCGTCGCTCGTTCGATCGCGATGACCGCGCCCCGCGCAAGTTCGATCGCGACGACCGCGCCCCGCGCAAGTTCGACCGCGACGACCGCAGCGACCGTGCCCCGCGCCGCTCGTTCGACGAGCCCGAGCGCGGCAAGTTCGTGCCGGCCGACGACGTCAAGCTCGAGAAGCTCCAGGCCGAGGCCACCATCGCGGCCGACGTCGAGGGCGTGACCTTCGGCGACCTGGGCATCGGCGGCAACATCTCCCGCGCCCTGCAGGAGCTCGGCGCCTCGAGCCCGTTCCCGATCCAGGCGGCGACGATCCCCGACGTGCTCGCCGGCAAGGACGTCCTCGGCCGTGGCCGCACCGGTTCCGGCAAGACCATCGCCTTCGGTGCGCCGCTGGTCGAGAAGCTCATGGAGCACGGCGGCGGCACCAAGCGCAAGATGGGCCGCGCCCCGCGTGCGCTCATCCTCGCGCCGACCCGTGAGCTCGCCCTGCAGATCGACCGCACGGTGCAGCCCATCGCCCGTTCGGTCGGCCTGTTCACGACGCAGATCTACGGCGGCGTGCCCTACGGCCGTCAGGAGGGCGCGCTCGAGCGCGGCGTCGACATCATCGTCGGCACCCCCGGTCGTGTGCAGGACCTCATGAACAAGGGGAAGCTCGACCTCAGCGAGGTCATCATCTCCGTGCTCGACGAGGCCGACCACATGTGCGACCTCGGGTTCCTCGAGCCGGTGCAGGAGATCCTCTCCGCCACGGCCGAGGTCACCCCGCAGGGCAACCGCGCGCAGAAGCTGCTCTTCAGCGCGACGCTCGACACCCAGGTCGCGGCGCTCGTCGAGCAATTCCTGCACGAGCCGAGCGTGCACGAGGTCGCGGGTGAGGACCAGGCGTCCTCGACCATCGACCACCGTGTCCTCGTGGTCGAGCAGCGCGAGAAGGACCGTCTCCTCGAGGAGCTGGTCGCCGGCGACGGCAAGACCATCGTCTTCGCCCGGACCCGCGCCTACGCCGAGCGTCTGGCCGACCAGTTCGAGGACGCCGGTATCCGCGCGACCTCGCTCCACGGTGACCTGAACCAGTCGCGTCGCACGCGCAACCTGCAGCTGCTCACGAGCGGCCGCGTCAACGTGCTCGTCGCCACCGACGTCGCCGCCCGCGGCATCCACGTCGACGACGTCTCGCTCGTCGTGCAGGCCGACGCCCCGGACGACTACAAGGCGTACATGCACCGCTCCGGCCGCACGGGTCGTGCCGGCAAGGAGGGCACGGTCGTGACCATCGTCCCGCGTGGCCGCATCCGCAAGATCGAGGGCATCCTCGAGCGCGCCGAGATCGAGGCGGACCTGGTGCAGGCCGCACCCGGTGACGGCATCGTGTCGGAGCTCGCCGCGCGGTAGTCGCGAGCACACGACGGACGGGAGGCCCGGTACCAGCTGGTACCGGGCCTCCCGTCCGTCACACGGTGCGACCGAAGACCGCACTTGCGCCCGGGTCATCCTCTCGGAGGACCCAGAGTCGCCGTGCTCATGCCCCCGGCTGATGACACGGGCGAGCAGGACCGCTGCAATGATCACGTGACACCCGCAGCGCTCGTCGGACGACTCCGCCGGTTCCCCGTCTCCGTCTCCGTGGCCGCAGCGACGACCGCGCTCCTCGTGACCGCGCGGATCGCTCACGCCGAACCCGACTTCCCGCACCACCCGCCCGTCGCGTGCCTCGCCATGGTCCTCGTGATCGTGACGACGGTGCTCGCCGAACGGTCCCTCGGTTCCGTCCGCACGGTGGTCATCGGCGTGGTGGCCCCGGCGCTCGGCGTCCTCGGAGCCCTGCTCACCGTCAGCATCGGGTCAGCGCTCGGCGAGGCACACGCCGAACTCGCCGTCGGCCAGCCGCTCTTCGCCCCGTCGATCGTCGCCGCCGCCTTGCTCGGTGCCGCTTCGGCAGCGATGCCCGCGCAGCACCGGTGGCGTACGCGAGCCGCGCTCTGGACGGTCGTCCTCACGCTCGTGCTCTTCGCCGGCCACGGATCGGACCTCGCCCGTGCCCTGGCGACGCTGCTCGGCACCGCAGCCGGTTCGTTCGTGGTGCGCCGGGCCTCCGGTCCCGACGCGCCGACCGCGCGTGACACCGTCAGCGCACGCACCTGCGTCGTCGCGACGCTCATCGCGCTCGGCGCGGGCACCCTGGTGACCCCTGTCGTGCCGGACCCGGACGGCGTGCTCTCGGTGTTCGCCGACGCCATGAGCGACCGTGCGGTCGTCATCGTCGGGCTCCTCCTGCTGGTGTCCGCCTGGCTCGTGCAGCGTGGCCGGCGGACGGGCATCGTGCTCGCCGTCGGCGTGCTCGTGACGCTGACCGCTGTCCTCGCCGATGTGTTCCTCATCGAACCGATGACCGACGACGCCGTGCAGTGGCGCGGTCTCGGGCTGGACGCGATCGAGTGGCAGGTCACACTGCTCGGCGCGTGGCTCGTGCCGGCGATGGTGCTGCTGGCGGTCCTGGCGCTCCGCGGACGCCTCGTCCGCTCGCGGTTCCGTGCCGCCACCGACGGCCGCGGTGCCCTGGTCGAGATGCTCCGCGACGGCGATGCCGGAACCCTCGGCCACATGGGCACCTGGCGCGGCAACGCCACCTGGACGGACCCGGACGGACGCGGGGCCGTGGCGTACCGGGTCTGCGGGGACGTGGCACTCACCGTGTCGGATCCGGCGTGCAGCGCTGCGGACCGCGCCGAGGTCGTGTCCGCGTTCACGGCCTTCTGCGACCGCAACGGCTGGGTACCCGCGTTCACGAGCGTGCACGACCCGGTGCGGCAGATCCTCGCCGCCGACGGGTGGACCGCGCTGCCCGTGGGAGTCGAGTCGGTGCTGGACGTCGCCACCTTCGACCTGCGCGGCAAGAAGCGGCAGGACCTCCGGACGGCCTCGAACCGGGCGGACCGTGAGGGGGTCCGCGACGAGTGGACGACCTTCGACGCCCTCGCTGACGAACACCGTGCCGAGGTCGAGGCGATCTGCACGCGGTGGGCGAGCGACCGGAGACTGCCGGAGATGGGGTTCACCCTCGGCGGCTTCCACGAGCTCGACGACCCCGACGTCCGACTCATGCTGGCGGTGACGGCCGACGGGCAGGTGACCGCGGTCACGAGTTGGCTGCCCGTGTACGAGCACGGCGTGCTGGCCGGCTACACGCTCGACGTCATGCGCCGCGGCGACGACGGCATGCCGGGCGTCATGGAGTTCCTCATCGCCCGGACCGCGATCCGGGCACGCGACGCAGGCCTGCAGATGATCAGCCTCTCCGGCACGCCGCTCGCCGCCCACGACGGCGCACCGTCACTCGTGTCCTTCGGATCGGTCCTCGTCGCCCGACTCCTCGAGCCGGTGTACGGGTTCCGGTCGCTCCAGCGCTTCAAGGAGAAGTTCGGCGCCCGACACGAGGCGCTCTGGATCGTGGTCCCCACGCCGTTGCACGTGCCGCGGGTCGCACGTGCCCTGGCCGGCGCGTACGTACCGGGCCTCCGTCCGAAGCACCTCTGGGCACTGCGGCAGGCACACCGCTCGGTCGTGCGCGAGCCCGCTCCGACGCGGGTGGTGTCCGAGCAGTGAGTCCGACCGAGTGGCTGCTCGCCACCCAGCTGCAGGCGCCGTCCAAGCTCGTCCCGCTGGACGTGGCGTTCGCCGTGCTCGGTCTCGCCGTCCTGCTGCCGGCGCTCGGGGCGCTGCGTTCGCGCGTCGCGTGGCGACGGGCCGGGGTCCGCGCTGCCGTCGCGGTGGTCGCCGCCGCGGTGGTGCTCCTCGTGTGCTGGGTCCTCAGCGATCTGATGAACCTGTTCGGCGTCGCGCTGAGCCCCGTCACCCGGATGTGGTTCGTCGTTGCCGCAGCTGCACTGGCCCTGGCGGTCGTCGGACTCGTGCAGGGCCGTCGCTGGCGCCGCGTCCTCGCCGGGCTGCTCGTGCCGACCGCGCTGCTCGCGTCCGCCCTCGGGGTGAACGTCGAGTTCGCGATGTACCCGACGCTCGGCACCGTCGTGCAGACGGACCCGTTCCCGGAGCTCGACCTGGCCGCAGCCCCCGTCGCCACCATGCCCACGACCGGCGAGGTCCGCACCGTCGAGATCCCCGGGGAGCGATCGGGGTTCCCCGCACGGCCCGCCGTCGTCTACCTGCCGCCCGCTGCCCTGGTCAGGGATCCGGCGCCGCTGCCCGTCGTCCTCGCCTTCTCCGGTCAACCGGGGGCTCCGAGCGACCTGTTCACCGCCGGCAGGATGGGCACCGCACTCGACGGGTACGCCGCAGCCCACCACGGCCGAGCGCCGATCGTCGTCTCCGTCGACCAGCTCTCCGCGCCCGGCCTGAACACGATGTGCGTCGACTCGGACCTCGGCAACGCAGCGACGTACGTCACCGAGGACGTGCCGCGCTGGCTGACGGCGCACCTCCCGGTGACCCCGGACCGCCGTGCGTGGGGCCTCACCGGCTTCTCGCAGGGGGCGACGTGCGCGATGCAGTTCGCCACCGCGCACCCCGACCGGTTCGGGGCCGTGCTCGCGGTGTCCAGCGAGCTGCAGCCCATCGACCAGAACCCGCAGCACAGCGCGGACCGGGCCTTCGGCGGATCGGTCACCGCGTGGAAGGCCGCCGGTCCGATCGCGCAGATGCGGGCGGACGACCTGCGCGGGCACGCGTTCTGGTTCACCGCGGGGTCGGCTGACGGGGCGTTCAGCCGCAGTGCTCGCGTCCTCGCCGACGCTGCACGGGCAGCGGGCGCGGACACCAGCGTCGCGTTCGCCCCGGGGAGCGGACACGACTGGAACACCGTGCAGTGGTCGTTCCGCACCGAGCTCCCGCACCTGGCCGACGCGCTGTCCGCGGGGCGTCACTGATCCGCGCCACCGGGGTCTGACCCACCTTCTGACGGACGGGAGGCCCGGTACCAGCTGGTACCGGGCCTCCCGTCCGTCACATGGTGAGCACCAATGGTCGGGTCGCGACGTCGGACCCGACCATTCCTGCTCACGAAGCGGCGGCGCGGCCGCACGGCCGCGCGCGCTCAGCGGTTGAAGAACAGCAGCCCGCGCACGAAGCCGGCCTGCCCGGCGTGCTGCGTGCAGTCGTCCAGGATGCTCACGAGGCGCGCGCCGGCCGTCACGGGCGGGTCCCACGCGTCGTCGACGACGGGGTCGAGGTCGTCCGGGCCGAGCGTGCCGAGGTACGAGACCGTGCGCTCGTGCACGGCGCGCAGGTACCCGGTGAGCAGCTCGGCGGAGGCCCGCACCCGCCCGACGTCGTCGCGGGACATGCCGTACCCGAGCGCCTCGGCCGGGAACGGCAGCCCGAACCGGTCGTACCAGCCGTCCGCCGTCCAGACCTGCTCGGAGCCGGCGAGCTCGGCGATCTGCACGTCCTGGCCGCGGGCGATGTGCCACGCGAGCCACGCGAGGGTGTTCGCCCCGGCGGCCGGCCGTGCCGCGAGCTGGTCTTCGGAGAGCCCGTCGACGGCCCGCTCGACCGTCTCGGGGACGCGGGAGAACGCTTCGGTGAGGAGTTCAGAGGGGGTCATGGCGCTCACGCTACGCGCGGGTCGTGACACCCGCTGTCACACGGCGGCGCTGCGGTGGTGGCGCTCCAGGGCGGCACCGAGCCCTTCGAACGCGGCCGCGACCACGGCGCGGTCGGACGGTGCGACGACCTGCCGGAACGCGTCGGAGTAGACGGCGCCGACCTCGCGAGCGACCGCCGTGCCCGACGGTGTGAGGTGCAGGAGCACGCTCCGGCGGTCCTCCGGGTTCGGGCGACGTTCCAGGTGTCCGTGCTTCTCGAGCCGGTCGATCAGCGACGTCATCGCCCCGGTCGTGAGCTCGAGGTACTCGCCGGCCTGCTTCGGGGTCACGCCGTGGCCGCCGGCGGCGCTGAGGAAGAACACGAAGCGGGTGTCCGTGGCGTTCAGCCCGCGGATCGTGCTCTCGTGGTGCAGGACCCGTGCGTGCTGCATCTGGAGCACCCGGAAGGCGGTGAGCAGTCGCGGCAGGTCGGCGTCGGGGTCCGTGTCGGCGGTGACGGGGTCCAGCGCCGTGACGTCGGGCGACATCGGTGCCGGCGGCGTGGTGGGGGCGACGCGCGCCGCGGGGACGGCGGGTGCGTGCGGGGGGAGGACGACCGGGTCGGTGTCCGTCATGGGAGCTCTTCTCGGGTACAGGGTGGGAACTTCAGTCAACAAGTAACTCACTCGTCAAGATACCCCCATCAGTGGGGACATCTCAGGTCTTGTGAGCTGCTCGAACGCCAAGTAGCTTGATCGTCGTACCACCTCGGCACGTAGCGCGACCAACCACCGCGGGCCCGTCCGAACCACCGATCAGATCTCTTCCTCACGGAGTCCAACCATGTCTCGTGTCACGCCTCGTGCTGCCCGCCTCGCCGCCTGGATCGCCATCCCCGCCGCCCTCGTCGCCTCGGGGGTCGTCGTCTCGACGGCCTCGTACGCGGCGTTCTCCTCGACCACCGTCAACCCGACGAACAACTGGACGGCCGGCAGTGTCGCCCTGTCCGACGACGACAACAACACCGCGCTGTTCACGGCGAACAACCTGAAGCCCGGCTCGGCCGGTGCGAACTGCATCGCGGTGACCTCGACCGGTTCGCTGCCCTCGGCCGTCAAGCTCTACGGCACGAACGTCTCGACCACGAAGGACCTGGCCGCGAACGTCAACCTGACCATCGAGCAGGGCACCGGCGGCGGCTTCGGCTCCTGCTCCGGCTTCACCCCGGCCGCCACCGGCGGCTCGCTCTACAGCGGGACCGTCGCGGGCTTCGGCGCCGCCTCGACCAACTACGCGACCGGCATCGGCACCTGGGCCCCGACCGGCACCGCGTCCGAGACGCGCGTCTACCGCGTCAGCTACACGGTCTCGAGCACCGCTCCGAACACCGTGCAGGGCGGCACCGCAGCCCTCGGCTTCACCTGGGAGGCCCAGAACAGCTGAGCCGGGACCGGGGCCGAACCAGCCCCGTCCGTTCCCTCCCCGCAACGCGCCCCCGGTCGAAGGCAGTCATGAGCAGCATCGCAGTGCACGGTGGTCCCGCACCGCACGCAGCGGTCCGTGACGCCGTCGACTGGGGGCGCGTCGTCGTCGCCACCCTCGCCCGGGGCGTGGTCGCGACGCTGCTCGGGCTCGCGCTCTGGGCGGCCGCGCCGGCGCTCATCGGCTGGCAGCCGACCACCGTGATGACGGGCTCGATGGAGCCGCGGATCGTCCCAGGTGACGTGGTCGTCTCGCGTCCGGTCGGTTCGGGCGAGATCGCGACGGGCAAGGTCCTGCTCGCCGACGACCCGGACCAGCCGGACCACCTGCGCATGCACCGCTACGTCGAGGACGGCCCCCGCGGCACGATGGTCACGAAGGGCGACGCGAACCCCCAGCAGGACTCCACGCCGATCGAGCGCTCCGCCGTGCACGGGGTCGCCTTCCTGCGCATCCCGTTCATCGGGACACCGATCCGGTGGATCAGCGCCGGGGAGTGGGGCCTGGTCGCGATGCTCGCGCTCGGCCTGACCGCGGTGCTCGCGCTCTGCACGATCGACGGGTCGCTCCGGCGACTCGTCGAGTCCGACGACGACACCGACGGCGCGGCCGGTGGTCCGGACGACGCGGCCGGTCCGGACGACGCCGCCGGTCCGGACGATGCCGCCGGTCCGGCAGACGGTACCGACGACGGCCTGGAGGCGCGGGACGGCGCCGCCACGAGCCTCCCGACCGCTGCGTCCAGCGTCCTCACCCGTCGCGCGCTGCGTCGACGAGCACGTCGCGTGCGGCGGCTGCGCCGCATCGGCGGGGGCGCCGCGGTGCTCGTGCTCGCTGCGGCCGCCGGCGTCCTGCTGCCCGGAGCGGCGGACGCGGCCCCGTGGTCACAGACCACCGTCGCACCGACCGCGAACTTCACGGCGGGCACGGCGACCGGTGTCCCCACCCTGACCTGCGCCCCGGCGGGGTCGAACACGGTGACGATCGCCTGGACCTACGACAACGGCGCGACCGTGCCGGTGTCGTTCGACCTGATGAACGGGACGACGCAGGTGGCCAGCGCGACCACCGCCGGTGCCCGTTCGATGCCCTACGCCGGCGCCGGGCTCCTGAACCTCGGCACCACGTACACGCTGCACCTCCGCACGAACCTCGGCAACAACTGGACCGCGACGAGCACACCGACGGTCAGGGTCCGGGTCGTCTCGGTGCTGGGCCTGGCGTCCGCGAGCTGCGCGACCGCCTGAGCCCTCCACAGGGCACCGCGAGGTGCCCTGTGGATGTCCCCGGCCGGCGTTACCGTGGCCGCATGCGCATCCTGCACACCGGCGACTGGCACCTCGGCCGCACACTGCTGGGTGCCGACCTGCTCGAGCACCAGGCCGCGTTCACCGACTGGCTCGTCGACCTCGCCCGCGAGTGCGCGGTCGACCTCGTCGTCATCGCCGGCGACGTCTACGACCGCGCGATCCCGCCGGTGGACGCCGTCCGCATGCTCTCCCGCGCGCTGGAACGCCTCGCCGAGACCACGACGGTGGTCCTCACGCCGGGCAACCACGACTCGGCCGCGCGGCTCGGCTTCGGGGCCGGCGTGATGGGGCAGCGCGTACGCATCCTCGCCGAGCCCGCACACGTGGCCGATCCGGTGCTCGTGACCGACCACGACGGCCCGGTGGCCGTGTACGGCATCCCGTACCTGCACCCCGACCTCACGCGGTACGCCCTGGCGGCGGTCCCCGACGAACCCCTCGCCCGCTCGCACCACGCCGTCGTGCACGCCGCCACCGAACGGATCCGCGCCGACCTCGAGACGCGGGCCGGCACCCGGAGCGTCGTCGTCGCGCACGCCTTCGTCGGGGGCGCCGACCCGAGCGACAGCGAGCAGGACATCCGCGTCGGCGGGGTCGACCGCGTCGCCGAGTCGGTGTTCGACGGGTTCGACTACGTCGCCCTCGGGCACCTGCACGGCCCGCAGCGCGTCGGCGACGACGACCGGATCCGGTACGCCGGGTCGCCGCTGGCGTTCTCGTTCGGCGAGCGGCACCAGCGGAAGTCCGTGACCATCGCCGACCTCGACGCGGCGGGTGCCGTCACCGTCGAGCTCGTACCGACCCCGGTGCCACGGCGGCTCGTCGACGTCCGGGGCAGCATCGACGCCATCGAGTCCGGGGAGTTCCGGGCCGATGCCGAGGCCTGGGTGCGCGTCGCGGTGACCGACACCGTGCACCCGGAACGCATGTACGCCCGCGTGAAGGACCACTTCCCGCACGCTCTGGCGATCACGCACGAACCGGCGGACCGGCCGGCCGCCACCGCCGCGCGGGCCGTCACCGCGACGTCCGACCCGGTCGAGGTCGCCGGCGACTTCGTGGCCTTCGCCACCGGCGGGCTGCCCGACGACGACGAACGCGCGGTGCTGACCGAGGCGTACGAGGCCGCGGTGCTCGCCCTGCAGCGTGAGGGGGACCGCTGATGTACCTGCACCGACTCGAACTGCGCGCCATCGGGCCGTACCCCGACCTCGTGACGATCGACTTCGCGGCGCTGGCCGCGTCCGGGGTCTTCCTGCTCGAGGGGCCGACCGGTTCCGGCAAGTCGACGATCATCGACGCCGTCGTGTTCGCCCTGTACGGCGGACTGGCCGGTTCCGACGCCAGCTCCGACCGGCTGCACAGCCAGCACGCCGACCCGGCGGTCGAACCGTTCGTCGAGCTCGTGTTCGAGACCGGCGCAGGCGTGTTCCGGGTCCGGCGCACCCCGCAGTACGACCGCCCGAAGCAGCGGGGAACCGGCACGGTGAAGCAGCAGGCGTCCGTGCAGCTGTTCCGACTCGCCGCGCCCACCGACGTCGCCGGCGAACCCCTGTCGTCCCGCATCCCCGAGGTCGGGGTCGAGATCGCCCGGATCGTCGGGCTCGACCGCGCGCAGTTCCTGCAGACCGTGGTGCTGCCGCAGGGCGAGTTCGCACGGTTCCTCCGCTCTCCGGGTGAAGACCGCCGGAAGCTCCTGCAGTCGTTGTTCGGCACGCAGGTCTACGACCGCACCGCCGACGAGCTCGCCGCTCGCCGCCGAGCCGTGCAGGCCGAGGTAGAGGGCGCCGACGACCGCGTCCGCGACGCCCTGGCCCGGTTCGCGCAGGCGGCCGACCTCGCCGAGGCCGACGAGTCCGTCGTCCCCGGTACGGTGGCGGCCCTCCGCGCCACGGCCGACGCCGCCGGGGCAGACCGAACGGCTGCGGCTGCCGCTGCGACGGCGGCGACCGACCACGAACGATCGGTCACGGCCCGTGCGGCCGCCCTCGAGCGACGAGCGGCACTGCTGCGGCGGCAGGCGCTCCTCGACGACGACGCCCCGGTGATCGAGCAGGCACGGGCCGCGGTCGCGACGGCCGAGCGTGCCGCCCGGGTCGCCGCGGTGGCCGACGGCCTCGACGCCGCGACCGTGCGGGCCGACGACACCGCCGGGGCAGCAGCCCGGTTGCGCGACCAGCACGCGCTCCGCGCCGTCGACGCACAGCAGATCGCCCGGCGCCGCGACACGCTGACCGACGCCCTGTCCGACGTCCGGCACCTCGTCGCGGTCGAGGCCGAAGCGGACGCCAGGCGCACCGCGATCGCCGAGGCCACCGCGACCGCATCGCGGCTCACCGACGACCTCGCCGCGCTCGACACCGCGCTCGAATCCCGGCCGTCGGAACGAGCACGGATCGTCGAGGCCGCCCGGACCGCCTCGACGACCGCTGCCGACGCCGACGCCGCCGCGCACGAGGTCACCCGGGTGCAGTCGCTCGGTGCCGACCTGGCCGCGCGCGACCGCGCCGAACAGCGCGTCGCCGATGCCGAACGCGTCGTGGCTGATGCCCGCCGTCGGGCCACCGAGGCGCTCGATGCCGAACGCTCCCTGCGCGAGCGCCGGATCGCCGGGCTCGCCGGCGAGCTCGGTGCGGCGCTGATCCCCGGCGACCCCTGCCCGGTGTGCGGATCGACGGCGCACCCGTCGGTGGCCGCGCCGCAGGACGACCACCCGACGATCCAGGCGGTGGAGTCCGCGGGCGACGCCACGCGTCTGGCCGACCAGCAGCTCGCCGACGCCGCGGCCGACCTGGCCGTCGACCGTGCGGAGCACCTCCGGCTGACCGCCGTCGTCGGCACGGTCGACACCGTCGCCCTCGACGCCATGGCGGTGGCCGCCGACGAGCGGGTCCGAGCGGCGCACGAGGCTGCGGCGCTGGTGCTGGAGCACGAGCGCGAGCGGACGGCGCACGACACCGCGACCCGGGCGCTCGAGCGTGAGCGGAACGACCTCGACGCCCGGCGCACGGTGCTCGCGTCGACCGCGGCCTCCGATGCCGAGCGGCTCGAGGCCGACCTGCGATCGGTGCACGACGCGATCGAGCGGCTCGCAGCGCTGCTCGACAGCGACGACGACAGCGACAGCTCGCCTGTCTCGCTCCGGGCCGTGGTCGACGAGCTCGACGGGCGGCTGACGGTGCTCCGTGCCGTCGCCGAGGCCGACGACCGCGCGGCCACCGCGGCCCGCGCCCGCGACGAGCGCGGCGCCGAGGTCGCCCGGGTCCTCGACGAGCAGTCCTTCCCCGACGTCGCTGCCGCACGAGCCGGTCTCCTCGATCCCGACACCGTCGCGCGCTTCCGCAGCAGCATCAGCGCAGCCGAGTCCGAACGCGCCGTCGTGCGGGCAGGGCTCGACGACCCCGCGGTGGTGCAGGCCGCCGACGACGATCCGGAGCAGCTCGACGTGCCGGCGGCACAGGCCGAACGGGTCCGCGCGACGGCCGAGCTCGACGAGGCCACCCGGCTCGCGGTGACCGCAGCGCACCGCGCCGAGGCCGTCGAGCAGTGTGCGACCGAGGTCCACCGCACCGTCCGTGCGCGACAGGAGACCTCGGCCCGCAGCCGCGCCGTCGTCCGCCTCGCCGACGTCGCGAACGGCGTGGCATCGGTCAACCCGACCGGCATCACGCTCGGCACCTACGTGCTCATGCGGCGCTTCGAGGACGTCGTGGCGGCGGCGAACGACCGGTTGCGCGGCATGCTCGCCGGGCGCTTCACCCTCGAGACCTCCGACGAGCGGGAATCCGGGTCGCGGTCGCGACGGACGGGGCTCGCCCTCGCCGTGCACGACCACACGACCGACACCGTCCGTGATCCCCGCAGTCTGTCGGGCGGCGAGACGTTCACCGTGTCACTGTGCCTGGCGCTCGGGCTGGCCGACGTCGTGCAGGCCGAGGCCGGCGGGGTCTCGCTCGGCACGCTCTTCGTCGACGAGGGGTTCGGCACGCTCGACCCCGAGACCCTCGACGACGTCATCGGACAGCTGTCCCGACTGACCGCGGGCGGGCGACAGGTCGGGATCGTCAGCCACGTCGAGGAACTCAAGCAGCGGATCCCGGAGCGGATCGCCGTGCGCCGCACCCCGACCGGCGGCTCGCGGGTGACGACGACGGTCTGATCAGACCAGACCAGGCGCTACGGGGTCGGCGTGGCCCCCACCGTGCCGTCCGGCGGCGGCAGGATGTCCGCTGCGATCCACGGGAACACCCACTGGAACAGCACGAACACGATCGCCGCGAGCAGGACCAGCAGCTCGAGCACCTTCAGGACGGTGGGGCCGGGCAGCAGCCGCCAGACCAGGGGGAAGATCACTTGGCGGTCTCCGAGAGTTCCTTCGGGGTGCCCTCGGACGCGGGCATCCAGTAGTCGAGCTTCGCGTGCGTCACGTACCGCTCCGCCGCCGACCACATCGGGTGGCAGGCGGTCAGCGTGAGCCAGCGGTCCTGGGCGGTCGGTTCGACGCCGGGCTTGTTCGGCACCGGCGCGATCGTCTCGATCTTGTCGGGCGTGACGATCTGGCTGTCGGTGACCTTGTAGACGTACCAGACGTCGAACTTCGTCTTCGCGTCGGTGACCCGGACCACGACCGAGTCGCCCTTCTGCAGTTCCGCGATCTGATTGAGGGGCTTGCCGTAGGTGACCCGGTGTCCGGCGACGGCGAAGTTGCCGGGGGCGCCGGGCATCGCGGTGCCCTGGTAGTGCCCGAGCCCGATGGTGTTGAGGACCTTCTCACGATCCGTGCCCTCGCCGATCGGCCGGTTGTAGTCGTTGCCGAACCGGGGGATCTGCATCGTCCCGAACACGTCCGACAGCGCCGGCGGTTCGTCCAGCACGGGTGCGGTGCCGCGGTGCTCGGTGCCCTCGACCTTCGGGGTCTTGACCTGGTCGAGGCCCTGCACGAGCTTCGTCTGCTCGTTCACGGCGACCACGTCGGTCCACCATGCCGTCCACACCACGTACAGGCCGGTGCCGGCACCCGCGATGATGAGCAACTCGGCGATGAGCGAGACGATCGCGCCGCCGACCGTCTGGCGTCTGCGCGGGGAACGCCGGGACCGCGAGCCGGCTTCGTCGTCCCGTGCGCTGCGGCGCGACGGGATGGTGTCGTGTGCGGTCACGGGGCTCCTGATCGGCTGGGTGGTCGGACAGGTCTATCAGATCACGACGACAGGCCGGTGACGACGTTCTCCCCACCCCCGTTAACGTGGGGGCATGGAGTACCGGATCCGCCCCTTCCGCACCGAGGACACCGACGCGGTCGTCGCCCTGTGGGAATCCTGCGGGCTCGTCCGACCCTGGAACGACCCCCGACGTGACATCGCCCGCAAGCTGACGGTCCAGCCCGAGCTCTTCCTGGTCGCCGAGCCGGACGCCACCGACGGTGACGACACCGACACCGACACCGACACCGACACCCACACCGACACCGCCACCGCCGAAGCCGGCGTGGTCGCCGCGGGCATGGCCGGCTTCGACGGGCACCGCGGCTGGGTGAACTACCTCGCCGTGCGCCCCGACCTGCAGGGCTCCGGCCTCGGTCGCACCCTGATGGCCGAGTTCGAGCGGCTCCTGACCGACCTCGGTTGCCCGAAGCTCAACCTGCAGGTGCGTGCGGGCAACGAGCAGGTGCTCGGGTTCTACGCGTCCCTCGGCTACACCGACGACCGCACGGTCTCGCTCGGGAAGCGCCTCATCCCCGACGCCTGACCGCGCGCTACGCCAACGCCAGCGCCACCGACGCGACGAACGCCAGCACGATGCCGATCCACTGCTGCGCGGTCAACCGCTCCCGCAGCACCACCCCGGCCAGCACCACCGTGCCGATCGGGTAGAGCGCGTTGAGCACACTCACGACGGGCAGGGTCGCCGGATCGTCGCTGCTGTGCAGTCCCGCCTGGATGAACACGTTCGCCATCGCGTCGAAGACGCCGCACACGGCCACGGTGACCAGCAGCCGCGGACCCCATGCGCGACCCGACCGAGGATCGCGGACGGCGGCAGCCCTGACGGGGCGGGCCGACGTCGGGGCGGACACCGGGCCTCCCGTCCGGAGCACGACGACGATCGCCGCCGCACCCAGCAGCACCGCCTGCAGCACCCGCGCGACCACGAGGGGTGCGGCGCCCGAGTCGGACGGCGTCATGTCGTAGGCCAGCACGATCCCGCCGAAGCCGCACCCGGCGACGGCGGCCGCGACCACGCCCCGGGCGGTGAGCCGTGCGCCCGAGGCGTCCCGGACCACCGCGACCAGGACCACCGCGACGACCGCGACCACGAGCGCGCCGGTGGCCACGGGTGACAGCACCGTGCCACGGAACACCGCGACGAGTACCGGCACGACGGCCGCGAAGACGGCGGTGACGGGGGAGAGCACGCTCATCGGGCCGATCGCGAGTGCCGCGTAGAGCAGCAGCACCCCGATGCCGCCCGAGAGGCCGGCAACCGCACCCCAGACCGCGGCCGGCCACGAGAACACGCCGCCGAGGACCACCAGTCCGACGAGCAGCGGCACGATCCCGATCGCGGCGGCCACCGCCGTGACGACGACCGGGCGGACCCGGCGCGAGGCGAGTCCGCCCAGGAAGTCGGCGAACCCGTAGACGATCGCGCCGGACAGGCCGAACAGGACGGTGAGCACGGCTCCCATCCTGCCCGGCCCGGTACCCTGCGGTGCGTGAGTGTTCCCTACCAGCGCCTGCCCCGGATCGACGCGCGCTGGAGGTGGTGGCGGCCGCTCGTCGCCCTCGCGTTCCTGGCGGGGTGGTACCTCGTGTCGCAGGTGCTGATCACCGTCGCCTACTTCATCCCGGTCGCCGCGGTCGGGGGTGCGTCCGGGCTCTACGGCCTGCTGGATGACCTGCAGAGCGGTGCTCTGGACCCGACCGATCCGTTGACCCTCTCGCTGACCCTGGTGTCGCTCGTGGTCCTGCTGCCGGGGGTCCTGCTCGCCGTGAAGATCGCGCGGATCGGACCGGCCGGCATCCTGTCGTCGACGCGGTTCCGGGTCCGGTGGGCCTGGACAGCGTGGTGCCTGCTGCCGACGCTCGTCATCGCCGCGGTCATGTTCGTCGTCCAGACCGGCCTGTTCTGGGACGGGGGGATGATCACGACCGACGGCGGCTTCGCCTGGAACCACGACGCGATCGGCCAGTCGACGGTCTCCCTCGGCACCCTCACCCTGACGATCGCCCTCGTCGTCCTGCTCGTCCCGTTCCAGGGCGCGGCCGAGGAGTACATCTTCCGCGGCTTCCTGATGCAGACCGTCGCGTCGTGGATCCCGCGTCGCGTCGGCACGGTCATCGCCGTGGCGGTCTCGACGGTCGTCTTCGCGGTGCTGCACATCCCGAACGGCTACAACGTCTGGGGCATCCTCGACGTCGGCTCGTTCGGCCTGATCGCGGCGATCATCGTCCTCCGGACCGGCGGGCTCGAGGCCACGGTCCTGCAGCACGCCTTCAACAACATCATGATCTTCGTGCTGCAGGCGCCCGGCTGGTCGAAGGTCGACCTGACCTCGTCCGACGCGAACGGCACCTGGCAGGGGACCCTCGTCACCCTCGTCACGTCGCTCGCGTTCTGGGGCATGGTCGAGTTCCTGGCGTCGTGGCGGGGGCTGGACCGCCGCTTCGCCGGGCACGAGGCACCCCGGTTCCGGGGTGTGACCCCGGCCTGGGCGGGCGGCGTCCGCTGGATCCGGCCTGGAGGCACAGGCTGGGCGACCACGCCGGCCCGCGCCGACGACGTGGCCGGTTCCGACCACCGTGCCGACTCCGGCACGGACGGTGCTGTGGACAGTGCGGTGGGTGTCGCCGGTCGCCCGTAGGCTCGTGGCATGAGCACCACGCCCGCGCCCGCTGCCGTGCCTGCTCCCGCTGCCGTGTCCGCACCCCGTGCCGCTGCGCTCGACGTGCTGCACCGCGTGTGGGGCTACGACGACTTCCGCGGTGAGCAGGCGGCCATCATCGACCAGGTGGTGGCCGGTGGTGACGCCCTGGTGCTCATGCCGACCGGTGGTGGCAAGTCCCTCTGCTACCAGGTGCCCTCGCTCGTCCGCGACGGCGTCGGGGTCGTGGTGTCGCCGCTCATCGCCCTCATGCAGGACCAGGTCGACGCCCTGGCGGCGAACGGCGTCCGGGCCGCGTTCCTCAACTCCACGCAGGGCCCCGACGAACGGTCACGGGTCGAGCGTGCGGTCGTGCAGGGCGAGGTCGACATGCTCTACCTCGCGCCCGAGCGGCTCCGGCTCGAGTCCACCCGAGCGCTCCTCGACCGGGCGCGCGTCTCGCTGTTCGCCATCGACGAGGCACACTGCGTCGCCCAGTGGGGGCACGACTTCCGCCCGGACTACCTGGAGCTGAGCGTCCTGCACGAGCGGTGGCCGACGGTGCCGCGCATCGCCCTCACCGCCACCGCGACGCCGCAGACCCACCGCGAGATCTCCGCCCGGCTCGGCCTCGACGACGCCGCGCACTTCGTCGCCGACTTCGACCGGCCGAACATCCAGTACCGCATCGAACCGAAGACCGGCGCGCTGCAGCAGCTGCTCACCTTCATCCGCACGGAGCACAGCGGCGATGCCGGCATCGTGTACTGCCTGTCCCGCAACTCCGTCGAGCGCACCGCCACCGCCCTGGCCGAGCAGGGGATCAACGCCCTGCCGTACCACGCAGGACTCGACGCCCGGGTGCGTGCCCGCAACCAGTCGACGTTCCTGCGCGAGGACGGCGTCGTCATGGTGGCGACCATCGCGTTCGGCATGGGCATCGACAAGCCCGACGTCCGGTTCGTGGCGCACCTCGACCTGCCGAAGTCGGTCGAGGGCTACTACCAGGAGACCGGCCGTGCGGGTCGTGACGGGCTGCCGGCCACCGCGTGGCTCGCGTACGGCCTGAACGACGTCGTGCAGCAGCGGCGGATGATCGACCAGTCCGAGGGCGACGCCGCACACCGGCGGCAGCTCAGCGCCCACCTCGACGCCATGCTCAGCCTGTGCGAGACGATCGAGTGCCGCCGGGTGCGGCTGCTCGCGTACTTCGGGCAGGAGAGCACGGCGTGCGGCAACTGCGACACCTGCATCGCGCCGCCGGAGTCGTGGGACGGCACCGTCCCCGCGCAGAAGCTGCTGTCCACCGTCGTGCGGCTCGAGCGTGAGCGCCGCCAGCGGTACGGCGTCTCGCACCTCGTCGACATCCTGATCGGCAAGCGGTCGCCCCGCGTGCAGGAACTCCAGCACGACACCCTGGCGACCTTCGGCATCGGTGCCGACCTGTCCGAGGGCGAGTGGCGCGCGGTCGCACGACAGGTGCTGGCCCAGGGCTACGCGGCGGTGTCGGGCGACGGCTTCGGCACGGTCGTCCTCAGTCCCACGAGCGCCGAGGTCCTGACCGGCAAGGTGCAGGTGCGGATGCGTCGCGACCCGGTCAAGGCGCCGCGGGCCGGCCGCAGCAGTCGACGAACGGTCGTCACCGACATGCCGCAGGAAGCCGTCGGCCTGTTCGAGGCCCTGCGTGCCTGGCGTGCTGCCGAGGCCCGCGAGCAGGGCGTCCCCGCGTACGTGGTGTTCAACGACGCGACGCTCCGGGGCATCTCCGCCGTCCGCCCGGCCGACGTCGACCAGCTCGGCGAGATCTCCGGCGTCGGCGCAGCGAAGCTCGAGCGGTACGGGCGAGCGGTCCTCGACGTCGTCGCCGCTGCCGACTGACGCCCGGCCACCACTGCATGCCGTTCCGGGCATGTGCCCTCCGCGCGCCTCATTACACTCGGTAGCTCGTCACCACGAGGAGGTCCGGTGTCCGGTTCGACGAAGTTCGCCACCGTGCTCAGTCGCGCGGTGGTGACCCCGCTCGCCCGGTTGCTGTGGCGGCCGAAGATCATCGGTCGTCGGAACGTCCCGAAGCGTGGCCCGGTGATCCTCGCGAGCAACCACCGATCCTTCATCGACTCGCCCGCGATCACGCTCATGGCGCCGCGCAAGGTGTCGTTCCTGGCGAAGCAGGAGTACTTCACGGGTTCGGGTCTCAAGGGAGCCGTCTCGCGGGCGTTCTTCGGTGGCATCGGCGCCATCGGGGTCGAGCGTGGCGCGGGTGCGGCGGCCCAGCAGGCCCTCGACCTCGGGCTGGCACGCCTGCAGGAGGGCGAGGCGTTCGCGATCTACCCGGAGGGCACGCGCTCGCTCGACGGCCGGATCTACAAGGGCCGAACTGGAGTGGCGTGGCTGGCGTTGACGAGCGGTGCCCCCGTGGTGCCCGTCGCGCTCACCGGCACCGAGGACGTGCAGCCGGTCGGGTCCCGGCTGCCGAAGCTCGCCCGCGTGACGATCGAGTTCGGGCAGCCGATCGACCTGTCGTCCTTCGGCGAGGCGTCGTCCGGTCGTGCTCGGCGCCACGCGACCGATGCGGTGATGGCGGCGATCCAGGAGCTCAGCGGCCAGGAGCCGGCGAACGCCTACAACAACCCGCCCGCGACGATCGTGGAACGGGTCCGTCGTGCGCTGCAGCCGGACGACCCGACCGCGGCCGCCGTCGACCCGGACTGATCGCTGCGACTGTCCGGTCACTATTGCACATCTGAAATATCGATGGTTGAATGGCGGACGTGCCGCTCGGCACGCCGCCATCGCCGGTCGCCCGAGAACGACCAGCCACGACATCCAGATCGGACCGTCCGCAGCATGTCCTCCACCCCGCTCTTCGACTCCATCGCCCAGCGTCGCGATCAGGCCGACGCTCCACACTCCACCGTGCACTCCACCCCGTCGCCGGCGCTCGCCGTCGTGACCCCGGTGCCGACCTCGCCGATGTCCGCGCCCGTCCGCCCGGGTGACTCCACGCTGGTCCCGGCCGCCCTCGTCGCCGCGATCGACGAGATCCCGGTGCGGGTGGCATCGGCCCTCGTGACCGAGGTCACGATCCGTCCCGAGCACCTCGTCCTGGTCGAGACCGTCGCCGACGCGATCACCCGAGCGGTCGTCGACGCCGTCGTGTGCGAGCTCGACCGGATCGCCCGTGACGGCGTCGTCCGCGTCTGACCGGGCCGGTCACCGCAAGATGACGACCCTCGATGACGGTCTGCCCCGGCGCCCGCGCGGTGCCGAGCGCCGTACGGCCGACCGACCGACCGAGCCCCCGCTGCGCCGTGCACGGCACGCTGCACAGCCCGGGCCCCTCCGAGCCGCCGGGGTGGCGGTGCCCCCTCCCGCCACCCCGGCTTCCACCCGGCCCGCGCAGTCCGCACGGCCGACCCGGTCCACGCTGGCCGCGCGGCCGACCCGGCCCACGCAGGCCGCCGCTCCCGCGCGCCGCCGCCTCGCGTCGTTCCGGATCCCCGCCCGGCGGACACTGCCCGCCGCGGCGGTGACCGCCGTCACGTGCCTGTTCGTCGCGGTCGGCTCCCCGCAGACCGCCGTCGCCGCTCCGACCACTCCGGAATCCACGTCGGCATCGGCCGGCATGCAGCACTTCGTCGCCGACGGTTCGACCGGGCCGACCGCCGGCCGCGACGACTTCTCGGTGGGTCGTGCCGCGGCAGCCCTCCGGGTCCCCGGTGGCTCGGGCCCGACCGGTGGAGCCGTCCGCCCCACGGTCGGTGCGGTCCCCGACGCCGGTGGCTTCGGCTCCCGCTGGGTCGTCGGCTGCGCGGCCTGCTCGTCGAACCACCAGGGGGTCGACTTCGCCGCGGCCATCGGGACCCCGGTCGTCGCCGCGCTGCCCGGCCGGGTCGTCTCGGCGGGTGTGCTCGGTGGCTACGGCAACCAGGTCCTCCTGCAGCACGCCGACGGCACCGCGACCCGGTACGGGCACCTGTCGGCGATCGACGTCCGCCCCGGCCAGGTCCTCCGCGCGGGGGAGCGCCTCGGGGCCGTCGGCAACACGGGCGTCTCGACCGGCGCCCACCTGCACTTCGAGGTCATCGTGGCCGGCACACCGATCGACCCGGCCGCCTGGCTGCAGGCTCGCGGCCTCCTCTGACGGCGGCGGGCGTAGCGTCGGGACGGTCGCGGCACGGAGTCGCGCCAGGACGGAGACGCACGTGCGAGTGACGGTGTTGGGGACGGGCGCGATGGGCGCCGGCGTGGCTGGATCACTGCTCCGCGACGGCCACCAGGTGACGGTCTGGAACCGGAGTGCCGACAAGGCCGCACCCCTGGGGGACCGCGGCGCAACGGTGGCGAGTGACCAGGGCAGTGCCGTCGAGCACGCCGAGGTCGTCCTGCTCACCCTGTTCGACACCGATGCGGTCGTCGACGTCCTCGAGCAGGCCGCTGGTGACGCCCCGACCGACGCCGTGTGGGTGCAGGCCTCGACGATCGGGGTCGACGGCACCGCGACGGTCGTGCAACTGGCCGAGAAGTACGGCATCACCCTGGTCGAGGCCATGATGCTCGGCACGAAGGCCCCCGCCGAACAGGGCAAGCTCACGATGCTCGCAGCAGGCCCCGCGGACCTGCTCGACCGTGTCGACCCCGTGCTCGACGCGATCGGCGCGAAGACCGTCCGTGCCGGCGACCACGTCGGCGACGGCACCGCACTCAAGCTCGCCGCCAACGCCTGGATCGCGTCGATCACCGCGGCGACCGGGCAGTCCCTGGCCCTGGCGGCGGCACTCGGGCTCGACCCCGCGCTGTTCCTGCAGGCCATCGAGGGCAGCGCGAGCGACTCCGCCTACGCCCACACCAAGGGTGCCGCGATGATCGCCCACGAGTTCCCCGCCCAGTTCGCACTCGACGGGCTGCGGAAGGACATCGGACTCATCACCGATGCCGCCCGGACCGCCGGGGTGTCCACCACGCTGCTCGAGGCACTCGGGCGCGTCTACGCCGATGCCAGCGCAGCCGGGCACGGGGGCGACGACATCGCCGCGGTCGGCACCGCGTTCTGACGCACACGCACACGCACGGATGGCCGACCGGTCAGCCCCGACGGAACAACCGCCGCAGGCGCTTCGTGAGCCGCCCCACGGCCTCGTCGTTCATGGTGTTGGCGAGGTCGAACGCCTCACGAGCCGGATCGGACCCGGCCTGGATGCGTCGGAGTGCTGCGTCGGCACGGGCCCGCGAGTCGAGCTCGGCGAACGGCATGTCGTCCTCGGGGTGGTGCTCGCCGCGAGGGTCCATGCGGTCCAGGTTACGCGCGACGGAGGTGGTCCGACCCGCCGTCGAGCTCGTCCACGACGCGGACCATCTCGTCCAGGAAGTCCACGACGACGGCCATCTCGTTGCTCGGCAGGTGCTCGGTGACCTCGAGCGCGCGGGCGTCGAGCTCCTCGATGACCCGGAGCGCGTGCCGCATCGAGGTGCCGGTGGCGGTGAGGATCACGCCGCGGCGGTCGTTCGGGTCGGCGTGCCGTTCGACGTGACCGCTGCGGACGAGCCGGTCGACGAGCGCCGACGTCGACGCCGCCGTGATCTCGAGCCGCTCGGCGAGGTCCTTCGCGTTGACGGTGCGGCCGTCGTGCTCGGCGTCGATCAGGAACCGGAGCGCCAGCAGTGCGTTCTCGCCGATCCCCAGTGCCTCGCGCGCTCGGCGCTGGGCGGCGCTCTCGGCCGTTCGGTACCGCCGCAGGGCGTTGAGGACGTCCACGGCGGAGACCGCGGAGTCCTCGTACCAGTACCCCGCGGTGCTGGTCACCACCTCGGACGTCATGCCCCCAATGCTAGACGCTCTAGTTAGATTGTCTAGCGAGCGCGGAGACGGGACACCTGCAACACCCGTGACGCGGTTCTGTAACACCCCGGCAACGCCGGCTCGTTAGGTTCTGGACATGCAGGAGCAGCCGTGCTGAGCCGCCTCGCGGGGAACGTCTTCCACGTGGGGAGCGCGGTGGAGCGCACCGACGTCGTCGCACGGTTGCTCGACGTCTACGTCGCCCGCCGCGAACCAGGCACCCTCGACGACGACCGGCTCGTGTCCACCGAGCTCCGCAGCGTCATCGGGACCACCGGCCCCGCGAACGACCCGGACCGCGCCGCCACCGTCGACGCCCTCGCGCTCGACCGGCACGAACCCGCGTCCATCGCCGCCGCGGTCGCCGTCGCCCGCGACCACGCACGCCGTGCCCGCGAGGTCGTCTCGAGCGAGCTCTGGGACTGCCTCGACGTCACGCGGTCGCGGATGCCCCGGAAGATCGCCCCAGACCGTGCGCACGAGTTCCTCGGCTGGGTGCGGGAGCGCAGTGCCCTCGCCATCGGGGTGGTCGAGGGCGACGCCAGCCGTGACGAGGTGTGGGAGTTCTTCACCCTCGGGCGATCACTCACCCGCTGCGCCTCCACTGCACGGCTGCTGGCGTCGCGGCTGCTCGAGCCGGACGCCGTCACCTCGTGGACGGCGGCGCTCCGGGCGTGCGGCGCGGGCGAGGCCTTCCTGCGCGGACGCGACCACCCACCGGTGCCGTCCGCCGCCGCCGCCTTCCTGCTCCTCGACGCCCACAGCCCGCGGTCGTTGCGCTTCACCGTGCACCGCGCAGCCGAGTGCCTGGCCGACGTCGCCCCGTCCTGCATCGCGGACGAGGTCGCCGGGTTCGACGAGGTCCGTGCCCTGCTCGACGGCATCCCCGAGGAGTCGGCGCTCGCGGTGGCGGGTGACGTCGGGCAACGGCTGGCGGTGGCTGCCGACCGCGTCGCCGCGGCCCTCGACGAGCGCGTCTTCGCGTCGTCCGCTCCCGTCCTCTGAGCCGACCGGGGGCGTGTGGCGGAAGGCGGCTGGTCCGCGCGTCGTGACCACGGCCGTGGGCCCGGGTGGCGTGGGACGGGAGACCCGTGGCGGCGCCGGTGCGGGCCTCCCGTCCGGCGGTCGGTGGGTCACGGCCGTCGGCCGACGGGCAGGGTGCCCCGCCGGTCCGTCAGACGGCGCTGGAGCGGTCGGCGAGCGCCTCGTCGCGTTCCAGCTCGCGGCGGAGCGCCGCGCGTGAGCCGACCACCGGCACGGCGTGCGTGATCGCCAGGTGCAGCCGCGAGTCGGCGTCGTAGCGCAGCCGGACCCGCTGGTACCGGACGAGCCAGACGAGCGCGATCGCGAGTGCGACGAAGCCCGAGGCCGCGCCGACGACGATCGCCCAGCGCGGGCCGAAGGCGTCGGCGACGGCACCGACGAGCGGGGCGCCGATGGGGGTGCCGCCCGCGAAGATCGCCATGTAGAGCGCCATCACGCGACCGCGCATCGCGGGCTTCGTCGTGGTCTGCACCAGGGCGTTCGCCGTGGTCATGAAGGTCAGGGACGCGAGCCCGACGAACACCAGCACGATCGCGAAGGTCCAGTACGTCGGAGCGAGGGCCGCGGCCGTGCACGCGAGCCCGAACCCGCCGGCGGCGAGGACGAGGGTGCGCATCCGCGGCTTGTCCCGGCGGGCGGACAGCAGCGCGCCGAGCACCGAGCCGATCGCCATCACCGAGTTGAGCAGCCCGAACTCGCCGGCGCCCTGGTGGAACTCGACCCGCGCCATCGTCGAGGTGAAGATCGGGAAGTTCACGCCGAACGTGCCGACGACGAAGATCATGCAGAGCACGACGACGATGTCCGGTCGGGTGCGGACGTACCGGAAGCCGGCGACGATCTGCCCCTTGCCGCGGCCCGCCCGGACCCGTTCGGCGAGCTGGGCGGGGTCGACGAACCGGAGTGCGAGCAGGACGGCCAGGAACGACCCGGCGTTGATGACGAACACCCATCCGGAGCCGATCGCCGCGATGAGCACACCGGCGACCGCGGGGCCGATCAGGCGTGCGGCGTTGAACGACGCGGAGTTCAGGGCGACGGCGTTCGAGACGTCCTCGCCCTGCACGACGTCGGAGACGAAGGCCTGCCGGATCGGGGCGTCGAACGCGGCGACGACGCCGAGTGCCAGGGCGAAGCCGTACAGCGCGAGCAGGGTGGCGGTGTGCGTGAGGACCATGACGCCGAGTCCCAGCCCGAGCAGTCCCATCAGGCCCTGGGTGAGCATGAGCATCTTCCGGCGGTCGAACCGGTCGGCGGCGAGCCCGGTGAGCGGCAGGAGCAGCAGCTGGGGGCCGAACTGCAGGGCCATCGTGATGCCCACCGCGACGGCGTTGTTGTCCGAGAGCTGGGTCAGCACGATCCAGTCCTGGGCGGTGCGCTGCATCCACGTGCCGACGTTCGACACCAGGGCCCCGGCGAACCAGATGCGGTAGTTGCGTCCGGCGAGGGAGCGGAACATGGCGGTCACTGCTGGGCCAGCCTCCTCATGATCTCGGTGGCGTCGGCGAGGGTGCTCCGCTCGTCGGCGGTGAGTGCTGCGAGTCGCGGGGAGAGCCAGCCGTCGCGGCGGCGTCGGGTCTCCTCGACGAAGGCGGCTCCGGCGGGTGTCGCACCGAGCAGCACCTTGCGGCGGTCGTCGCCGTGCCCGCACTTGGACACCAGGCCCCGCTCCACCAGCACCGCGACGGTCTTCGTCATCGACGGCGGGGTGACGCCGTCCTGTCGGCTCAGGTCGGCCAGGGTCATGGCGCCGTCGCGGTGCAGTCGGGCGAGGGCGGAGAACTGCGCGTCCGTGACGCTCGAGTCGGCCTTCTGGGCTCGGAGTGTGCGGGACAGCCGGTTCACCGCGATGCGGAGGTCGGTGGCGTCGGTCATCGGTCGTTAGCCTAGCTCATTAGTTCAGCGAACGAACTGGATTTCGGGTGTACCGTGCTCTTAGACAACATGTGTTGCCGAGAGAGAAGGAGAACATGTCCGAGTTCGAGGGCAAGGTCGCCGTCGTCACCGGTGGTGGCAGCGGCATCGGCGAGTCCGTCGCGAAGGAGCTCGCAGCGGCGGGCGCCACGGTGGTCGTCGCCGACATCAACCTGGCGGGCGCCGAGCGCGTCGCCGCGTCGATCGCGGAGGCCGGTGGCACCGCTCGCGCGTTCGAGGCGAACTCCGCGGTCGCCGCGGACAACGAGCGCATGGTGCAGTTCGCGGTCGACACGTTCGGCGCGCTGCACCTCGCCGTGAACAACGCCGGCATCGGCGCAGCACCGCAGCCGATCGGCGAGTACGACATCGCCGCCTGGGACCGCGTCCGTGCGGTCGACCTGGACGGCGTCTTCTACGGGCTGCGCTACGAGATCCCCGCGATGGTGGCTGCCGGCGGTGGCGCGATCGTGAACATGGCGTCGGTGCTCGGTACGGTCGGCATGGCGCAGAACGCGGCCTACGTCGCCTCGAAGCACGCGCTCGCCGGACTGACCAAGGTCGCCGCGCTCGAGTACTCGTCGCAGGGCGTCCGCACGAACGCCGTGGGCCCCGGCTTCATCGACACCCCGCTGCTCCGCAAGTCGCTCTCGCCCGAGGCGATCGCGGCACTCGAGGACGAGCACGCCTCGAAGCGGCTCGGCACCGACGCCGAGGTCGCCGCGCTCGTGCTGTTCCTGCTGAGCGACAAGGCCTCGTTCATCACGGGCAGCTACCACCTGGTGGACGGCGGCTACTCCGCCCACTGACGCCTCGGCGTACCTGGTGGTTCCGGGCGTGCCTGGTCGAAACGGGCGTACCTGGTCGATTCTTTCGACCAGGTACGCCCGTTTCCGCTTTCCAGCGCGGGTGCGATGGGAAGGAACGTCGGACGGGAGGCCCGCCCAGCGTGCGCCGGTCGGCTCGCGGTGGGCGGGCCTCCCGTCCTTCAGTGCCGCGCGTCCGTCAGGATCGCGTCGTGCGGGAGCAGCGCGTGCACGCCCCACGTGCGGTTCGCGACCTGCGTGATGCGCATGCTCACCGCCACGCTCGCCATCGCGAGTGCCTCGGCGCGGCCGATCCCGTGCAGCCCGGCGATCCAGTCGACCATCCGATCGAGCGCCGTGGCCGTCGCGACGTTGAGATCGGCGTCGAAGCCGAAGGTGATGCGTCCGGCGGGGGTGTCGGCGTGCACACCCTCGACCGGGGCCCGGTCGAGGAGCGTCAGGGTCATCGTCGTGGTCATGCCGCACTCGACCGCCGTTCCGGAGACCTCGCCGTCGCCCTGGGCCGCGTGCCCGTCGCCGACGTGGAGCAGGGCGTCCGGCACCGTCACGGGCAGGTACAGGGTCGAGCCGGCGATCAGCTCGCGGCAGTCGACGTTGCCGCCGCCGACCGTGCGGGGCGGGATCGTCGAGTGCTCCCCGGTGGGCTCGGGTGGGACGCCGACGACGCCGAGGAACGGTGCCGTCCGCACCCCGAGGCCGAGCTGGTTCACGGCGACTCCGGCGGGCACGTCGATGTCCCAGAGCAGCGGGCCGCGCGACGCCGGATCGGTCAGGCCGAGTGCGCGGTTCACCGGGGAGTCGACCCCGCCCGAGGCCGTGTAGCCCCAGTCGTCGGGCACGAGGTCGTCGAAGTGCACCGCCAGGACCATCCCCGGACGTGCTCTCGCGACGGCGATCGGCCCGACCAGGCAGTGGCCCCGGCGCGGGTCGATCAGGGTCGGGGCGTCGAGACCCGGGCCCGGCTGGCGTTCCGTGTAGCCCGCGGCGCTCAGGGTTCGGACCGTCACCGTGTCGCCCGGTTCCACGGTCAGGACCGGCTGGCGTTCGGCAGTGAAGACGTCGACGGCGGAGTCGACCGTGGCGTCGAGGTGGTGGTGGGTGGTCACCCGTCGATCATCCCAGGCGGGTGTTCCGGGCGTGCCTGGTCGGAACGGGCGTACCTGGTCGGATCGGGCGTGCCTGGTCGGATCGGGCGTACCTGGTCGGAAGTTCTGACCAGGCACGCCCGATTCGACCAGGCATCGCGGGTGTTCTGGGAAGGAACGTCCTCAGTGGAACTGGGGGATCGTCAACCAGATGCCCGCCAGCACCGCGGCGATGCACAGCGCGAAGCACAACACGGCTCCCGCCAGTGCCGCCGGCGGGGTGTGCCCGGAGCGCGGGGTCTCGTCGGAGTACTGCGTGCGCTCGCCGCCCGCGTCGTCCGGCTGCCCCGTGCCGAGCAGTCGGAGGCCGAGCGTGTACACGAGCACCAGGCCCACGGCGGCCACGAAGCCGACGCCGGCGACCGTGCCGATCGCGGTGAAGTCGATGTCCATCGTCGTTCCCCTCAGTTCGTCGCGCCGGTCGGCTGCGGCTCGGCCTGCTCGGCCGGCCCGGACTCGGTGGTGATGTCCTCGTGCGAGATCGGCTTGCGCTTGGCGAGGACGTAGAAGGTGAGCCCGCCGGCCAGGGCGAGGACCGCGACGAGCACCAGCCCGAAGGCCGAGGTCGACGCGAGCCAGGTCGCGAGCGCTCCGACCACCGCAGCGGCGGGCAGCGTGATCACCCACGCGACGACGATGCGGCCGACGACCGACCAGTGCACGTCGGCGAGCTTCTTGCCGAGCCCCGAACCGACGACCGCGCCGCTCGTCACGTGGGTCGTCGAGAGCGCGAAGCCCAGGTGCGACGAGATGAGGATCGTCGCGGCGGAGCTCGTCTCGGCGGCGAAGCCCTGCGGCGACTGCACGTCGGAGATCTTCTTGCCGACGGTCTGCATGATCCGCCAGCCGCCCATGTACGTGCCGAGGCCGATCGCGAGCCCGCAGGCCAGGATCACCCAGAGCGCCGGACCGGTGCCGGCGGCCTGGTAGTTCGCGGCGATGAGGGTCAGCGTGATGACGCCCATCGTCTTCTGCGCGTCGTTCGTGCCGTGTGCGAGCGACACCAGCGACGCCGAGATCGTCTGCCCGTGCCGGAACCCCGTCGCCGCACCGTGCGTCGTCGCGTTCTTCGTGAGCACGTACGCCAGGTACGTCGCGACCAGGGCGATCACCCCGGCGATGACCGGGGAGAGCAGCGCCGGCAGCACGACCTTCGACACCACCGTCGCCCAGCTGATGGAGTTCAGACCGGCCCCGATGATCGAGGCGCCGATGAGCCCGCCGAAGAGCGCGTGCGTGGAGGACGACGGCAGCCCGAGGTACCAGGTCGCGAGGTTCCAGAGCACCGCGCCGACGAGCCCCGCGAAGATCATCGTGGGGGAGATGTGGATGCCGTCCTGCCCCTCACGGATGATGCCCTGCGAGACGGTCTTGGCGACCTCGGTGGACAGGAACGCGCCGACCACGTTGAGCACGGCGGAGATGAGCACGGCGGTCCGGGGCTTGAGAGCTCCCGTGGCGACCGACGTGGCCATGGCGTTCGCGGTGTCGTGGAAGCCGTTCGTGAAGTCGAACACGAGGGCCACGACGATCACCAGCGTGACGATGACGATGACGTCCATGCGCAGGACGCTAGGCCCGCCCGGAACCCCCTGCGTGAACGCCGGGTGAACAGGTCCGGGATGGAGCGCGTCTGCGAGGATGGCAGTGTCTGAAAGGATGCGAGTGTGCCCACCTTCTCCGCCGCTCGCGGCGACGCCTCGTTCACCGACGCCCACGGCGTCGAGATCGTCTACTCGACCTGGCGTGCGGCACGGCCGAAGGGTGTCGTGCAGATCGCGCACGGGGTCGGGGAGCACGGGCTCCGGTACGAACCGCTCGCGCAGGACCTGGTGCGCGCCGGCTACACCGTGCACGCGAACGACCACCGCGGGCACGGACGCACCGGCTTGACCCAGTGGGACGGCGACCACGCCAAGCTCGGGCGGCTCGGCCCCGGCGGGCTGCGCGCGGCGATCGCCGCGGTGGAGCAGATGAGCGCGGTCGCGCGGGCCGACGAACCCGGGCTGCCGCTCGTGCTGCTCGGGCACTCGTGGGGGTCGCTCATGGCGCAGCGGATCGTGAACACCTCGTCGGACCGCTACGACGGCGTCGTCCTGTCCGCGAGTGCCTACCGGCTGCCCGGCTGGATGAACAGCGGCGACCTCAACGCACGGCACGCGGGGTCGGGACCCACCAAGTACGAGTGGCTCACCCGCGACCGCACGATCATCGACGCGATGGCGCTCGACCCCCTGGCGGTCGAGGCCGACGTCATCGGGCTGTTCGGGCTCGCCGACACCCTCCGGCTGCTCGGGGTGCCGCGGCGGGGGATCCCGCACGACCTGCCGATGCTGCTGCAGGTCGGCTCGGACGACACCCTCGGGGGTCCGCGCTCGATCGAGCGTCTGGCGCAGGCGTACCGTCGACGCGGCCGGCTGTCCGACGTGACCGTGCAGGTGTACGAGGGCGCACGCCACGAGGTCTACAACGAGACGAACCGCGCAGAGGTCATCGGCGACCTGGTCGCGTGGCTCGACCGTGTGACCGCGCGCTGACGGCGCTCGCCGCGTCCTGCGACGCGACCGGTGACGGACGGGAGGCCCGTGGCGACGCCGCCACGGGCCTCCAGTCCGTCACCAGGCCGGCCCACTGCCGGGTAGTCGGCCGTCCGGAATAGGGTTGCGGCATGCACGGTGAGTACAAGGTCCCCGGAGGCAAGCTGGTCGTCGTCGACCTCGAGGTCGTCGACGGCACGATCCAGCAGTTCCGCCTGGCGGGTGACTTCTTCCTGGAACCCGACGACGCGCTGCCGCTCATCGACGCGGCCGTGAACGGGCTCCCCGCCACCACCGACGCCGCGGGCATCGCCGCAGCCGTGCGGGCGGCGCTGCCGACCGATGCGGTGCTGCTCGGCTTCACGCCCGAGTCCGTCGGCGTCGCGGTGCGCCGCGCGCTGTCGCGGGCCTCGACCTGGCGCGACCACGACTGGCAGATCGTGCACGAGGGGCCGATCAGCCCGAACGAGCACCTCGCGCTCGACCAGGTGCTGACCGAAGAGGTCGGTGCAGGCCGTCGCGGTCCCACGCTGCGCATCTGGGAGTGGGACCAGCCGGCCGTCGTGATCGGGTCGTTCCAATCGCTCAAGAACGAGGTCGACCCCGCCGGCGCCGAGAAGTACGGCGTGCAGGTGGTCCGACGCATCTCCGGCGGCGGTGCCATGTTCATGGACGCCGGCGCCGTGATCTCGTACTCGCTCTACGTGCCGTCCGACCTGGTGCAGGGCATGACCTTCGCCGACTCGTACGCGTTCCTCGACGAATGGGTGATCGAGGCGCTCAAGTCGCTCGGCATCGAGGCGTACTACCAGCCGCTCAACGACATCACCTCGACCAAGGGCAAGATCGGCGGTGCCGCCCAGAAGCGCCTCGGTACCGGTTCGCTGCTGCACCACGCCACCATGAGTTACGACATGGACGGCGAGAAGATGGTGCAGGTGCTGCGCATCGGGCGCGAGAAGATGAGCGACAAGGGCACCACCAGCGCCGCGAAGCGCGTCGACCCGCTCCGCTCGCAGACGGGGCTGTCCCGCGCCGAGATCATCGAGCGGCTGATCGGCACCTTCACCCGCCTGTACGGGGCGACCGAGGGGCACGTGACCGAGGCCGAGCGCGAGCGGGCGCAGGAGCTGGTGCGGACGAAGTTCGCGACGAAGGAGTGGCTCGAGCGGGTGCCGTGAGCCCTGTTCCGATCGACGGTGGACGCGACGGCCGGAGCTGAGGGGGGACGTCCCGGCCGCCGCTTCCTCGAGTGTGCGCCTCGACCTCATGAACCAGACGTGTGGATGATGAGAATCCCCCGCGCGGCTGATCCGCTCGCCGCGCAGCCCACGTAGCGTCGCTGCCGTGAACTGGTTGATCTTCCTGGGGGCGGTGGCCGCCGTGGCCGTCGTGGTGTGGATCGCCGATCGCATGGGGTGGATCGACCTGTCGAACAAATCCCAGCGGAGCGGTGGATCCGGAGGCATGGTCGGGATGCTGGACGAGGTGTTCGCACCGACCCGGCACGAGACGCAAGCCGAGTACGAACGGCAGGCGCGCCTGCCGAAACAGGCCCCGTCACCGGCGGACGACGACCACGACCTGCTCAGCGGCAGCGTGCTCATCCGGGTGCCGACGGTGCGGAGCGCCGGGCGGCACGAGGCCCGCGTGGGGACGCACGACCGCTCGTACTGAGCGGACGGGCGCCGCGCTCGTCTGTGCGTCGCCCGCGTCAGCGCGTCGTGAGCTCCTGGTAGTCCGGGTGCCGCTCGATCCACGCGTGCACGTAGCTGCACTGCGCGACGACCCGGCGTGACGAACTCGCACGCACGTCGTCGAGGGCGTGCTGCACCAGGATCGACGCGTGCCCACCCCCGCGGTGCTCGGGATCGACCTCGGTGTGCACGAAGCGGATCTCGTCGCCGTCGATCTCGTACGCCGCGAGGCCGATGACCTCGCCGTCCTCGATCAGGGAGTACTGCTGCTTGTCGGTGTCGTTGCGGACCTCGGGTGCTGCTGCCATGCACTCGACCGTACGCCGGGGCCTGGGCGTGCGGTGCGTGTTCGCTCGGTGCGGTGCGGTGCGGTGCGGTGCGGTGCGGTGCGGTGCGCGTCGAGCGTGCTCGCTCGGTGCGCGACAATGGGTCCGTGCGCAGGGGAGACGACCGAGGCCCGGACCGCGTCGTCCTCGGCGACGCCCTCGACGTGGTCCCCGCCTACCCGGACGGGTCCTTCACGCTGGTGTACCTCGACCCGCCGTTCAACACCGGCCGGTACCAGCGGCGGCACGCGACGTCCGCCGTGCCGAAGGCCGACGGTCCCGTGATGGGATTCCACGGCCGGACCTACGAGCGGGTGCGCGGCGACCTGATGCGCTTCGACGACCGGTTCGAGGACTACTGGTCGTTCCTCGAACCCCGACTCATCGAGGCCTGGCGGCTGCTCGCCGCCGACGGCACGCTGTACCTGCACCTCGACTACCGCGAGTCGCACTACGCCAAGGTGCTGCTCGACGCGCTCTTCGGCCGCGAGTCGTTCCTGAACGAGATCGTGTGGGCCTACGACTTCGGTGCCAAGTCCAAGACGCGCTGGCCCACGAAACACGACACGATCCTGGTCTACGTGAAGGACCCGTCGCGGTACTGGTTCGACTCCGAGGCCGTCGACCGCGAGCCGTACATGGCGCCGGGTCTCGTCACCCCCGAGAAGCGCGAGCGCGGCAAGCTGCCCACCGACGTCTGGTGGCACACGATCGTCTCGCCGACCGGCCGCGAGAAGACCGGCTACCCCACGCAGAAGCCCGAGGGGGTGTTGCGGCGGATCGTGCAGGCGTCCTCACGCGAGGGGGACTGGGTGCTCGACTTCTTCGCGGGCAGTGGGACCACGGGCGCCGTGGCACAGGCGTTGGGGCGGCGGTACGTACTGGTGGACGACAACCCTGCGGCGATCGACGTGATGCGGAAGCGGTTGCCGGGTGCGTCGTTCGAGGTGGCTGGAGCACCGGAGGCAGCGGCGGGGGACGCGGCGCCGGCGGTCTGAGGCGCGGCACCGAGAACGGCAACGGCTCCCTCGACCCGACGACCCGACGACCCGACGACCCAACGGAGAACCGACACCGATGACCGCCCTGAGGCAGTGGATCGCAGTCACTGTGACCACGATCGCGATCGTCGGCACGACTGCCGGCTGTTCTGGAGGACAGATGGAGAACCGACCGACCCAGGAGCCGGCCGATGCGAAGCGCAGCATCCAGCAGCTCGTCGACGACACGACCGATGCGCTCGGAGGGACGTGGACGGCCCAGGAAGGGCCGCGGCTCGGCACGTGCGAGGACGAGCGCGGCGTCGGTGAGGGTGTGAACTACACGTACATCAAGTCCCGTGCTGATCGCGGCGACATCGAGCAGGGGATCCGGACGCTCGAGAAGCTGTGGGGCGAGCGCGGACTCGACACGAAGCGGTTCTCCGATGCCGACGCGTCCTCCAGCGGCGTCGACGGCAGCGGGGACGGCGTGGCGAACATCGGGTTCCAGTCCTCCGACCTCGGCGGGGGCGACACGGTCAGTGGTACCTCGGCGTGCGCTGCCGGGGACTACGTCGAGATGCGCGAGCGAGAGCGCTCGTAGCCTCCGCACGGGAGCGTCGATGTCGATGTCGATGTCGATGTCGATGTCGATGTCGATGTCGTACGACGTCGACGGTGTCGCTCCCGCGCGGCCGCAACAGTTGCACGCGCGCAGATGCGACGAGGTCGCTGTCGTACGACAGCGACCTCGTCGTTCGGCATCAGCGAGCGAGCGCCAGCGCCGACTACTCCGCGGAGTGCCGCCCGTGTGCGTGCGCGTCGTCAGCGTCCGGCCGGGAGGCCCGGCTCGCCTCCGCCGCATCGGCTCCGGCCCCGTGGGCGTCCGGCTCCACGACCGGGGCGGCGTGGGCAGCCCGGGTCCGGATGGCACCGGTCGTCGTCGGGGGCTCGTCGACCGGCGCAGCCGCCGAGTGTGCACCGTGCGTCGTGGCGTTCGGCAGCGGCGCGCGGGTGTCGTCGACCCCGTGCGGCAGCACCGAGACGTCCGACGCCCCGGTGGCCCGGGCGGACCGAGGCTGCACGTCCGGCGACGTCGGCACGTCGGGCGAGGTCGGGACTTCGGCGGAGGACGACCCCGTCGGCACCGGGGCAGCTCCAGGTGCGGCGGCGGCAGCGGCTGCAGCGGCGCTCCCGTCCGACCCCGCTCCGGCAGCCGTGCGTGCGGCATCGGCCTGCTCCTGCAGCGCCGAGGTCTTGCGGAGCGGCGGCACCCGGAAGAACCACGTCAGCACGAACGCGAGCAGGATCACCGCGAGGCCGACGTAGTAGACGCGGACGGCCGAGTCGCTGAACCCGACCAGGAACGGACGGCTGAGCCGGGGGTCCGCCCCGTTCAGGAACGACGTGTCGCTCGTCGCCGAGTCGGTGGACGAGCTCGCGGCCGAGTCGCCGCTCTTGAGCTGCTTGATGAGCGTCGGGGCGACCTGGTCGACGACGTTCTCCCGCTGCCCCTTGTCGGAGTAGTCAATCTGCAGCGTGCCGTCGACGACCGAGGCGTTCGCCTTCGTGGCCGCCGTCTCGAGCGCCTGCTGTTCGGCTGCGGGCTTGGCGTCGTCGACCTGCTGGGCGATGATCGTGTCCGCTGCTGCGGCCGGGACGGTCCCCGCGGCGACCTGCTGCTGCACCGCTGCCGTCACCTGCTTGGTCACGGCGGCGTCGGCGGCCTGCTTCGCCTGCGCGGTGCCCTGGTCGAGACCGTCCTGCACGTTCTTCTGCACCGGGTCGACGATCTTCGTCCAGATCTCGTCCATCACGCCCTGGTTCTTCGACGCGTTCGCGACCGAGGGCGTCATCGCGGCGTTGAGCGCGCTCTTCAAGTCGGACTCGTTCTGCATCGCGGCGCTGATGTTCGTCGGCATTAGGGTGAACAGCACGGAGAGCAGGACAGCGGTGCCCATCGTGCCGCCGATCTGGCGGAAGAACGTCGCGGCGCTCGTGGCGACGCCGATGTCCCGCGGTGACACCGAGTTCTGCGCGGCCAGGGTCAGCGTCTGCATGAGCTGTCCGAGTCCGAGCCCGATGCCGAACATGCCGAGCATCAGGAACCACAGGGGCCGGTCGGCGGTCAGGAACGTCAGGACCGTGAAGCCGATCGCCGTGAACGCCGTTCCGGTGATCGGGAAGACCTGGTAGTTGCCGGTCCGGGAGATGATCTGGCCGGAGGCGATCGACGAGATCATCAGGCCGAGCACCATCGGCAGCATGGCGAAGCCGGACTCGGTCGGGGTCACGCCCTTGACGATCTGCAGGTAGAGCGGGATCGTCAGCATCGCGCCGAACATGCCGAAGCCGACGAGCACGGACAGGATCGCGGACATCGAGAACACCCGCGATCCGAAGAGCTTCATCGGCAGGATCGCGTCGTCGCCCATGGCCCGCTCGACGATGATGAACGCGATCAGGCCGAGGGCGCCGATGGCGTAGCAGGCGAAGGCGGCGGGGGAGTCCCAGCCCCACTCGCGGCCCTGCTCGGCGATGAGCAGCAGCGGCACGAGCGTGACGATGACGAGCGTCGCACCCCACCAGTCGATGCGGGGCTTGCCCCGGTCGCCGAACTTCGGCAGGTGCAGGAACGTCAGCACCATGAACAGGGCGATGATGCCGATCGGCACGTTGATCAGGAACACCCAGCGCCAGCCGGCGATGAACAGCAGCTGGTCCGCGCCGGCGAAGACGCCGCCGACGAGCGGCCCGATGACGGACGAGATGCCGAAGACCGCCAGGAAGTAGCCCTGGTACTTCGCCCGCTCGCGTGGGGCGAGCATGTCGCCCATGATCGCCAGCGGCAGGGACATCAGACCGCCGGCACCCAGGCCCTGCAGCGCGCGGAACCCGGCGAGCATGAGCATCGAGTCGGAGAACGACGCCGCGAACGAACCGACGATGAAGATGCCGATCGCGGTGATGAAGAGCGGCCGGCGACCGAAGATGTCGGAGAGCTTGCCGTAGATCGGGGTCGTCACCGTCGACGCGATGAGGTACCCGGTGGTGACCCAGGCCTGCTGGTCGAGTCCGTGCAGGTCGTCACCGATGGTGCGGATCGCGGTGCCGACGATCGTCTGGTCGAGGGCACCGAGGAACATGCCGGCCATCAGGCCGTAGATCACCAACAGGATCTGTCGGTGGTTCATCACGACGTTGGACGCCGTGGTGGGGGCCGCGGGGGCGGTCGCCGTCTGGGTCATGAGCAGGGTCTCCCGGGGTACCGATGCGCTGGCAGAACGATTTTTGCGCTGCCTGCAAAGTTACAACTGCCGCAAGTGCTCGGTCGCACCGAGACGGCTTCCTGAGTGGATCGGCAGTCACGGTACGCCCAGTGGGCCCAGGTTGCACACGGCCTGGAGGCCCGGCTCGGTTCCGGCGGACGGGCTGCGGTGTCCGAGACCCGCAGCCCGTCCGACGAGGGCGCTACGCGCCCAGGGCTGCGTCGACGATCTCCTTGGCCTCGCGCTGCACCTGCTCGAGGTGCTCCTGCCCGACGAAGCTCTCCGCGTAGATCTTGTAGACGTCCTCGGTGCCCGACGGGCGCGCTGCGAACCATGCCTTGTCGGTGACGACCTTCACGCCGCCGACGGCTGCGTCGTTGCCCGGGGCCTTCGACAGCTTCGCGGTGATCGGGTCACCGGCCAGGGTGTCCGCGGTGATGGCGTCGCCGTCGAGCTTGCCGAGGCGGGCCTTCTGCTCCTTCGAGGCCGCGGCGTCGACGCGCTGGTAGACCGGGGCGCCGAAGCGTTCGGTCAGCTCGGCGTAGAGCTGCGACGGGGTCTTGCCGGTGACGGCGACGATCTCGGACGCCAGGAGCGCCAGGATGATGCCGTCCTTGTCGGTGGTCCACGCGGTGCCGTCGGTGCGCAGGAACGACGCACCCGCGGATTCCTCGCCGCCGAAGGCCACGGAGCCGTCGATCAGGCCGGGGACGAACCACTTGAAGCCGACCGGGACCTCCCACAGGCGACGGCCCAGGGACTCGGCGACGCGGTCGATGATGCTCGACGACACCAGGGTCTTGCCGATCGCGGCGTCGTCGCGCCACTCGGGCCGGTGCGCGTAGAGGTACTCGATCGCGACCGCGAGGTAGTGGTTCGGGTTCATCAGTCCGCCGTCGGGCGTGACGATGCCGTGCCGGTCGGAGTCGGCGTCGTTGCCCGTCAGCACGTCGAAGTCGTCCTTGCGCGCGAGCACCGAGGCCATCGCCGAGGGGCTCGACGGATCCATCCGGATCTTGCCGTCCCAGTCGAGCGTCATGAACGCCCACGTGGGGTCGACCTCGGGGTTCACGACGGTCAGGTCGAGGCCGTAGTGGTCGCGGATGGCGTTCCAGTACGGCAGCGAGGCGCCACCGAGCGGGTCGGCACCGATCTTCACGCCGGCACGCTTGATCGCGGCGATGTCGATGATGTTCTCGAGGTCGGCGACGTACGTGTTCAGGAAGTCGTAGCGCTCGGGCGCGGCGTCCTCGGTGCGCTGCACCTCGGCGTTGCCGCCCTCGATGATCGCGTTCGCCCGGTTCGCGATCCAGCTCGTGGCGTCGCTGTCGGCGGGACCACCGTGCGGCGGGTTGTACTTGAAGCCGCCGTCGCGGGGCGGGTTGTGGCTCGGCGTGATGACGATGCCGTCGGCCGTGTCCGGGTTGCCGGCGCGGTTGTAGCGGATGATCGCGTGGCTCAGCGCGGGCGTCGGCACGAAACCGTCCTGGCTGTCAGCGAGCACGCGCACGCCGTTGGCGGCGAGGACCTGCAGAGCCGTCTGCTCGGCGGGGGCCGAGAGCGCGTGGGTGTCGCGGCCGATGAAGAGCGGCCCGTCGGTGCCCTGCTCGCGGCGGTACTCCACGATCGCCTGCGTGATCGCGGCGATGTGGGTGTCGTTGAAGGCGGTGTCGAGCGACGACCCGCGGTGTCCGGACGTGCCGAACACGACCTTCTGCTCGGGGACCGAGACGTCGGGCACTCGGTCGTGGTAGGCGGCGAGGAGCTCGTCGAGGTCGACGAGGTCGTCTGCGGTCGCTGGGGTGCCGGCGCGGTCGTTCATGCGTCCATCCTGGCATCGGCCGCCCTGGCGCGTTCGGGGGAAGTGCACCGGAGGTCGGGGGAACGCGAGCGAGCGGCCGCCCCACCCGGGTTGAGGGGGGACACCCGGGGCGGACGACCGCTCGCGGTCTGTGGAGGCAGGTGCCTCAGGCGGTGCGGAACGAACCCGTCGCCGTGCGGAACGAGCCGGTCACGGTGCGCGTCGAGGACGTCGCGGTGCCGGGACGGCGGAACTGCGTGTCGACGAAGCGGCCGAGTGCTCGGCCGATGCCGGTGCCGGTGTAGCTGCCGACCGGGCTGCGGGTCGCGTCGCCCGTGAAGGCGCCGAGTTCGGTGCGGGTCTCGAGGCCGGTCACGTAGGCGCCGCCCAGGGGGTTCTGACGGTTCTGCATGGGTGCTCCTCGTCGTCGTGCCGAGGTCCGCAGGTCACCGAGCCGGCGACCGCGACGCCGTCGGCTGGATGACCACCACTCTACGCACTTGTCTTGCATCGTGCAAAACAAGAGTGCGTTCTGCGGTCAGATCCACCCTCGGTCCCAGGCCACGGCGGCGGCTGCGACGCGGTTGTCGACGTGCAGTTTCGCGATCGCCGACGACAGGTGGTTCCGGACCGTGCCGTGTGCGAGCGAGAGCTCCCGGGCGATCTGCTTCGTCGCGAGCCCGTCGCGGGTGCAGCGCAGGACGTCGGCCTCCCGCGGGGTGAGCGGGCTCTCGTCCTCGGTGAGCGCGGCCGCCGCGAGACCGGCGTCGATGTACCGCTCGCCCGCCGCCACGTCGCGGATGATCTCGGCCAGCCGCGCCGCCGGTGTGGACTTCGGGACGAAGCCCCGGACACCGGCGGCCAGCGCACGTCGGAGGGTGCCGGGCCGCGCGTGGCGGGTGACGATCACCGTGGGCATCGCGTCCGACAGTGCGCGGGCGGCCTCGATGCCGTCGAGGACGGGCATCTCGAGGTCGAGCAGGACGACGTCCGGCCGATGCGTCCGGGCCGCGGTCACGGCTGCTGCCCCGTCGGCGACGTCGGCGACGACCTCGAGGTCGGTTTCCAGGCCGAGCAGTGCGACGAGTGCTCCACGGATGAGTTCCTCGTCGTCGGCGACGACGATCCTGATCACGGGCGCACCGCCGTTCGTTCGGGAACCGGGATGCGCACGAGGAGGGTGAAACGGTCCTCGCTCCGATCGGCGTCGACCGTCCCGCCGTTCGGCGCGACGCGCTGTCGGAGTCCGTCGATGCCGGTGCCGGTGCCGGCGCCGGTGCCGGTGCCGGTGCCGGGACGCTCGGACGGCCGTGGCACGTCGTTCCACACCGTCAGTCGCCAGGCGTCGCCGTCCCGCAGCAACTCGATCGACGCGGTGTTCGCGCGACTGTGCCGGATGGTGTTCGTCGCGGCCTCGCGGATGGCGACGGCGAACAGGGCGCCGACCGGGTCGGGCATGCCGGCGGTCTCGATGCGCACCGTGCAGTCGATCCCCGCCGACCGGAGGACGGCGGCGGCGTTCCGGACCTCGACCGCCACGGTGACCGTGCGGTAGCCGCCGACGAGCGCCCGGGTGTCCTCGAGCGCCGCCTGGGCCACCATGCGGATGTCCGACAGCTCCGCTCGGGCGCGCTCGGGGTCGCCGGGAAGCAGCCGTTCGGCGAGCTCGCTCTTCAGCGCGATGACCTGCAGGTGATGGCCCTGGATGTCGTGCAGATCGGTGGCGAACCGGAGTCGTTCCTCGGTGACAGCGAGGTCGGATGCGGTGCGACGAGCGGCTTCGAGCCGGAGCACGACGCGGTGGATCCAGACGACGCTGAGCGGCATCAGGGCGAAGAGCGCGAGTGTCCCGACCAGGACCAGTTCGGCGGGCTCGGCGCGGGCGTCGGCCGCCGCGACGAGCAGGACGACGGTGCCGGCGAGCACGGTGACCCGGGCCCACCCGCGCAGCAGGCAGCCGACCGTGCCGCCCGCGATCGCCAGGGTGAACGACCACGCGGAGCCGGTCGCCGACGGGACGAGCGCGACCACCCACGTGGCGGCCGCGAGCACCAGCAGGGCGAGGACGGCCGGGTGGCGTGCCGACGCCTCGCCGGCGGGGCGGAGCAGCAGCGGGATCGATGCGAGCGCCGCCACCGACGCGGCGGCGGTGAGCACGACGAGTACGGGGGTTCGTGCCGTCGTCGGGCCGTCGGTCCCGATGAGCACTTGCACGCCGCCGCCCACCAGCACCACGAGCCAGAGCGACGCGACCGAGGACCAGCGGACCACCCGGACGTCGGCGTCGGCGCGGGGCTGTTCCTGCCCGGGTTGCGTCACGCGCCCAGGGTAGCGAGGGTCGCGTCGGTGTCCCTGGCGATCCGTTCGGACAGCGTGTGGTGCAGGTAGTGGTCGCCGACCAGCCCGATCACCCGGCCGTGGTCCACGCTCGCGGCCTGGCGCTCGTGCAACCGGACCCAGTTCGGCACGTCGTTGTCGTTCGTCCGCACGAACAACAGCACCGGCAGGTCCGCGGGGAACCGCGAGTCCTCGACGGACCGGAAGTTCTCCGGCGCGTGCCGCATCTCGTCGATGATCGTCGGGGCGGCACCGTTCTTCGCCGAGAGCAGCTGCATCTGGCGCCTCGTCGCGTCGTCGTAGGCATCGCCGTACGTGTCCGAGGACGCTCCACCGAGAGCGCGCAGCAGACCGAGTCGGTCGAGGGCGACGATCGCGCCGGTCGGGATCGGCTCGTCCCAGCTCGACTGTCGCGGCACACTGCTGTCGATGCCGACGAAGGCGGTCACCTCGTCGCGGTACGCCTTCGTGTAGGGCAGGGCGTAGATGCCCGCGACCGAGTGGCCCATCAACACGTACCGGTCGACGTGCAGGTGCTGCAGGGCCTCGTGGACCTCGCGGGTGATGTTCGCGGCGGTCCGCGGGACGTCGGTCTGGTCGCTGAGCCCGGTGCCGAACGGTTCGACGGCGACGACCCGGTGCGTCCGGGCGAGCTGGTCGGTGAGCGGCCCGAAGTCGAGCCCGGGAGCGGCGGTGCCGAGGCCCGGCAGGAGCACGATCGTCCCGGTGTCGGAGTTGCCGGTGCCGCGGACGACCACGTTCATCCGCTTGCCGTCCACGGGCACGCGCTCGCCGTAGTCGTCGATCTCGGACGCTTCGACGTGGGTCGCGACGACGTTGACGACCGTCGTCGTCGCCAGGGCGAGGACCGGGACCGCAACCAGTGCGCCGAGGGTGATCAGGGTGATGCGCAGGGACTTCCGCACGGTGCTCGTCTCGATCGGGCCGCGCGGGGTCCGCGCGGCGGGTCCGATCAGTCAAACGGCGTGGGGCGCGGAGCGGATGTGCCCCGGTGTCACGATCGACCGTGACGGATGTCACGGTCGATCGTGCCGCGGGCCGGTCAGGCGAGCAGCTCGCAGAAGTTCCGGCCCTCGGCCGTCCAGCTCTGCCGCGGGACCATCCCGGCGTCCGCCGCGTGCCGGTGCAGGGCGTCGAGGCCGACCTCGGCCCACGGGAACCCGGCGCTCTCGTTGCCGTCGGCGTCCACCACCCGCGCGGTGTACACGCGGTCGGCCGAGGCTTCGGGGTTCGTCTCGACGATGACCCGGCCGCCGGCTCGTACGATCTCGCGGCAGCGGGCGAGCAGGGCCGTCGGGTCGCCACCGATGCCGATGTTGCCGTCGATCACCAGCGCGGTGTCCCAGTGACCCTCGTCGGGCACGGCGTCGAACACGGAACCCTGCAGAGCGGTGCCGCCGGCGCGCTGCGCGATGGCCACGGCCTCGGCGGAGACGTCGACGCCGAGCGCCGGGATGCCCAGGGACCGTGCGGCGACGAGCATCCGGCCCGGACCACAACCGATGTCGATAACCCCGCCGTCGACGTCGTCGAGGAGCGAGCGGTCGACGCGGTCGGCGGCGGCGCTCCAACGGCCGACGTCCATCGTGGTGACGGCGTCGGGGCGGTCGGCATCGGTCAGGCGCAGGTGGCCGTCGGTGCGCAGGGCACGGGCGTACGGTTCGCCGCCGCCGGCGCCGAACGAGACGGGTGCGTGCATGGTCATCGGGTGCTCCCCACGGTCTCGGCACGGAGTGCCCGGGTGAAGTCGGACTCGGGAGCGAGGTCGGCGACCCGCTCGGCGTCCGGGATCGTGTCGACGTCGAGCAGCTCCCCGAGCACGCCCACGTCGAGTCCGGCGTCGGTCAGGCGTGCGAGCTGGACGGCTCCGGTGTCGTCGCGCGACATCGGGACGCCGCGCAGCAGGTCGCCGGTGGGCTGTCGCAGGTACAGCGACCAGAAGCCGCCGTCCTCGGCCGGGCCGAACCAGGCGTCGCGGGCGGCGTCGTCGAACACCGGTGCGAGGTCCGCGGTGGACACCTGTGGGGTGTCCATGCCGACGAGCAGCAGTGGACCGTCGACGGCGTCGAACAGGAACCCGAGGCGCTCGTCGAGGCCGCCGCCGGGCTGGTGCAGCACCTCGAACCCCTCGGCCGACGCGGGCACGACGTCGCCGTCGAAGAACAGGACCCGGCGGGCCGCGGGCAGTGCGCGGACGGTGGCCAGAGTGTCGGCGAGGCTCGCGGACGCGACGCGTGCGGCGCCCTCGGGGGAGAGCGCCGGCGTCAGCCGGGTCTTCACCTTGCCGGGCAGGCACTCCTTCGCCACGACGGCGACGGTGACGTCGGCGCGAGCAGCGTCGCTGGCGTGGGTGGCGGTCACGAGCGGGCCTCCTCGACCACGGGGGTGGACTCGGCCGCCTGGCGGAGCGGCCCCGGTGCGACGACCCGGACACGGGCCTCCCGGCGGTACGCACGGAGCAGACGGGACATGTCCCGCACCGCGTTGATCGTGCCGCGGAGCGTGCCGGTGACCTTGCTGTCGCCGATGCGCTGCGCGTACCCGATGTCGGACTCGTCGACGCGCCAGCCGGCGGCGTGCGCGGCCAGCACCATCTCGAGCGGGTAGCCGCTGCGGCGGTCGCGCAGGTCGAGGGAGACGAGGTCCTCGCGGCGCATCACACGCATCGGGCCGAGGTCGCGCAGTCGGTAGCCGGTCGCGCGGTGCATGAGGACGGCGAGGACGCGGTTCGCGAAGCGCGCGTGCGGGGCCCACGCACCGCGGCCGGTCGGGACGCGACGGCCGAGTGCCAGGTCGACGCGGCCACTGGCCACGCGGTCGACCAGGGGCGGGAGCTCGGCCGGGTCCATCGAGGCATCGGCGTCGCAGAAGGCGACGAAGTCGGCGGTCGCCGCGGCGACCCCGGCGGCGCAGGCCGAACCGAACCCCTTGACGGGTTCCGTCACCACGAGGGCACCGTGGGCACGGGCGACGTCGGCCGATCCGTCGGTCGATCCGTTGTCGACGACGATGGCCCGGTAACCCGTGGGGAGGCGCGCGATGACCTTCGGCAGGGCGTCCGCCTCGTCGAGGCACGGCAGGATCACGTCGACAGTCATGTCCGTCATTCGGTGCGGTCGGTCGGATCGACGGGTCTGTCCTGGCATGCACTCGACACAACACGACGACGCGCTGCGGGGTACAGGAAACTGCCGGGTCCTGGTCGTTCAGCGCGCTCGGCGCGCGTCCGGTCCCCAGAACGGGGGACAGGGTGCGCGCGTGGGTGCCGCGAGTGGTTGCCCAAGACGCCGTCGTGTCGTCGAGACGCCGCCGGATGCGGCGGCGTCTCACGCAGCAGGGGGCGTGGTGCCGACACGACGGCGTCCTGCGGGGCCGTGGGGGCGGGGACCCCGGACGGGAGGCGCGGGGCGGGGCCGTCCCGGGCCTCCCGTCCGGTGGCTGGCCGTGCTCTCAGGCGTCGCTCGCGGCGACCGGCCCGCTCACGCGTTCCGGCTAGCGGACGGCGCTGCGGAGCGGTGCCGTCGCGAAGTCGCGCATGCCGGCCTCGAAGTCGACCTCGGCGTGCCAGCCGAGCTCGGCGGCGATGCGTGCCGAACTCGCGGTGACGTGGCGGACGTCGCCCAGGCGGTACTCGCCCGTGACGACCGGCTGCGGGCCGTCGGGTCCGGCGATCGCGGCGGCCATGTCGCCGATGGTGTGCACGGTGCCGGTGCCGACGTTGTACGCGCGGAACGTGTCCGACGGCTGGTCGGCGGTCGCCGCGATGGAGGCGGCGTTCGCGCCGGCGACGTCGTCGACGTGCACGAAGTCGCGTCGCTGGGCGCCGTCCTCGAAGACCCGGGGTGCCTCGCCGCGGGCCAGCGCCGAGCGGAACAGGGACGCGACACCGGCGTAGGGGGTGTTCGCCGGCATGCCCGGTCCGTAGACGTTGTGGTACCGGAGCGCGATCGCGCGGCCGCCCGTGGCACGGGCCCAACTGGAGGCGAGGTGCTCCTGCGCGACCTTCGTCTGCGCGTACACGTTGCGGGGGTCGAGCGCGGCGGACTCGTCGATCAGGCCGGGCAGCAGGGGCTGACCGTCGGGGCCGATGGGGTCGAAGCGGCCGGCGTCGAGGTCCTCGCGGCGGCGGGCCGGCGGACGGGTCGGCTCGCCGGAGGCGGTGGTGTACGCGCCCTCGCCGTAGACGACCATCGAGCTGGCGACGACGAGCCGGCCGATGTCGTGCCGGTCCATGCCGGCGAGGACGTGGGCGGTGCCGGCGTCGTTCGACGAGACGTAGTCGGGGGCGTCCTGGAAGTCCACGCCGAGGCCGACCTTGGCTGCCTGGTGGCACACGACGTCGATGCCGTCGAGGGCGGCGTCGAGGGCGACCCGGTCACGGACGTCGCCGTGCACGAACGCGATGCCCTGCTGCTGGTGGGCGCGGACGACCTCGGCGGGGTCGCCGTGCACGTCGTCGCGCAGGGAGTCGAGGACGCGGACCTCGTGGCCGTCGGCCAGGGCGCGGCGGACGATCGCGGAGCCGATGAAGCCGGCGCCGCCGGTGACGAGGAGGCGGCTCATGCGGTGGCGCCCGTGGTGGCGGTGGCGGCGGGCTGGGCCTGCGTGGCGGTGGGGCCTGTGGGCTGGGCCTGCATGATGCTGGCGCTCGCGCTGGTCGGCACGAGTTCGCGCGGGGTGAAGTCGGCGGGGATGGCGGCGACGATCTGGCCGATGGCGCGGACGATGACCTCGTTGGCGCGGGCGAGACGTTCCATGACGAGGGCGTGGGTGACGACGGCACCGGCGTCGTCGACGTCGGGGCCGCTGGCGGCGGCTGCGGATGCGGCGGCAGCTGCGGCCTCGTCCTCGGTCGGGGCCAGTCCGGCGTCGGCGTCGGTGACGAACGACAGGTTCACCGTGGCGATGCCGAGTTCGGCGGCCAGGGGGACCTCGGGCGTCATCGTCATGTTGATGGTGTGGCCGCCGGCCTGGCGGAGCCAGACGGACTCGGCGCGGGTGGAGAACCGGGGACCCTGGATGACGACGCAGGTGCCGGTCGGACGGAACGGCACGTCGAGTCCGGCGACGGCGTCGATCGCCGCGCGGCGGAGCGTCGGGTCGAACGGGTCGGCGAAGGACAGGTGCTGCACGTCGTCCTCGAAGAACGTGTCGGCGCGGCCCCAGGTGCGGTCGATGAGCTGGTCCGTCACGACGAAGGTGCCCGGGGCGTAGTCGGGGTGCAGGCCGCCGACGGCGCTCGAGGACACGATCGCGCGGACGCCGAGCGAACGGAGCGCCCAGACGTTCGCACGGTGGTTGATGCGGTGCGGGGCGACGGAGTGCTCACGGCCGTGGCGGGTCAGGAACGCGACCCGTCGTCCGGCCATCGTGCCGATGCTGATCGGGCTCGACGTCGGGCCGAACGGGGTCGGGACGTCGAGCTCGTCGGCGGTGCCCTCCTCGAACAGCTGGTAGAGGCCGGAGCCTCCGATGACACCGATCGTCACGGCTTCGTCGTTCTCCACAGGTCCTCCGGTTGGTCGTCGGCGCGGGCTGCGCGCTGGATACGCTACTGACGGCGCCACCGGGCGAACCGGGAACGGCGCCACCAACCCCCTGTTCGGAGGCACCTGTGCGAACGATCGGTCAGCACCGCGACGACCTGGCGGCGTTGCTCGCGCCGGTGGTGGCGGGCCTCGGAGCAGAAGAACTGCCGATCGACGAGCTCGCCGGTGCCGGGTTCGCACACCGCGTGCTCGCGGCCGCCGTCCTGTCGCCCGTTCCGCTGCCGCCCTTCGACAACAGCCAGATGGACGGGTTCGCGGTGCGGGTCGCCGAGGCGGGGCAGCAGATCCGGGTCGTCGAACCGATCCCCGCAGGCGTGGTGCCCGAACCGCTCGAGCCCGGCACGGCCGCGCCGATCATGACCGGTGCACGGATCCCGACCGGCGCCGACGCGGTGTTCCCGGTCGAGGCGACCGAGCCCGGGGCGTTCCCGGCGGCGCTCGAGCTGCCCCGGGTGACGGTGCCCGCTGACCTGACCGCCGGCACGTTCGTGCGGGTCACCGGCAGCGACCTGCCCGCCGGTGCCGAGCTCGCTCCGGCCGGTTCCGCGGTCACGCCGGCGCTGCTCGGGGCCCTGGCTGCTGCGGGGGTGACGACCGTGTCGGTGCGCCGACCGCTGCGGGTCCTCGTCGTGTCGACCGGCTCGGAGCTGCAGGGCGCCGACACGGACGCGGCGACCATCGGCGACGCGAACGGCATCGCGCTGCGGGCAGCCCTCGCCCAGGTCGGTGCGGACTCGCGGGCCGTCCGGGTGCCCGACGACGTCGCTGCCTTCGACCGCGCGCTCGATGCAGCCGTGGGGGACTGGGCCGACCTCGTGCTGACCACCGGGGGCATCAGCGCCGGGGCGTACGAGGTCGTCCGGCAGGCGCTCGAGCCCCGCGGGCTCGCGGTGACGCCGGTCGCGATGCAACCCGGTGGGCCGCAGGCGTTCGGCAGCGTCGTGTTCGGAGAAGGTCGCGCCGTACCGGTCGTGTCCTTCCCCGGCAACCCGGTGTCGGCGCTCGTCTCGTTCGAGGTGTTCCTGCGCCCCCTGCTCGCCGCCGCCGTCGGACTCGTGCCGGACCGCCCCGCGCAGGTCCTGCCGGCGGCGTCCGCTGCCGGCTCACCCGTCGGCAAGCACCAGGTCCGTCGCGGCCGGGTGCAGGACGGGGCCGTGCACTTCGTCGGAGGGCCGAGTTCACACCTGCTCGTGCACTACGCCGCCGCCACCCACCTGGTGCACGTCCCCGTGGGGGTCGACACCGTCGAGGTCGGCGACCCCCTGACCGTCTGGAGCCTCCGATGACCGACCCGTCCGCCTCCGACCAGCTGTCGCACGTCCGCGCCGACGGCAGCGCGCACATGGTCGACGTCTCCGCGAAGGACGTCACCGACCGGTCGGCCACCGCCACCGCCACCGTCGTCACCCGTCCCGACGTCGTCGCACGCATCCTCGACGGCTCGCTGCCCAAGGGCGAGGTCGTCGGCACCGCCCGGATCGCCGCGATCATGGCGGTGAAGAAGACCTCCGACCTGATCCCGCTGTGTCACCCGCTGCCGATCGCCGGCGTGCAGGTCGACATCACCGGTACCGACGACCGCGTGCTGATCGAGGTGTCGGTCCGCACGACCTCGCGCACCGGCGTCGAGATGGAAGCCCTGACCGGGGCGAGCGTCGCCGCCCTGACGGTGTACGACATGGTGAAGGCCGTCGACCGAGCGGCCGTGATCACGGACGTGCGCGTGCTCGAGAAGCACGGCGGGCGCTCCGGGGACTGGAGCAACCGATGACCGCCGAGCCGACCAGGGGCCGGGCCGCCGTCGTCGTGGTGTCCACGCAGGCCGCCGCCGACCCCGCACTCGACCGCACCGGACCCGTCATCGTCGACTGGCTACGCGACCGCGGGTTCACGACGAGCGACCCGATCATCGTCCCCGACGGCGGCGCGATCACCGAGACCGTCACCGCCGAACTGCTGGCCGACGCACGGGTCGTGATCACCACCGGCGGCACCGGGGTCACCCCGACGGACCGGACCCCCGAGGCGGTGGCGGGGCTGATCGACCTCGAACTGCCCGGCATCACCGAGGAGATCCGTCGACGCGGACTCGCGGGTGCCGGCCCCACCGCGCTGCTCACCCGCGGCGTCGCCGGGGTCACGAACGCCGGGTGCCTGCTCGTCACCCTGCCCGGGTCGCGCGGCGGGGTGTCCGACGGGCTCGCCGTGCTCGACGGTGTGCTCGACCACGTCGTCGCCCAGGTGCACGGCGAGGGCCACGCCCCGCGGAGCGCCTCGTGAGCAGCACCGAGGCCGCCGCACGGGTCGTGCTGGCCGACGTCGTCGACCGCGACGTCAGCGTCGACGAGGTCGCAGCCGTGGTGGCCACCGAGCAGGACGGCGCCGTGGTGACCTTCGCCGGCATCGTCCGTGACCACGACGGTGGCAAGGGCGTCACGGCGCTCGACTACGAGCGGCACCCCAGCGCCGGCGACGTCATCACCGAGGTCGCCCGGACCATCGCCGAGGACCACCCCGACGTCCGGATCGCCGTGCTGCACCGCGTCGGGGCGCTCGGCATCGGGGACGTCGCGCTCGCCGCAGCGGTGTCGTCGTCGCACCGGGCTCAGGCGTTCGCCGCGTGCGGTGCCCTGGTCAACCTGGTGAAGGAGCGCGTGCCGATCTGGAAGCACCAGCGGTTCACCGACGGGACGGACGAGTGGGTCGCGGCGCTGTGACCGGCCCCACCCTGTGCACCTTCGCAACCGGGACGCTCGTTCGGGGCATGGTGAGACTCCAAGCGGATCCATAGAATCGCGAACATGAGCGTCTTGCTGCCCGGGATCACCGTCATCCTGCTGGTCTTCGCCCTGATCGACATCCTGACGAAGACTGATGACCAGATCCGCGGCCTGCCGAAGATCGCGTGGGTGATCCTCGTGATCCTGGTCCCCGTCGTCGGCAGCATCGTCTGGTTCGCCATCGGCCACGACTGGGCTCCGGGCGAACGGAACCACGGTCGCTACATCGAGCCGACCCGCCACGAGGACCGGTACGCCACCCTCGGCGACGCCCGCAGTGCCCACGGCGCCAAGCGCGTCACCGGTACCGAGCAGGAGCTCGCCGAGCTCGAGCGCGAGATCGAGTACTGGGAGGCGCAGGCCCGCTTGAAGCGTGCGAAGGAGGCCGCGGGCGAAGGTGACGCGGCCCCCGCGAGCTGACCCGGGCCTCCAGGCCGACGCGCCGACGAGCGGAGCGCCGCCTCGTCGACGCACCGTGCGCGGTCTGTCGGCTGGTGCGAGGTTGCGCGTTCCGTGTGCCGCCACAGGCTCGCACCGAGTGGGCAACCTCGCACCACTCGAACAAGCGCGCACCGTGCGACCAGAGCTGGCCGAACACCCGAACCACCCGCCCCGCACCCACCACCCCGCCGCGCCACCTACCCTTGACGCGTGGCACATCTCCTCGGCGCCGAGAACCTGCATCTCGAGTTCCCCACCAAGGTCGTCTTCGACAACGTCACCCTCGGCATCGACGAGGGTGACCGGATCGGCGTCGTCGGCCGGAACGGCGACGGCAAGTCGACCCTCCTCGCACTGCTGTCCCAGCGCCTCGAGCCGGACGGCGGCCGCGTCACGCACCGCCGAGGGCTGACCATCGGCTACCTGGACCAGCGCGACATCCTGCCCGAGGGCGCGACCGTCGGCAGCACCGTCGTCGGCGACCTCGAGGAGCACGAGTGGGCCGGTGACCCGAAGATCCGCGACATCATCGGCGGTCTGGTCTCGGACATCCCGTGGGACGTCAGCGTCGACGAGCTGTCCGGTGGGCAGCGTCGCCGTGTGGCCCTCGCGCGGCTGCTGGTCGGCGACTGGGACGTCCTGTTCCTGGACGAGCCGACCAACCACCTGGACGTCGAGGGCATCGAGTGGCTCGCCGGGCACATCAACCGCCGCTGGTCGTCGAACCAGGGCGGCATGGTCGTCGTGACGCACGACCGGTGGTTCCTCGACGCGGTGTCGACCGACACGTGGGAGGTCCACGACGGCGTCGTCGATCCCTTCGAAGGTGGCTACGCCGCGTACATCCTGCAGCGCGTCGAGCGTGACCGGCAGGCGGCCACGATCGAGCAGCGCCGCCAGAACCTGGCCCGCAAGGAGCTCGCGTGGCTCCGCCGCGGTGCCCCGGCCCGCACGAGCAAGCCGAAGTTCCGCATCGACGCGGCGAACGCCCTGATCGACGACGTCCCGCCGATCCGCGACACCGTCGCGCTGTCCCGGACGGCGACCGCGCGCCTCGGCAAGGACGTCGTCGACCTGCTCGACGTGAGCGTCTCGTTCGACGGCACGCAGATCCTCGACCGCATCGAGTGGCGCATCGCTCCGGGGGAGCGGACCGGCATCCTCGGCCCGAACGGCGCCGGCAAGTCCACGCTCCTCAACCTGGTCTCCGGCCGGCTGCAGCCGACGAGCGGGCGGGTGAAGACCGGCAAGACGGTGCAGGTCGCGGTGCTCGACCAGCAGCTCGCCGACCTGCAGCAGTTCGCCGACGACCGCGTGCGCGAGGTGGTGGCCCGCAAGAAGACGAGCTACGTCGCCGACGGCAAGGAGATGACGCCGTCGCAGCTGCTCGAGCGGCTCGGCTTCACCTCGGAGCAGCTCTCCACGCCGGTCAAGGACCTGTCCGGTGGGCAGAAGCGGCGCCTGCAGCTCATGCTCATCCTGCTCGACGAGCCGAACGTGCTCATCCTCGACGAGCCCACCAACGACCTCGACACCGACATGCTCGCCGCCATGGAGGACCTGCTCGACACCTGGCCCGGCACCCTGCTGGTCGTCAGCCACGACCGGTACCTGCTCGAGCGCGTCACCGACCAGCAGTACGCCGTGCTCGGCGGTCACCTGCGCCACCTGCCCGGCGGCGTCGACGAGTACATGCGTCTGCGCGAGGCCGGAACCGGGGGCGGGACCGCCTCTGCGGCTGCCGCCGCGTCTGCCGGGAGGCCCGACACCGTCGGCGGGACCGGCTCGGCCGGTGCCGTGGCCGGGTCCAAGGCCGCCGGTGCGTCCGCCCTGTCGGGAGCGGACCGGCGGACGGCCGAGAAGGAGATGTCGGCGCTCGACCGCAAGATCGCGAAGGTCGGCGCGGACCGCAAGAAGCTGCTCGACCAGTTCGCGACGCACGACCAGTCCGACTACGCCGGACTCGGCGAACTGCAGGCGAAGCTCGGTGCGCTCGAGGCCGAGGTCGAGCAGCTCGAGGAGCGCTGGCTCGAGGTCGCGGAGCTGCTCGGGGTCTGAGCCGGTCTACTCGACGGACGCGGGGTCGACCGCGTCCTGGCTGCTGTCCGCCGGTGTGGCGTCCTCGGGGGCCCCACCACCGGGGTTCGCCACGACCTCCCACAGGTGCCCGTCCGGGTCCTGGAAGAAGCCGGACCACATGCCCCACGGGCGTGTGTAGGGCGGTTCGAGCATCGTGGCACCCGCTGCCTGCGCCCGCTCGAGGAACGCCTCCGCCTCGGCCTGACTGCCCGTGAAGTGCCCGATCGTGCTGCTCGGTGCCGTGGCCAGCTGCACGCCGGAGTCCTTCGCCATGTCGTCACGGCCGTAGACGCTGACGATCAGCCCGTCGTCGAGGGTGAACATCGCCGTGGTGCCGCCGGCCTGCGTCTCGGTGGCGGGGTACTCGGTCCCGATGACGCCGCTGCCCTCGATGCCGAGCAGGGCGCGGTAGAACTCGGCCGATCGAGCGACGTCGGCGACGGCGAGGGTGATGGCGTGCATGCGCCGCACGCTACGCCAGGGCTACTCGGCCCGTGTCACGCTGTCGGTCAGTCCCCGAGGCCCAGGATGAGCCGGCGGAGCAGCCCGGCCAACTGGCCCTGCTCGTCGGCGGAGACCCCGGACAGGATGTCCCGCTCGGCGGCCAGCAGGTCCGCGATCGCCGCGTCCACCGCCACCCGGCCCTTGCTCGTCAGCGAGACGAGGATGCCGCGGCCGTCCTTCGGGTCGGTCCGTCGCCCCACGAAGCCGCGGGCCGCCAGGCGGTCCACCCGGTTCGTCATCGTGCCGCTCGACACCAGGGTCTGCTGCAGCAGGGTCTTCGGGCTCAGCTCGTAGGGCTCACCGGCCCGCCGCAGGGCCGACAGGACGTCGAACTCCCACGGTTCCATGTCGCTCGCGTCGAAGGCCGTCCGCCTGGCACGGTCCAGGTGCCGGGCGAGTCGGTCCACCCGGGACAGGACCTCGAGCGGGCCGAAGTCGAGGTCGGCACGCTCACGACCCCACGCCGCGACGATGCGATCGACCTCGTCCTCATGCGGCATCCCTCCATCTTGGCCGAACCCGGAGCGGACAGCCAGCCTCGTCGGTCGTGGGAGGATGGAGGAGCACCCCTCGGTGCGTTCCGCCTTGGTGTAATGGCAGCACGACGGCCTTTGGTGCCGTTAGGTCCGGGTTCGAATCCTGGAGGCGGAGCGGACGACAGGGTGATCGGCCTATCGACGGAATCGGTTCGGTGCGTTCGCGCCGTGGAGCCTCCGGACGTGCTCGGACCTCCCGTGGCATCTTCAGCGCCGAGCGACTGCGGCCGGCTTGTTCAGTTCGGAGCGGGCCCGGGGTCAGGCCGCCACGGGCATGTCCAGGGGCATGGTCGTGACCTCGATCGGATCGCCTCCTGCTGCCTCGTCGCGAGGTTCGCGTGACTGGTGGCGCTTGCCGAGCAACTCGATCACTCGGGCGAGGAGCGCGGGCGAGCGCTCATCTCGTGGGCGTGCGCGTCTGCTTCGGTCTTGTAGATCTCGCCCCATGCGATGCTCGGAGGCATGACATGGACAGGCAGATCGACGTCAGGGAGACAGATCTGCACGAAGTGCGGGAAGGTGGGGAAGGTCCAGAGGTCTTCGTCCTCGAACCGACTCCAGAGCAACAACTCTCCGACGCCGAGCGGGTGGCCGAGTTCCTGACCGTTCAGCGGCGGATCGCAGCTCACCATCAGCGCATGGTGACCGTTCGGTAGCTCGATCGGTCGTTCCACTTCGCACCGGAAGACGGACGAGAACCGCTTGCTGTCCATGGACGAGAGGAAGAAGACTTCCAGCATTTCAGAACTCCGGGGTTGGCTCCGCTGACGTTGACTGAACGGATTGATCCGATGTCGATCCTGTGCGGATGGTGACGGATCCAACGGTCAGCCGCTCGTCACCACGAACTCGGCGCGTAGTCCTTCAGGAAGACGCCGAACACGTCCTCGCCGGCTTCGCCCCGGACGATCGGGTCGTAGACACGGGCTGCCCCGTCGACCAGGTCGAGCGGCGCGTGGAAGCCCTCTTCGGCGAGCCGGACCTTCGTGGGGTGGGGCCGTTCGTCGGTGATCCACCCGGTGTCGACGCTCGTCATCAGGATGTTGTCCGTCTCGAACATCTCCTGCGCGCTCGTGCGGGTGAGCATGTTCACGGCGGCCTTCGCCATGTTCGTGTGCGGGTGACCCGGTCCCTTGTACGCGCGGCCGAACACCCCTTCCATGGCGCTGACGTTCACCACGTAGGTGCGGCGTCCTGTGCTCGCGGCCATCGCGGGGCGGAGCTTCGAGATGAGGATGAACGGCGCCGTGGTGTTGGCCAGCTGGACCTCGAGCATCTCGAGCGGGTCGACCTCGTCGACCTGCTGGGTCCACGAGTTCTCGTCGTGCAGGTCGGGGACCAGTCCACCGGCGTCGATCGCGGTGCCGAGGGCGAGTCGTTCGAGCGAGCTCGACCCCGGCGCCATCGCCTGTTCGGTCAGCTCGTCGGCTCGGGCTGCGGCGGCCGCGAGGATCGGGTGCGCGGCCACCGAGCGGGCGAGCGCCAGCGGGTGCTGGTCGTTCGTGTGCCCGAAGGTCACGAGTTCGGGCAACGGTCCGTCGGGCAGCGGCGCGAGTTCCGCGTCGACCAGCGGCTGGTAGGCCCCGGTCGACCGGCGCACGGTCTGCGTGGCGTTGTTGATCAGGATGTCGAGGGGGCCGGACGCGGCGACGTCCTCGGCGAGCCCGATCACCTGGCCGGGGTCGCGCAGGTCGATGCCGACGACCTTCAGACGGTCCATCCAGTCGGCGGAGTCGGGCAGGCTCGCGAACCGGCGCACCGCGTCGCGGGGGAACCGCGTGGTGATGGTGGTGTGGGCCCCGTCGCGCAGCAGCCGGAGGGCGATGTACATGCCGATCTTCGCGCGACCGCCGGTGAGCAGCGCCCGCTTGCCGGTCAGGTCCGTCCGGGCGTCGCGCTTCGCGTGGCTCATGCGCGCGCACGCCGGGCAGAGCTGGTGGTAGAACGCGTCGACGACCGTGTAGTGCTGCTTGCACATGTAGCAGGGCCGTGACTTCAGCAGCGTGCCCGCGGTGGTCGACGCGGTCGAGGCGCTGATCAGGACGCCGCGGGTCTCGTCGTCGATCCGGTCGGCGGCCCCGGTGGCGGTGGCGGCGATCACACGGCGGTCGGCCTCAGCGATGACGCCGCGCTTCTCGAGACGGTGCGCGCGCTTGACGGCCTTGAACATCTTCGCGGTTGCCTGGCGGACCCGGATGAAGTCCGGGTGCGTCTCGTCGATCGACGGCAGCTGCTCGAGCACCCGGAGCGCGACGGTCAGGTCGTCGGGGTCGATGCCGCTGGGTTCGGGGTGCTCGGAGCTCACACGCGATCCTACGTCGGGACCGAGCACCGATCAGGCGAGCTGCTGCTCCATGCACACGCTCGTCGGGTCGTCGACGTACGGGCCGAACCGGGGGATGTCCGCGTACCCGGCCTTCCGGTAGAGCGCGATCGCCGCGGCCTGCGGCAGACCGGTCTCGAGCCGGACGGTCCCGATGCCGACCGCGCGTGCCCGGTCGTGCAGGGCGTCGAGCAACCGCGTCCCCACGCCGAGCCCACGCGCGGCGTCGCTCACGAACATGCGCTTGACCTCGCCGGTGCCGTCGCCGGCGTCGACGAGCGCCACCGTGCCGAGGGCGGTGCCGTCCTCGCGCGCCACCAGGAACGTGACGTCGGGCTGGTCCAGGTCGTCGACGTCGAGGGCGTGGTAGTTCTCGGCCGGGTAGAGGCTCAGTCCGTAGTCGTCGCCCTGCTGCAGCAGGTGCAGGACGTCGTCCTGCCGGGGGCTCTCGATCCGCACGGTCAGCACCGTCACACAGTAGCGAGGACGACGAGAACAGTGGGCAGACGAGGCCCCCGGCCGACGGTGATCAGGCCAGGAGTCCCTCGCTGACCTCCCACAGGCGCCGGGCATCGTCGGCGTCGAGCATCGCCGAGTTCGCGTCCGACGGGATCCGGTCCGCGGTGAGGGGCAGGACCCGGTCGTCGATCACGGCGACGTCGCTGTCCTTCAGGTAGACCCCGCCGACGCCGTCGAGCAGCGGGCTCGCGGCACCGAACACGAGCGTCGCTGCGCCCTGCTCGACGGTCTTCTTGCCGACCTCGGGATCGATGACGGTCACCCCGTGGTCGTCGACCAGTCCCTGCTCGCGGTACGACGCGAGCACCGCCGGGTCGTGCGGGCCGGGTCCGATGATGACGCCCGGGTGCGCGGCGAAGGCTCGGATGCCCTGGTCGGCGTACCGCCGGTCGAGCTCCACCGTGAACAGGACGTTCGCCCGCTTCGACTGCCCGTACGCGGTGACCGGGTCGTACCCGTGCGCGAACGTCAGGTCGTCCCACCGGATCTGCCCGAACCGCGCCGCGCCGGAGGTGACGGTCAGGACCCGCGCACCACGGGCCTCCAGGAGGGCGGGGAGGAGCGCCCGCGTGAGCTGGAAGTGCCCGAGGTGCGTCGTCGAGAACGCCAGTTCGTTGCCGCGGTCGTCGAGCCGGCGGTCCGGGGTGAAGAGCATCGCGGCACTGTTCACGAGCATGTGCAGCGGGCGGCCGGAGGCCGACCAGCGCGCGGCGAAGGCATCGACCGACGACGGGTCGGTGAGGTCGAGGGCCTCGACGTGGATCCCCGGGATGTCGGCGACGGCTGCGGATGCCCGGTCGACGTCACGGGAGGCGACGGTGACGTCGGCGCCGGCCGCCGCGAGGGCGCGGCTGGTCTCACGGCCGAGGCGGCTGTGTCCGCCGGTCACGACGACGTTCCGGCCGGTCAGGTCGACGCCGTGCAGGACGTCGGCGGCGGTGGACGCGGCGGTGAAACCGCTGGGCAGGGGGTGCTGGTCGGTGATCACGACTGGTGCTCCTTCGATTCAATGTGGCCGACGGCGGCAGCAGGGTCGGCCGCGACTGAGGCAGCAGGGCCCGCCGCGTCGGCGGTGGCAGTGCCGACGGCGTCGGCGATCGCCGACCACGCGTCGGGGTCGAGCCCGAGCTCGGTCCGGAGGAACGCCGTCGTGGTGTGGCGGACGAGGTCCACACGCTCGGGGCTCTCGTCCGTGGTGGCGGTCGACTCGTAGTCCTGGATCCCGCCGAGCAGGTGCTCGCCGCCGTGGACGGTCACCAGGTGCCGCGCGCCGGGGCTCAGGTGGTAGACGTCGGTGAACCAGTCCGGACCTCGCGTCGAGAGCTGGGACTGGTCGTGGTCGCCGGCGACGACCAGTGACGGGGTGTGCAGCTGGCTGAAGTCGGGGCTCATGAACGCGAAGTGCTCCTGCGCGAACGGTGCGAGGTCGCCGCGCGCGATCCCGGTGGTGGACAGCAGGACCCCGGCGCGCACGCGGTGGTCGGTGCGGTCCTCGCCCGGCCGCCCGTCGGCGTCCAGGACGCGGGCCCCGAGCAGCATGCCCACGGACTGTCCGCCCCACGAGTGTCCGACCGCGGCGAGGCGTGCGGTGTCGACGCGCCCGCTCAGGCCGGGGACCGCGTCGATGATCTGGTCGAGGTCGTCGAGTACCCGCTCGAGGTCGTCGACGCGCGTCTGCCAGATGGTCGGGTAGCGCGGGTCCTCGAGCGTCAGCCCGTAGGCCTTCGCGTCGAGGAAGGTCGGTTGGACGACGACGAAGCCGTTCGCGGTCCAGTGGTCGACCAGGGGGTCGCCGCCGGTCATGGACTGGCCGAAGCCGTGGGCGAAGACGATGACGGGCAGGTCCGTGCCGGTCGTCGGTGCGGTGATCCGGACCTCGAGGTCCGGACCGCGCGAGGGTGCGGGAAGCGTGACGGGGCGCACGCTGATGACCTGCGGTCGAGGTGCTGTGGGTGCCATGTGGGCCTTTCCGGGATGCGGTGTCGCCCGTGGTCGGAGCGATCGTCGTCCGAAACGGAGCGACGTTCCGGAACGATACGGAACAGCGATCCGGATTGCAAGAGGAAGCGGAGCATTGTTCCGCATCACGTCGGTGTCGTGCGATGATCGACGCATGAGCAGCCCGTCGACCGACCCCGTGCCGCGTCGCCGTCGCGACGTCGAGCGCAACGAGCGCACGATCCTCGACGCCGCTGCCGCGGTCTTCACGGCCTCGGGCGTCGGCGCACCGGTCCGCGAGGTCGCCACCGCCGCCGGTGTCGGGGTGGGCACGCTCTACCGGCACTTCCCGACCCGTTCGGACCTGGTCGTCGCTGTCTACCGGCACCAGATCGAGGCCCTGGTCGACGCGGGGCCGGCGCTGCTCGACTCTGAACCGACGCCGTTCGCCGCCCTGCTGCGCTGGGTGCACCAGTTCGTCGACTTCCTCGGCACCAAGCACGGCCTGGCGCGTGTCTGGGAGGGCGACGCCGACGGCTTCACGGCGCTGCACACGCTGTTCGTCGACGAGCTCGTGCCCGTGCTCGGCCGGCTGCTCGACGCCGCGCGGGCGTCCGGCGAGGTGGCCGCACCGACCCCGCCGTACCAGCTGCTCCGGGCCGTGGGTGACCTGGTGGCGTGGAGTCCCCAGGACCCCGACTACGACGTCCGGACGATCGTGACCCTCCTGGTCACCGGGCTGCGGCAGGCGCAGCCGACGGTGACCGACAGCGCGTAGCCGGCCACGTGCACTGGTCGCGACCTGCACCGGACTGGAGGCGCGGTGCGGGCTGTCACGGGCCTCCGGTCCGGCGTCGCGACCGTCTCGGGCCGCACCAGCGCCGTCGGAGCGCCCCGTTCAGACCGCGTCCGGCTCCGCCGGGCAGCCCTCTGTGTCCTCGTGTTCCGGCAGCACGTCGACGTCGGTGACCGTGTACCCGAGCGGCACCTGGCCGAGCGCGAGCAGGAGCGCCGTCCGCCGGTCGTCGTGCTCGGTCTCGATCACCCGCCGCTCGGTGGGCACGACGACGAGTCGGACCCGATGTGTCACGGGTGCCCCCACGCTGCGGTGCCGCGCAGGCGTCGCTCGGCGTGCTGACCACGTCGCCGACGCAGCAGCAGGTGGCGGACCGCGAGCAGGTGCGGGAACTCGACGAGCATGCCGACGACGATCGCCGTGGTGACCAGTGGCTGGTGGGGGAGTGCGGCACTCGTCAGCCCGATCATCAGGGGCGCGTTGCGGGCCGCCGTCGTCATCGCGAGCAGCGCCGACCGCGGGTACGACAGGGCGGCGAGGCGTGACGCCCACTCGGCTGCGATGAACATGACGGCGAAGAAGACCACCGCGCACCCCAGCACGGCGACGAACACCGGCAGGTTCGCCAGCAGCAGCGCGATGTGCGAGGCGAAGAGCCCGGCGACCATCGCGCCCACGATCCAGGGAACCGCGCGGCCGGGCAGGGCGGCGGCGCGGGCTCGAGCGCCGTCCGGCAGCAGTGAGATCCCGAGGCGGATCACCACGGCGATCGCGGCGGGCAGGACGAACCACTGCAGCAGGGTGCCGACGGTCCCCACGGCATCGACGCCGGCGTTGCCGCCCAGGACCGTGATCCACACCGGGAACAGCAGCAGCTGGGTGACCATGTTGATCGGCAGCAGGGTGGCCCCGACAGCGGTGTCCCCGTCGCTCAGGCGGGTGAACGCCAGGAACCAGTCGGTGCAGGGTGCCAGGAAGTACAGCATCACGCCGAGCTGGACGGCGGGGTGCCCGGGCAGGGCCACGCGGGTGAGCAGGAAGGCGACGAGCGGGGCGAGCAGGAAGTTCATGCTCCAGGCGATGCCGATGACCTTCCACGCGCCCGTCGTCCGTGGGAGGCGGCGCAGCGGGACGTCGACGAACAGGGCGACGACCAGGGTGATCACCAACGGGTCCACCACGGAGCCCATGGCGTCGCCGCTCGCGGGGGAGGCCCCGCCGATCACCGACCCGACCAGGATGGCGCCGCCGACGATCGCGGGGGTGGCCCAGAGCCGTGCACCGGCGGGGTGGGCGGGCCGCTGTGCCGGGATCAGCACGCGCATTCGACACCGCAGCAGCTCAGGTCGTCGGTGAGCATCCCGGCGTCGTCCCACTCCTGCAGGGCGCCGCAGTCGCGCCCGGCTCGTTCGCCGATGACGCGGGCGACGTGGGCGAACCGCTGCCGGAACTTGTACACGAAGCAGAACTGCAGCCCACCGTGCCGGAGCGCCGTGCCGGCCAGGAACAGCCCGGGCGTGGTGGTCGACTCGTCGTCCTCGGTGAGCAGCGGCCAGCCGTCCGCGCGGGTGTCGAACAGGCTCGCGGCCGGCCCGAGCCCCGGGCCGTACCCGGTGGCGAGGATCGGTGGCGCGTCCGACACCAAGGCGGTCCGTCCGGCGACGCCGACGGTGAACCCCTCTCCGGACCGTTTGATGCCGGTGACCTGTCCGTCGTCGACCACGGCGAGGCGTCCGCTGGCCCGCGCGGCCGCGAGCCGCTGACGGGTCCGCGGGGCGAGGCGGAACGACGGGTCGGACCCGCTGCCGGCGTCCCAGGGGTGGGACGGGTCGACGACCGTCACCGTCGCCCCCTGCTCGACGTGGTGGCACGCCAGGTCGATGCCGGACTCGAAGCCACCCACGACCACCACGTGTCCGGACTGCGCCACCCAGGCTGCCTCGGCGGACGCGTGCACCCCGAGCGAGGTGCCCGCGCAACGGGGCAGGATCGGGTCGGAGAACTCGCCGCCGGCCCAGACCACGTTGCGGGTGATGACGGGGCCGCGGCTCGTGGTCACGCGGAAGCCGTCGTCGTCCGGCTCGATGCGCTCGACCTCGGTGTCGAGCAGGGTCGGCAGGTGGAAGGCCGCGACGACGCCGCGCAGGTACCGGGCGTACTCCGGCCCCGAGGGGTAGTCGGTCCCCAGGCTGTAGGCGGGTGAGGTGCGCGGGTGGACCGCGTTGAGGTCGGTGGCCCCGAACCCGTTCCCGGTGAAGGACGGCGTCAGGAACCGCTGGTGCTCGGGCCACCGCCGGAACGTGTCCCCGACGACGCCGCGTTCGACGACGCCGAACAGCAGGCCGTCGACGGCGTGGAGTGCCAAGCCGGTGCCGACGCCGGCCGGTCCGGCTCCGACCACGAGGGCGTCGAGGGTCTCGGTGGGGTGTGGTGGTGGCATGGGGTCGGTCTTCCCAGCAGCTGCGGCTGCGTCGATGGAACGGCCACTGTCGTGTGGTCGCTGGGCCCCATCTTAGTGAGAAGCGTTATCAACAAGCTACCGCAGCATCAGCCCACCGGGGTCGAGTACAGGACCGCCAGGGTCGCCACCAACCCGACGACCACGATGGCGAGGTCGAGCACGGCCAGGGTGACGAGTCGGGCCCGCTGCGGCCGGACGGCCGTCCGCACCACGACCATCGCCACGAACAACGCGACGACGAGCACCAGCGCCGGCCAGCCGATCGCCGGCGCTCGGATCGCCATGAGCACCATCACCGCGGCGACGATGACGGCCGTGACGGCTCCCCACACGAGCCAGTTCGAGCCCGACGCCGTCCGGAGTGCGGGCTGGTCGCCGACGCGGGTGGGATCGGGGCGGCGGGGCTGTTCGTCGGACACGAGCCGGACGGTACGCGGCGGCCCCTGCCCGTCCCCGCAGCCGCCCGGCCACGAGAAGATGGGGTGTGCACACCGCCGCGACCATCCTCGACGCCGTCGTCCGGCACATCGACGCGACGGGGTTCGCCGCACACGGCATCCACGTGCGCACGCGGACTTCGGCGCCGGGCACCAACGGCACCGTGGACGACGTCGCCGAGCACCACTGGACCCCCGACGTCCGACGCGAGGTCCACTCCGCCGCCAAGGGAGTCTGCGTCCTGGCCACCGGCATCGCGGCCGACGATGGCCTGGTCGACCTCGACGAACCGATCGCGACGTACCTGGTCGGCACCGGCCTCGGGGCGGAGACCGGCCTCGTCCTCGGCGACGGCGTCGACCGGGTCACCCTCCGCCACCTGCTCACCATGACCAGCGGGATCGACATGCCCTGGTCGGCGACCGAGCTGACGGACTGGCCGGACCTGGCGGCCGAGTTCCTGCGGCGCCCGTCCCGCGGCCGGGTGTTCCAGTACGCGAACGCCAGCACCTACACCGCGATGCGCGTGCTCGAGACCCGGGTCGGCGACGTCGGCGCGTTCGTCGCGGAGCGGCTGTTCGCGCCGCTCGGCATCCGGGACGTCGAGTGGCAGCGCTGCCCGAACGGGTTCGTCGCCGCGGGCGAGGGGCTGTCGCTCAGCACCGAGGAACTCGCCCGCATCGGGCACCTGATCCGCGACCGCGGGGTCGTCGACGGACAGCGGATCGTCAGCGCGCGGTGGTGCGATGCGATGCACACCGGCTGGGTGGAGCGCGAGGGCACCGGCCCCGGCTACGAGCGGTACGCGATGGCGGGGTGGGGTGGCCCCGGGCGGCTCTGGCGGCTGCACGGTGCGTACGGGCAGATGCTCCTGTTCGACCAGACCGACACCGACACCGACACCGACACCGACACCGGCACCGGCACCGTCGTCACGATCACCGCCGACGACCACTTCGGCGCCGACGCACTCGCCGCCTTCGTCGCCGACGAGCTGGCCCGCCAGGACCCCCGCCAGTAGCGACCGCGACGATCCGACCTGCACGTCCGCGAGCGCCCGGCGTGGGAGGATCGATCAGTGCAGCAGCAACCCGTCGCGATCATCATCGCGGCCATGAGCGAAGAGGTCTCGGCCTTCGCCGACCTCTTCGGCGGCGTCCCCGTCCTCGACGGCCCCGTCGGTGGCCACGACCCGCACCAGCTGCTCGACATCGGCGGCGCCACGGTCGTCGTGCGCCGCAGCGGCATCGGCTTCACGAACGCCACGGCCGCGGTCGCCCACGGCTTCCACGACTTCGGCCCGGGCATCCCGGTGATCAGCGTCGGGACCGCCGGCGGGCTCATGCACGGTGTCGCCATCGGTGACGTCGTGGTCGGTGACCGGTACGTCAACCTCAACGCCGACGCCACCGCGTTCGGCTACGCCCTGGGCCAGGTCCCCGGCATGCCGACCGGCTACGCGCCGGATGCCCGGCTCGTCGAGCTCGCGATGGGCGCCGACATCGCGTGGCCGCTGCGATCGGCGACGATCGGCTCGAGCGAGGTCTTCGTGACCGAGGGCCGTGCCCGCGCACTCCGGGTCGCGTTCCCCGACGTGGCCGCAGTCGACATGGAGTCGGCAGCCATCGCGCAGTTCGCCCACGTACACGACATGCCGTTCGTGTCCGTCCGGTGCATCAGCGACCTCTGCGCGCCGGACGGCTCCGAGTTCCGCGAGCACCTGGACGACGCCGCGGCACGCGCAGCGCGCGTGGTCCACGACCTGGTGCTCGGCCTGCGTTCCTGAGTCCGCCCGCGCGCTCCCTCAGCGCTCGATGACGCGCCACTCGCTGACGAACGTCGTGACGTCCTTCTCGTCCAGGTCTCGTTCCACGGTCTCGAGGAGCCGTTCGGCCTGATCCGCGTCTCCGGCTCGCGTCCGGAGGACCTCCGCGCCGTCGTCACGACGGCGGACGACCAGGTCGAAGCTCGGCAGGAAGTCCTCACCGGCACCGCCCATCGCGGCCAGGGCCAATGCCGCCGTCGTCCGGGCCAGACGCTTGAACGAGCTCTGCCGGGAGTCGTCCAGGGCCACCTGCAGGACATCTCCAGCTCGCGTGCCGCCGCTCACGCGACGACTCCCACGGCACGGAGGCGTCGGACGGCGAGCCGGTCAGCGGCTCCGGGCGCTGCGCCGAGGGCGTGCGACGCGATCGTGACGTCGCCGTGACGGAGCAGACAGACGCCGGCGTCCCGTGTCTGCCCGCTATGCCAGATCAGCCCGTCGCGGTGCTCCCACGCCAGGAAGTCCGGCTCGATGCGTCCGATCCCCACGCCGAACCGCAGGAGGTCGGACATGGTCGACCAGATCCCGCCGGCCGGTGCGTAGGGACCTGATCCGATGGTCCAGGGTTCACGGGGGCGGCCCCGCCACGATCGGAGCAGCGTTCGTCGCTCGGGTGCCGGGTCGAGGGTGGCGCTGGTGATGCCGAGCGGAGCCAGGACCGTCCGCTCGGCGACCGTGGACCATGCCTCCTGCGCGACGTGCTCGAGCAGCCGACCGAGCACCGCGTAGCCGAGGTTGGAGTAGTCCCGCTCACCCGGCGTCGTCGGGGTCTGGCGCAGCACACGCGTGACGTCCGCCTCGGACACGTCCGCGTACGGGTCGCCGACGATCCCGGCCGACATGCCCTGGTGCACACGGGGCAGGCCCGAGCGGTGTCGGATCAAGTCGTCGACCGTGTAGGTGGCGTCGTCGGGGACGTCCGGCAACAGGTCCCGGGCAGGGGTGTCCCGTGGGATGTCCCGTTCAGCGAGGAGGACGAGCACGGCGGCGGCGGTCACGGTCTTCGTGACACTCGCCCATTCCACCAGCGCGCTCGCTTCGTAGCGATCGCCGAGGTCGGCGGTGACGTCGCCCCCTGCGTCGATGATCACGGCTCGGTTCGCAGCGGTCACGCTCGTCCTCCTGATCCGGTCGAAGCCACCATGATCGCAGCAGGTCATGCGGGGATCCTCGTTCGGCGTGGACGAGCACCCCGGTGCCGGAGGGGCGCGATCGGGCTCTCAGCACGGCCGGAATTGCGTTCCACGGACGTTCCGGGACGGATTGCGAACTCGGCTCCGAGGCGCTCGCTAGCCTCCATTTCGGGGGGGGCCAAGGAACCACGGCCAATCACACAGGGAGATCAGCCATGAGCGCCTACACGAGCGACGAGAACGTCGAACCTGCACGCATCACCACCTTCAAGCGCGTCCGCAAGCAGTGGCGTCGGACGGGTGAGGTCGGCTACACGCACAGTGGCAGCGACTTCTTCCGCGACGACGCCCCGGAAGCGGTCCAGCGGTAACCAGCGGCAGCCACGAAGTGCCCGCCAGGAGCGATCCTGGCGGGCACTTCTGCGTCAGCGACCGAGCTGGTCCCGCAGGTAGGGCGCGGTCCGGCTGGTGGTCGACGCGGCGACCTCGGCGGGCGTGCCGGAGGCGACGACCCGACCGCCGTCGTCGCCGCCCGACGGGCCCATGTCGATGACGTGGTCGGCGCTCGCGACGACGTCCATGGCGTGCTCCACCACGACGACCGTGTTGCCCGCGTCGGTCAGGCGGGCGAGCTGGGCGGTGAGCAGCTCGACGTCGGCCGGGTGCAGGCCGGTGGTGGGCTCGTCGAGCAGGTACAGGGTGTGGCCGGTCCGCGCACGCTGCAGTTCCGTGGCGAGCTTGATGCGCTGCGCTTCGCCGCCGGAGAGCTCCGGAGCGGGCTGGCCGAGCCGCAGGTAGCCGAGGCCGACCTCGCGGAGGGTCTCGAGTCCGCGCCCGGCTGCGGGCAGGGACGCCAGGAACGGCGCCGCTTCGTCGACGGTCATGCCGAGGACGTCGGCGATGGACGCTCCGTTCCACCGGACCTCGAGCGTCTCGGCGGTGTAGCGGGAGCCGTGGCACTCGGGGCACGGTGCCCAGCTGCCCGGCAGGAAGAGGAGTTCGACGGACACCGACCCCTCGCCCTGGCAGACCTCGCACCGGCCGCCGGCGACGTTGAACGAGAACCGTCCGGCGGTCCAGCCCCGGGCCTTCGCCTCGTCGGTCTGGGCGAAGGCGGCCCGGACCGCGTCGAACAGGCCGGTGTAGGTGGCGAGGTTCGAGCGGGGCGTCCGGCCGATCGGCTTCTGGTCGACCTGCACGACGCGGTCGATGAGCGGGTGCGACGTCGCGACGCCGGGCAGCACGCCACCGACGAGCGACGACTTGCCGGAGCCGCTGACCCCGGTGACCGCGGTGAGCACACCGAGCGGCAGGTCGACGTCGAGCCCCCGCAGGTTGTGCAGGGTGAGGTCGCGGAGTTCGAGGGTGCCGATCGGGGACCGGACGGCGCGGTCGGCGGTCGGCTGCCGGGGTTCCAGGAAGCGCCGGGTGACCGAGGCCTCGACCTCGGCCAGGCCGGCGACCGGGCCGCTGTACAGGACGGTGCCGCCGCCGGTGCCCGCGCGGGGGCCGACGTCGACGATCCAGTCGGCTCGCCGCACGATGCTCATGTCGTGCTCGACGACGAAGACGCTGTTGCCGCCGGCGCGCAGGTCGTCGAGGACGTCGACGAGGGACTCGGCATCGGCGGGGTGCAGCCCGGCGCTCGGTTCGTCGAGCACGTAGACGACGCCGAACAGGCCGGAGCGCAGCTGCGTCGCGATCCGCAGCCGCTGGCTCTCACCGGGGGAGAGCGTCGGGGTGGCGCGGTCGAGCGCGAGGTAGCCGAGACCCAGGCCGACCAGGACCTCGACGCGGGTGAGCAGGTCGCGGGAGATCGCCACGGCGACCTCGGTGTGCTCGCCGGACGATGCTCGTGACGTCGCCGCTGCCGCGTCGGTGATCGCCGCGATCGGGCGCAGGACGTCGGCAAGGCCGGACAACGGCAGGGCGTTCAGCTCGGCGATCGAGTGGCCGCCGATCGTGACGGCGAGGGCGGCTCGGGTCAGACCGGTGCCGCCGCACAGCCCGCACGGGCCGGACTCGACGAACTGCAGCACCTTCTTGCGCTGGGTCTCGCTCTGCGAGTCGGCGAGGGTGTGCAGCACGAACTGGCGGGCACTCCAGAACCGGCCCTTGTAGGGCTTGGCCACACGGTCGCGCTTCGGCTGCACCTGCACGACGGGTTGTTCCTCGGTGAAGAGCAGCCAGTCGCGGTCCTTGCGCGACAGCTCGCGCCACGGGCGGTCGATGTCGTAGCCGAGCACGGCGGTGACGTCGCGCAGGTTCTTGCCCTGCCACGCACCGGGCCAGGCGGTGATCGCGCCGTCGCGGATGCTCAGCGACGGATCGTGCACGGCCGATGCCTCGGTGACCTCGTGCGCGGTCCCGATGCCGTGGCACCGGGGGCAGGCGCCGGCGACGGTGTTCGGCGAGAAGGAGTCCGACTCGAGCCGGTCGGCGCCGGACGGGTAGGTGCCGGCGCGCGAGTAGAGCATGCGCATCGAGTTCGACAGCGTGGTCATGGTGCCGACGGTGGAGCGGGAGCTCGGGGCGCCGCGGCGCTGCTGCAGGGCGACGGCGGGCGGCAGTCCGGTGATCGAGTCGACGTGCGGGGTGGACCCCTGCGCGATCAGCCGGCGCGCGTACGGCGCGACGGACTCGAGGAACCGCCGCTGGGCCTCGGCGAAGACGGTGCCGAAGGCGAGCGAGGACTTGCCGGAGCCGGAGACGCCGGTGAACGCGACGATCCGGTCGCGGGGGATGTCCACGTCGACGTCGCGCAGGTTGTTCTCGCGGGCGCCACGGACGCGGATGAAGTCGTCCGGCCCGGGTCGGTCGTCGGTGGGGGTCGAGCGAGGAGCGGGCATTCGCTCGATCGTAGGCTCGGCCACTGGGAGAAGCAGCACCACCGGCGGAACCGCGAACGACGAAGAGCCGCTCCGCCCTGATCGGCGGAGCGACTCTTCGTGTCGAGCGGTGTTGCGGCAGGTGTTACTTGATCTGGGCGGTGATGGTGGCGGTGCCGACGAGCAGGCCGCGCTTGACGGCGTCGGTGCCGAAGGTCTTGTTCAGCAGGCCGGCGGCGTCCTCGCTGATGT